>CAYTJL010000066.1:0-38961 GCA_964437785.1 uncultured Polyangiaceae bacterium
CGGCGAAGCGCCGCCATCACCGGCTCCGCCACCGCCGGTCGCGCCGCCGCCGGCGACCACGCTCGCGCTCACGCCTACGCCGGCGGTCTCTGCGGCGTGCCCCGCCGCGGCGCCGCCGGACGCGGGCGCTCCCGAATATTTCGAAGACGAGCGGAGCGCGCGCGAGAAGCCTGAGCGCGCGGGCGATCTATGTGGCACGTCGGAGTCGAACCTCGCGCGCGCGATGGACGCCGTCGCGAAGGGCGCGGGCAAAGGCAACGTCGTCTCCGCCGCGCCGTGGGACAAGCGCTCGAAGCCCGCGCAGCTCGATCGCGTCGCGAAGCGCTTCAACCTCGATAAGAAGGAGCAGGACGCGCTCGCGCGATCGGGCTTCGTCGTCCCTGCGCGGCTCACGTTCCCGAGCTATTCGCACGCCTTCCACGAGATCTACCAATCCGAGATGCCGCTCTACGTCTCGGTCGACGCGATCCTCCACGCCGTCTACATCGGCAACGATCGCACGCTCGAGCGCGTCGAGCAGCGCAGGCTCGCGCCGCTCCTCGGCCGCACGCTGGCCGCGCTTCATTGCACGTTGCCAAAGGTCGCTCCGAGCTACCCGCCCGAGGTCGCGCGCGATCTCGACGTGTACCTCACGGTCGCGCGTTCGCTCCTCGACGAGCGCCCTGTCTCTGCGGCCTTCGAAGGCAGCGACGCCGAGGCCACGTCGCTCGTCAAACGAGCGCTCGACGCCGCGTCGCTCGCCGTGGTCCCGCTGTTCGGCCGCGATCGGTACGTCGACTTCACCATGTTCACGCCGCGCGGCCACTACACGCGGAGCCCCGATCTCACGCGCTATTTCCGCGCCGCGACGTGGCTCGCGCGCGTCGAGCTCAACCTCGTTTCGCGATCGAGCCGCAGCTCGGCCTCGACCGACGCCGCGGATCCGCGCGAGACCCCGCGCGAGGCGATCGACGCGCTCGCGCTCGCGGACCTCGCCGAGCGCGCGGGCGCGATGGACGCGATCCGCGCGATGGACGCCGCGTGGTCGGCGTTCGCAGGGATCCGCGAGGACGTGCCGCTCGATCACCTCGCGTCGATCCGATCGCGCGCCGCCATCGCCGATCTGCGCGCGCCGGACGCGTTCGACCAATTGAAGGCGGCCATCGGGCAGGGATATACGCGCACCACGCGCCTTCATTTCATGCCCAAAGGCACGCGCGAGCTGCCGGTGATCGCGACGCTCCTCGGCCCGCGCGTGGTCGCCGATGCCGCGGCGACACAGGCGCTCGTCGAGCCCGTGACCCCAGGCCGGCACGTCGTTCACGCCGCCGAGATGGCGTATGCGCTCGGCCTCGATCGCGCCAAGGCCCACCTCGGCGGCGAGATCGCGGCGCACCCGCTCCTCGCGCAAAACCTCGACAAAGCGCGACAAATTACGCGAACGCCAAGGTCGAGCAACGACCTCTACAGCGCGTGGCTCGGCGCGGCCTTGGCGCTCGCGGAGCGTCCGAGCGGCGCGCTCCCCTCGTTCATGAAGACCGAGGCCTTCGCCGACATGCGCGTCGGCTCGGCGATCGCGGCGTTCGCGCAGCTCAAGCACAACACGGTGCTCATCGCGGGCAACGCTTACGATCAAGGGGGTTGCGAGATCCCCGATGGGTACGTCGAGCCTGCGCCCGCGGTCTATCGCGCGCTCGTCGCGTACGCGGAGCGGGGGCTCGCCGCGGCCAAGGTCTTCGATCCGAAGGACGAAGCGCGATCGTTCGAGTACTTCACGCGCACCGCCAAGATCCTCCGCGCGCTCGGATCCATCGCCGCGAGCGAGCTCGAAGGGCGCGCGCTCTCGGCCGACGAGCAAAGGTTCCTCTCGATGATCCTCGAGATGACCATGGGCGCGACGAGCGCTCCGCCCACGTACACCGGTTGGTACTTCGACCTCTTCCCCACGCGGACTGACGCGCTCGCGGGCGCGGACTTCATCGCGGATTACTTCACCTCCGGTGAGAAGGGCGTCATCTCGTACGTCGGGGCCTCGGCGCCGAGGCTCGGTGTCTTCGTCGTCGACACGAACGGCTCTCCGCGCGTCGTCGTCGGGCCTGTCGCGCGGGCGTACGAGCACCAAGGGCCCCTCGCCAAGCGCCTCGACGACGAGTCCGCAAAGGAGCTCCGCGACGTCTCGGATCCGTGGGCCGCGAGCTACACGTTGCCCGCGCCGCCGCCGGTCCCCGTGAGCGTGACGTTCTCGGACCTCAACAGCGGTATCGAGGTGACGATCCACGCGGGCGCGGATCAGCGCGCGATCACGATCGAGGCGCTCGACCACCACCGCCGCGTGCTTCAAGCCATCACGCGGTCGGCGCCCAAAGGGAAGACCACGTTGACGCTGCGGCCCGCGTCCAAAGCCCGTCCCATCGAGGCGTTTCACGTCCACGCCGGCGCCGCGCACGGCTTCACCGAGCTCAAGATGGAAGGGACGAGCATCGATTTGTCGGGGGGCACGTTGTAAGGGCTGTTGTCCTACCTTTGGGCACTCAATTTCAAAGCGTTCAAGAAACGTTGGAACTTCGCCGGGGGTCTGAGCGTCGAGCCTGGTCCCAGGAGGACAGTCCCCTTATGCGCCTTCGTCTTCTCATCGCCAACGGTCTGGTCCTCGGCACCATCGCTTGGATGGCCACCTTCGGAGGCATGGAGACGCGGGCGAAGGAGCTGTTGCCCCGCAAAGACGTGGGCAAGGTCGCGGCGGGCGAGCTCACGGCGCTCGAAGCGAACGCGGCGACGTCACCCGACGCAAAGGCGATCGCGGGGCTCGCGTCGGCGTACCTCGATCGCGATCAGCCGGGGCTCGCGTCGGCCGTCATCGAGAAGGCGCCGGCGTACGTGAGGTCCAAGCCCGAGGTCGCCGAGGTCTACGCGAGGGCGCTGTTTCATCGGGGGCACGCGCGCGAGGCGCTCGCCGTCGTGCGCGACGCGAGCGAGCGGTGCGCCGAGTCGGGGTCGTGCGCGACATGGCTCCTCGCCAAGACCTCCCGGCAGGTCGCGTTCTTGGAGCAGGTCGTCGCGGCGGGCATCGATGATCCGGCCGCGAACCCCGAAGGAACAAGGGCCGCGTACGAGCGCAGCACCCACGAGGTGCGGCTCGTCGCGATGCGCTGAGCGCACGCCGTGCGGGAGCTCGACTTTTTTTCGCTACTTTTTTTCAAAGAGCGTCGAGGTTCGGGAGTCTCACCCAGAATGAGAGTAAGCCCGGGCGCAGCTCCTGCGTTCGTCGCTTGCTAGGTGCTCTGATAACCCGTAGCGTGGGAGGCATCGTTCGCGTGGAACAGCCCCGACCTCGCCCGACCGTTCCCGCCAAGGACGCCACGCGCGTAACGCGTGCGCTCCTCGCTGTTGGTCTCACCCTCGCGGCTTCTGCGTGCTCGCAGCCCAAGCAACGCGGCGAGGTCATCACGCCGGCGTCGCGCGTGAAGGCCGAGGAGAGGCCGCTTCACATCACGCCTCCGGTGACCATCGCCAAAGACGATGACGCGATCGTCCGCATCTTGGGCGACGTCGCGTGCACCGGCACGCTCATCGCCGACGATCAGGTCCTCACCGCGCATCACTGCGTGGTCGCGCGCGACAAAGATGGCAAGTTCTTGGAGCGCAACAAGGCACCTCACGAGCTCGGCATCGAGGTCGGCGGCGACTACCTCCCGTGGGGCGAGGTCTCGGTGCGCGCGGTGATCGCTCCCGCGTGCGGGTATCGCGCGGGCCACGGCGACATCGCCATCCTCGTGCTCTCGCGTCACCTCATCGGCATGCCCACCATGAAGGTGCAGCTCGAAACGCCGCCCGAGGTCAAAGACCCGATCCAGATCCAAGGCTTTGGCCATTGCGCGCTCTCGAACGACGCAATTCATCGCGTCCCCCGCGCGGCTCAACCCATCGATCTCGTCGAAGTCAGCCACTTCGAGGCGCTCGCCTCCGTGTGCCCCGGCGACTCGGGAGGCCCTGTTTTTACGGGTGGGCGGAGGATCGTCGGCGTCATCTCCGCGAGCGTCATGGATGGAGACGATCGCACCGAGGGGCGATCGCTCTTTACGCGCGTCGACATCTGGTCGCAGCTCTTCGCCGCGGCTCACGAGATCTCGAACGGCGCGAGCCCGAGCGAGCTGCCCCCATATTCGGATTGCCGCACGCCTCCGCGCACCGCACACAAACGTTGAGCCGCTCCTGCGGGCGTGTGGTGATACGATCACGCGCATGCGCAAGATGGGCAGGACGCTAGGTTGGATCCTCGCGATCACCGGGATCCTTGGGCTCATCGGCTACATCTTCCTGTTCGACGTGTGGCGCCTGCCGGACGAGGCGCGCTTCTCGGCGTCGCTCGCGCCGTCGCTCCAAGGCGGCGACCTCGTGATCGTGACCCGCGGGCAAGCGGGCTTCGGCGATCTCGCGCGCTGCTTGGACCCAGACGACCCGAAGCGCTTCGTGGTCGGGCGCATCGCGGGTCGATCGGGTGACGTGGTCGAGGTGGAGGGGCGCGCGCTGCGGGTCAACGGCACTCCTTATGAAGGCAAGAGCGCCTGCCCCGAGCCCAAGATGCCAATCGCCAACCCCACCACCGGCGCCGACGAGGAGATCGCTTGTGACGAGGTGGAGATGGGGAGCGGCTGGCACTACCGCGGCTATGTGCAAAAGCAGCAGTTCGTCGATCGAAAGCGGGTCGAGGTGGGCGTCGGCAAGGTGTTTTTGCTGAGCGACAACCGCACCTACCACGACGACTCACGCGACTTCGGCACGGTGGACGAGAACACGTGCAAAGGCCATATCCTCTTCCGTTTGTGGGGGAAGACAGGCTTCTCGGACACCAAAGCGCGCTTCACCTATATCCATTGACGGTCGGGCCACGACCGTTTCCCAAATGGCCAATCGGCCCGCCGCCGAGCCCCGAGCGCGCTCATCGAGCGAGCCTAGAAGGGCAAGTGATCGAGCTGTAATCAAATGATGTAAACATGGAATTTTCCACGCGTTGACGGATGGTCTTTTCGCGTGCGAAGGATGCGCCTCGCAACACGCCGAAAGGGGCCCTCATGCGATTCTTGACCTCGTTGTCCGCAGGCATCTCGACCCTCGTTATCGGAGGCGCAGCGCTCGGAGCAACTCCGGGGCTCGTCCAGACGAGCGGCAACTTCACCAAGCTCTCGGCGCACGCGACAGGGGAGGACGCGGCGCGCGCAGCGGTGCTCGCGGCGGCGCCGGGCGCGCTCGGCGCGGATCTCGGCCACGCGAAGGAGACCGTGCTGTCGTCGGGGCGGCGCGTGATCAAGCTCCGTCAAGCGCACATGGGTGTGCCGGTCGTGCAGCGCGGCGCCGCGGTGACGTTCGAGAGCGACGGGAGCGCGCGGCTCGTGGTCGCGCACGTCGAAGGGGATTTGCCGGCCAGCGTGACGCCGCTGGTCGCGCCCGCGAAGGCCGCCGAGATCGCGAAGAAGCGCGCCGGGCTCGCCGCGGACGCCTCGCACGCGGCGCTCGCGATCTGGCCCACGGGCGACGGCAACAAGCTCACGTGGGTGGTCGCGCCGCCCGCGATCCCCGGCACGCCGTACGTGCCCGTCGTCGTCGTCGACGCGTCGAGCGGCGCGGTGATCCTCGCGTACAACGCGGCCAAGATGCTCAATCAAGCGCAGGTCTTCCCGAGCAACCCGCTCAAGTCGCCCGCGCTCATCGACGTGACCCTGCCCGTCGACGCGGGCAAGACCACGCTCGAAAACGCGCTCGTCCAATCGAAGAACTGCATCGACAACAAGACCGTGAAGAACCTCTTCGGCTTCGCGGTCCACGTGTGTGACCTGGAGCAGAAGGCCGTGGCCGACGTGAACGGCGATTATCTGATCGCGCCCGGCGCGAACAACGAGCCCGAAGACGCCTTCTCCGAGGTGTCGATGTTCTATCACGCGAACCGCGCGTACGACTTCTTCCGCGCCTTCTCGCCGACGCTCAACCTGAACAACGGCGCGCCGCTCCCGACCGTCTCCAACCTGCGCGTACCGCAGGGCTTCGACACGCTCGATCCGACCAAGCTCGGCGATCCGAACCTGCCGCTCGCGCCGTTCCAAAACGCGTTCTTCGCGCCCTCGAACCCGATCTTCTCGCAGGTGTTCGGCCTCAACGGCGCTGCGATGTGGTTTGGCCAAGGCCCGGTGAACGATTATTCGTACGACGGCGACGTCGTTTATCACGAGCTCACGCACGCGGTCGTCGAGGCCACGTTGCAGCTCGTCGGCACGCCGCACATGGATAAGTTCGGCGCGTCGTATTCGCCCGGCGGCATGAACGAGGGCCTCGCGGACTACTTCTCGTCCGCGCTCACCGGCGATCCCGACGTGGGCGAATACGCGTCGCAGGACTTCTTCCCCGGCTCGACCGCGATCCGCACGCTCGACAACCAAGATAGCTGCCCCAAAGACATCGGCGGCGAGGTTCACCAAGACTCGACGCTCTTCTCGGGCGCGCTCTGGGAGGTCCGCAAGACGCTCGACGCGGCCAAACAAGCCCAGCTCGACGAGGCGATCTTCGCGGCGATGAACAGCTCGGCGACGGGCGATCTCGGCTTCGAAGACTTCGCGAGCCTCACCATCAACGCGGTCACGGCGTCGCCGCTCGGCGCGACCGTCGCCACCGCGCTGACCAACGCCTACACGGCGCACGGCGTGCTCCCGCAGTGCACGCGTATCCTCGAATTCACGGGCGGTACGCTCAACGGACCGAAGGCGCTCTCGAACCTGTGGTTCGCGCCCGGCACGCAGACGACGGGCGCCGCGCAGACCGGTTGGACGCCGGGCGTCGTGCAGTTCCACCACAAGCTGCCGGAGAACACCGTCAAGCTCAACGCGAGCTTCACCAAGGTCAACATCAGCTCGGGCGGCTTCGGCATGGGCGGCACGCCGTTCGCGCCCAAGGTGCTCGTTCGCTTCTCGCCCGATCCGATCGAGTTTACGTACAAGCCCCTCAAGACCACCGACGATGTCATCGTCGTCGATCCCACGGCGGCAGGCAGCACGTTCACGGCCGCGGTCGACGTGCCTCAAGGCGCGACCGATGCGTACGTGATGATCGTGAGCGCGGGCGAGACCGACGGCGCGTACAAAGCGTTCACGATGGCGACCGAGCAGTCGATGGGCAGCTCGTCGTCGACCGGCGCGGGAGGCGGCGGCGGGAGCGGAGGCGGCGGCGGCGGTGAAGGCGGCGGGTGCGGATGCACGGTTCCGGGCGGCGAGCCCATCTCGGGCGCCGCGCTCCTCGGCGCGATCGCCGCGCTCGGCCTCGCTGCTTCGCGCAGGCGCAGGCGCGCGTAGCCTTCTCCGCGTGCGGATGAAACAATCCCCGCGGTGAACCGCGCGCTCCTCCTCCTCACGCTCGTCGCTTCGCTCTCGGCCTTTGGCTGCGGGAACGATCGGCACGACCCCATCAAGCCCTTCGTCGCGAAGCCGTCGGCGGCGCGCAACATGCGCACCATCTCGGACGACCTCATCAACGGCAAGCACCGCCACACGTCGACCGCGAGCCACGTGCTCGTGAACCTGTTCCTCAACATCCCGTACGCGCTCATGTTCGGCGCCGCGATCGCCTACATGATCGCGCACCGGAGGCGCGCGCGCGCGGTCGCGGCCTTCGATCCGAACGCGCGGCTCACCGACGGCCCCTCCGTGATCCTCGGCGTGGTCGAGCCGGATCCGAACGATCCGACGCCGCCCGTGCGCGTCGTGATCGCGCAGCACGGCACCGAACAGAAGAACAAGAACGGTTGGAGCCACACGTGGAGCGAGGTCGATCGGACCGTCGTCGCGCGGCCGTTCCTCGTGCGCAGACCCGACGGATCGCGCGTGCGCGTCGAGCCCGACGAGCGCGTCGCGGTGCGCGACGATCTCTCGAAGGTCGAGGTCGTCGCGCGCGACATGCGTCGGCGCGTCGCCGAGGTGACGCCCGGCGAAGAGGTCCACGTCACGGGCGACATGTTCGCGACGCACAAGCCCGCGTCCGCGTACCGAGGCTCGGGCGCGGAGCCGGTGATGCGGCCTCCGCGCGGCGGTCGCATGACGATCTCGACGGAGCTGCCCGGCAACACCGAGGCCTCGCGATCGCGCTTCCACCGGGGCTGGGCCATCGCGATCGCGATCGTCTACTCCGTGATGTTCTTGTTCGTGACGCTGCCGTACCAGGTGCTCCTCATCGAGGGCGAGACGAGCATGGCCAAGGTCGTCTCGACCGAGCGCTGGTTCGTGTGGGTCAAGCCCAAGAACCAGAAGGGCTATTGGTCGCCCCGCTACAACGTGAGCGCGCGCGTCGGGAGCGAGATCATCACCGACGAGTGCAGCCAGTTCTTGCTCGAGTGCGCGGAGCGCGGCGAGTGCGCGGAGGTGCCGATCACGCGCGCGTCGACCATCTGGTCGGTCGCGATGCTCGGGCGCGGCGCCGCGATCGACACGTGGCAGCTCGTGCTGCTCATCATCTCCACGGGCATCCTGATCATCGCGTACCCCGCGAGCGTCGTGTCGTCGCGGCCCTGGTACATGGTGGCCAAGGTCAACGACTACGGGAGCGGCCGATTGCCCGACGTTTGACGCTTGGCGAACACGCCGAGGTGATTGGCGACAGGCCGCTCCCGGCCTGGAATTCGGCTGTGGATCGGTGAGCTCACGATCGTGGACGATCCATCTTCGCCTTCCATCACGAGCACCGAGGATCCGCCGCCGTCGAGGTTCATCGCGTTGTACGCGTCGAGCCTGCGCAGCACGCCCATCATCTCGTGCATGTAGAGGCCCTGCGAGTAGCGGTGCTGCCGGCCGTCGATCACCAGCAAGTAGAGCTTGGTCTCGTCGCGGTTCATCGCGACGGCGGTGCGCGGCTCGACGCCCTTGCCGTGCTGGATCACCGCGGAGAAGTCCCCCTCGTGGATGATGACCTCGCCCGAGATCGCGTGGCGCGCGAGGTGGCGCGGCAGCGTGAAGCTCGGCCTTTGATCGGCTCCGATGCTCAGCGTCATCGCGCTCTTGTCGTTCTTCGAATACGCGACGCCGTCCGACGCCGCGTAGCCGTCCACGGCGACGGGATCGCCCGCGTGCGGGTAGTAGTCGAGCGGGCCCTTCGAATACCAAGGCGTGAAGAAGTCCCCGTTGATCGCAATTTGGAGCTTGAATTCTCGAAGAAACTGAGACGTCGTTCGAGCCTTGAGCGGCAGCTCTTGGTTCGGGTCGCCCGGCGTGACGAAGAAGCCGATGCCGGGCGTGCCCACGTCGATCGTGACCACGTGTACGACCGACGGCCGCTGCCCTTGCAGGATGCGCCGCTCGTAATGGACGCCTTCGAAGACGTCGCGCGTGACGGGCGAAGGCGGCGGCCGGAGGCGGAACCACGCGTACGCGCCGCCGAGCACCGCGGCGACGATCGCGAGCGCCGCGAGGGCGACGCGGGCTGCGCGGCCGAAACGAAAGCGCGTGCGGCCCGCCATGTCAGCCTTGCGATCGTGCGAGGGATGCGCCATACCCGCCCGCCGCTCTTTTGACCGGATGTTTCACGCCGTGCCTCCGAACCCTTCCCGCACCGAGCCAAGCGCTACCAACGACCTCTCGATCGTGAACGAAGAGGAGGCGCTGCTCGATCGAGTGCGCTCTTACCTCGCCTCGCGGACCCCGTCGAGGCCGCCGCCCGCGGCCGACTACGAGGAGCAGCTCCTCTCGCTGCGCGATCAAATCGCCGCGAGCCGGCTCGAGGACGTGCCCGCGTTGATGCAGCAGATGGAGCGCATCGCGGGCATCGCGGCGCGCAGGGCCGAGAACGTGGTCGAGCCCGTGGACCCTCGCTCGCCGTACTTCGGTCACCTCCGCCTGCGCGAGAAGGGCCGCGCCGATCGCGACGTGCTCATCGGCAAGACCACGCTCGTCGACGGCGCCGCGGGCGTGCGCATCGTCGATTGGCGGCACGCGCCCGTGAGCCAGATTTATTACCGCTACGAAGAGGGCGCCGACTACGAGGAGACGTTCGGCGAGCGCGACGTCGAGGGCAAGATCCTCGCGCGCCGCACGGTCACCATCGAGAACGGCCAGCTCTACCGGATCGCGTCGCCCAAGGGCACGTTCGTCAAGAGCGAGAGCGGCTGGCGCGCGCTCGCGCTGCGCGCGAGCGAGCTCGCGGGCGGGCAAGGCACCGCGGTGCGGCCCGACGACATGAAGGGATCGCTCGGCGTCGGCGCGTCGTTCGCGGCGCGCGAGGACAGGCACCTCCCCGAGATCGCGGCGCTCCTCGATCCTCGCCAGTTCGACCTCATCTCCCGGCCCGACTCGGGCATCGTGGTGATCCAGGGCGGCGCGGGCAGCGGCAAGACCACCATCGGCATCCATCGCATCGCGTTCCTCGCGTACAACGGCAAGGGCCGCTTCACGCCCGACAAGATGTTGATCGTCGTCGGGAGCCCCGCGCTCCGCGCGTACATCAGCGAGATCATCCCCGCGCTCGGGCTCGACGGGCTCACCATCGAGACGTACCGCGAGTGGATCGCCGAGCTCCGCAAGCGCACGTTCGGCTGGCTCGAAGCGCACCGCGAAGAGAGCACGCCGAGCGTGGTCACGCGGCTCAAGACGCACCCCGTGCTCCTGCGCCTGCTCAACAAGCGCGCCGAGGAGTACGCGTCGAGCCCGCGCGCGCGCCGCGACTCACACGGCGTGCTCGCGTTCTGGGCCGAGCTCTTGACCGATCTCGACGGCTTGCTCGCGGCCTTCGCCGAGACGCCCGATCCCGACTTCGGCCCCGAGCTCGTCAAGCGCGCGTGGCGCTGGTGCGCGGATCGTTGCCCCGCGGTGCTCGAGCTCGATCCGGGCGATCGCGCGGAGCGCAGGGCGGCGATGGCCGAAGAGCCCCCCGACGACGATGACGAGGACGGGATGGGCGCGGATCGTCGCGCCATCGGCCCCGACGATCACGCGACGCTCGACCACGAGGACGACGCGCTCTTGGTGCGCGCATACCAGCTCATTCGCGGCGAGATCAAGAAAGGCAAGGGCGTGCTCGTCTACGAGCATCTCTTCGTCGACGAGGCGCAGGACCTCGCGCCGATCGATCTCGCGGTGCTCCTCGACATGGTCCAGAAGCACAAGGTGCACGGCTCGCCCGTGCCGCTGCCTTCGGTCACGTTCGCGGGCGACACGGCCCAGCGCCTCCACGTGGACTCCGGCTTCAAGAACTGGAGCGACGTGCTCGACGATCTCGGGCTCTCGGGCAAACACGGCTCGCGCGTCGACGTCGAGCCGCTGCGCATCGCGTACCGATCCACGCGCGAGGTGCTCGAGGTGGCGCGCGCGATCTTGGGCCCGCTCGCCGATCCCACGCCGCCCCTCGCGCCGCGCACCGGGGCGCCCGTCGAGCACCATCACTTCCCGAGCCAAGGCGCGGCGGTCGCGTTCTTGGCCGACGCGCTCCGGCCGCTCTTCACACGGGAGCCGCGCGCGACCGTCGCGATCTTGGCGCGGCACATCGAGCAGGCCGACGCGTATTACGACGCGCTCAAGATGGCCGAGATCCCGCACCTCCGGCGCGTGAGGCACTACGAGTTCGCGTTCAAGCCGGGCGTCGAGGTGACGGAGATCCGGCAGGTGAAGGGCCTCGAATACGACTACGTCGTGCTCGTCGACGTGAACGCGTCGACGTACCCGGAGGACGACGAGTCGCGCTACCTGCTGCACATCGGCGCGACGCGCGCGGCGCACCAGCTCTGGCTCGTGTCGAGCGGCGCGCCGTCGTTGCTCATCCCGCCCGCGCTCCGTGGCTGATGTTTCTTGAGCGCGCGAAAGAGAATTCTTGACAACGGAATGCCGCCGAGTAGGTTGCCCCTCGCGCGGTGGAGCAGCCTGGTAGCTCGTCGGGCTCATAACCCGAAGGTCGTAGGTTCAAATCCTACCCGCGCAACCACAACGCGAGGCGACGACGCCTCGCGTTTTTCGTTTTGTGCTGCGCGAACAGGGTGCGCGGGGGAGAGCGTTTTGCACGATGCGTCCGCGCGCGACAACGTTGTTTGCCGCGCGATTGGCGCGCTCCGCAGCGTGGTTTATCGCTTGCATCGCACCCGGGCATGAGCACCCAAGAGAACAACGGGCCGCGCCCTCTCCGGGTCCTCGTCTCGTGGGGGACGAAGCTCGGAGGCACGGAGGGGATCGCGAGGATCATCGGTGAAGCGCTGGAGCGCGAGGGGCTCGCCGTCTCCCTCCAGCGCGCCTCCGACGTGCACGACGTAAAGGCATATGATGCGGCCATCATCGGCGGAGCCCTCTATGCCAATCGATGGCACGATGACGCGCGCCGCCTCGTGCAGAGGAACGTGGCCCCGCTCCGCCATATCCCTGTGTGGCTGTTCTCGAGCGGCCCCCTCGACGACTCCGCCGATAGCACCGATATCCCGCCCGCCCCCCAGGTCGGCGTGTTGATGGATCGAATCGGCGCCTGCGGTCACGCCACGTTCGGCGGGCGACTCCCCGCCGACGCAAAGGGGTTCCCGGCCGCGGCGATGGCCAAGACGAACAGCGGTGATTGGCGAAACCCCGAGAAGATCCGCGCGTGGGCGACCGACGTGGCGCGCGCCCTCCCGGCGGCGAAGCCCCGCGAGCCGGTCGATTTTCCTGCGCGCTCGATCCCTCGTTTGGCGGCGTACGGCGTGGCCGGCTGGCTGCAATGCATGTTCGTGATCGGAGCCCTCTGGAAGATCGCGCCCGTCGGGTTGGTCACCGCGGTTCATGCGGTGTTTGCGCCGATGGCCTTTACGGTCCTTGCGATTCGTTACTTCCGCGCCCGCGGCGCCCGCGAGCCCTTGCCGGTGGCGCTCACGTGGGCCGCCATGGTCGCGCTGCTCGACGCCGGGCTCGCCGCCGCGCTCGGGGATCTCACGATGTTTCGGAGCTTCGCGGCCACGTGGCTGCCGTTCGGGCTGATCTTCGTGGCGACGTGGATCACTGGATTCGTGATCTCGACGATGCCTTGGCCCAAGCTCCCCAAGCGGGATGATCAAAGCGCGCTGAAGGCCACGTAGAGCGCCGTCACGCCGCCGCGCGCTGTTTTTTCTGCGCGGCGCGCGCCTCTTCCCGCTCTTTGGACCACACGGTGCCGTGAATCCAATCGAAGAGCGGGATCGTAACGTTGAAGTTCCATCGCTTCATGAGGCGCGGCTCATGGTGCCTTTGGTGGTGCTCGCGCAGCGTCGCGATCAAAGGCAGCTTGCCGACCCAGCTGTCGCTTGGCATGTGATAGGCGAGGTGCAGCCACTCGTACGTGAGGAAGAAGACCATCGACGTGGCGAGGAACAGGAACGCTACGTTCGACGACACGAGCGCGCGGAGCAAGAGCACGAACGGCGTGTCGACGAGGCCCGAGAGCACCACGCCGTACGCGGGCATGAGCACGAGGCGCGTCTCGCGCGGGCTCCTCATCTGAAAGTCATCGGCGGTGAACACCACATGATGCTCCAGCTCGTGACGCACATACAGTGTCTCGAGCAGAGGCAACCTGTGGTGGAGCACCAGCTTGTGAACCTGCCACTCGAAGCCGAGCCCGCCAAGGATCGTCAGAGGGACGGCCAAGAGCTGAATCGGGCGCAAATCGTGGATTTGAAGGATCGCCGCGACCATCACTCCGAACCCGATCACCGCGGGCACCGCGAAGTGCACCCCCGGCCGGTACCACGGAGGGATGGTGGAGAGGATCTCGGCGCGCCTCGCCTCACGCGCAGCGTTGCTCGTTTGGGCCGTGCTCTCCGCGCTCATGGCTCCATGGTACGTTCTGTAAAAATAGAACACAATCCCGTTCCTCGCTCGCGCTAGGGAGAGAGGCATGTTCGGCGTGTCCCAACAGGAGCTGTTGCTCGCGGGGCTGCTCGTGCTGCTCGTGATCGCCGCGCCCAAGGTGCCTCGGATCGGCGAGTGGATCGGGTCGCGCTTCGATCGGTAAAGGTCTTGCCGAGGACGCGGCGTTGACAGGCTGATCGGTTCGCCGAAAGATGCGGGCCCCACGTGATCGGCGAAGGTCCCGACAACCTCTATGGGCGGGGTGATGTGATCCTCGTCTCCGTACCGCCGCCGGACGGGCCGGCGGTGACGTCACGCCTTCGCGCGCGCGGGTACGTCGTGGTCGAGGCGCCGCTCGGCTTGCTCGCCGCGCGCGTGCTCACCGAAGCGCCGGACGTGCTCGTCATCGACGTGGACGCGCCGGGCGCGCTCGCCGCGGTGTCGAGGCTGCGCGAGATCGCGAACCTGCCGGACCTCATCATCGTCGGCGCGTTCGAGCACGCCGCCGAGCTCGGCGTCACGCGCGCGGATGGCCGGTGTTTCCCGAAGCCGATCGATCTCGACGCGTTCGAGGCCAAGATCAGCGAGCTCGCGGAGCCGCCTCCTCCCGCGGCCAAGACCGCTGCGCCGCCCAAGCCCACCACCGCGCCGATCCCTTCGATCCGGCTCCCGAGCGACGCGCCGCCGCTGTCGGAGATGCCGAGCATCCCCGATCCGCGCGAGCTCGCGCCGCCGATGCCGAACGAAGCGTCGCTGCTCCCCAAGGTCGACGTCCCCGATTTGAGCCCTGATCTCGCGCGGATTTTGGCGGCCGCGGAGCAGCGCGTGGGCCCCTTGGATCTCTCGCAGGCGGCGCGTCACAGCCACCCTTCGAGCATCCCGTCGCCCGATGGAGGGCCCGACGTCCTCGTCCCCGAAGAGCTGCTCGCCGCGCTCGACGAGCCGCTCGAAGACGACGACGCGACGGGATCGAGCTTGAACGGGATGGGCACGCCGGCCGCGGGATCCGTGCAGCAAACGGGGGCGCGCACCGCGAGCACGCAAGGGACGCGCAACGAAGCGCCGCGCGTGACCGGGCTCGATCCTTCGCCGCAACCGCCGCGCGTGGTCGCGTTCGTGACGCCTTCGAAGAGCGAAGAGGAGCCGCGCGCGGAGCTCACGGGCTCGCCCACCGACATCCCGCCGCCCGTGCCGACCGAGCCACCGCCGATGGGCAGCCTGCGAATGGAGCTCGGGACGTCGGCGGAGGAGCCTCAGGACACCACGATCGGGAGGCTGCGGGATCGCGCGTCCGAGCCTCCCGCGATCGAGATCGGACCTGCTCCCACGAGCCCGACGCCGAGCTTCGATGAGATCGCGCGGCGCTCCGCGCGGTTCGACGACACGCTGCCCGCGCGCCCGTCCCCGCTCGCGTGGCGCGAGATGAAAGCCCCGATTGTGCCTCCGTCGATCGAGCGACCGTCGATGGAGCGACCTTCGATCGAGCGACCGTCGATGGAGCGACCTTCGATCGAGCGACCCGCGCCTCCGCGCGCCGCGGCGCCCGCGAACGAAGGGACGATCGACGTGCTCGCCGCCGAAGGTGATGCGCTCCGCGCGATCGCACGCGCGGTGGGGAGCCGTTGGTCCGGCGCGCTCGCGCTCGGGACCGAGCGCGTCAAGCGCCGCATCGTGCTCCAAGACGGCGACATCTTGACCGCCGGATCCGCCTCCGACGACGAGACGCTCGTCGCGTTCTTGGTCGGCCGCGGGGATTTGCCGAAGGACGTCGGCGCGCGGATCGCAGCCAAAATCCAGCCTTTTGGGCGACACGCGGGCGCCGCGCTGATCGCGCACGGGCACCTCGGCCAAGAGGACCTCTGGCCGGTGCTGCGCGCGCACGCCGAGTGGATCATCGGCAAGGCCATCGGGCTCGACGAAGGGACCGCCGCGCTCGAGCCCGAACCGCCGGGGAGGTTGCGCGCCGAGCCCTCGGTGTTTGGAGGCTCGACCGGCGCAGAGGTCGTGGTCGAGGCCGCGCGCCGCGTGATCCCGCCCGCCGAAGCGCTGCGCCGGCTCGGCGGAAAAAACGCGAGGATCGCCGAAGGATCGCGCGCGTCGCTGCTCATCGAGTGCGCGCTCAAGCCCGAAGAAGAGGAGCTGGTGCGGAGGGCCGCGGGTAAGCGTGTGGGCGAGCTCATGACCGACCCCGATTCCGAGATCGCGCCGGTGCTGGCCGCGCTCTCGGCGCTCGCGGTGATCGAGATCCTCACGCCTTCGCTGCCCGACGACGCGCCTCGATCCGAGGTGGATCCGCTCGACGTCGAGGCGCTCCGGCAGCGCGTCCGCGCGCGGCTCTCGCTCGTCGAGGAGGGGGATTATTTCTCGCTGCTCGGCGTGTCGCGCGACGCGACCGGCTATGAGGTGCGTCGCGCGTACATCGAGCTTCGCCGGTCGTTCGAGCCTTCGCGCGTGCTCACCGCGTCGACCGCCGATTTGGGCCCGGACCTCCGCACGTTGATTGAGGTGCTCGACGAGGCGTACGAGATCCTCCGTGAGCCCCGGAGGAGAGACCGTTATCGCCGCGCCATCGAGGCCGGGCCCCCTTAGACTAACAGCTCTTCAACTGGAGAACGGCCCGGGGCGCTCGCTGGGCGTGCGCGCGTCCCCCGGGATGACGCCGGGGTGACCGCCGATGGCGCGGGAGGCTTGCATACCCGCCATGACGGCGGCCTCCAAACACCCCACGTTCATCCCGGTCCTCACCCAGTCTCCTGCCAAGAAGAGATGAGCGACGCCCGACTCGTCGGCGCGGAGCCTGTATTGCGTGCTCCCCGGCACGGAGAGGACATAACGCTCCGACGGGCAATACGTCGCTTGGTAATAGTGTCCGTCGAGGTCGCCCGACCCCGCGAGCCGCGACCAATCGAAGGGTTTGCCGACGTTGGGCCAGAGCGTTTGCGCGTGCTCGTCGAGCCATTGGAGCGCGTTCTTCTTCACCTTCGCGCGCTGCCTCACGGGATATTCATGGTCCGCGGCGGGCGGCACGGGCTCGTCGTCTTCGAGGTGGCTGCACAGATAAGCGACATTCTTGGGCGGGTCCTCCCCCCAGCGCTCCAGCTCGAGCAGGTGGCTCATGTCCGCCCACGTGTCGAAGGGGCTCTCGAACGCGTCGAGCACCGGCGATTCGCCCACGAACCCGAGGCTCTCGAGATCTCCTTTGAACCAGAGCTGCACCGCTTGGGTCTGGGTGGTCTTGACGTGATCGACCATGTCGCGGAACGCAGGGACGTTGTCGATGATGTCTTTGCACGCGAACGGGAAGGCGCCGATCGAGAGGCCCAAGATAACGTCGTCGAAGTCTCTGCCTCGCTCGATGACGTGTTGGGAGACGTCGGGCCACGAGGCCCAGAACGACTCCAGGTTGTGCCCGCCCGCGCGGATCGCGCCGCCCTCGACGAGCTGCTCATGGAGGGGCTCCGTGGGCCAGCAGAGGAGCCCGCCCACGTCGACGAGCGGCTGATAGTCACCCTCTTTGATGGTGGCCTGCACGCCCATCTTCACGCGGCCGACGGCGCCTTTGGTCTCATCCAGCTCGATCGCGTCGACGCGGTGGAAGAAGGCGAATTTGACGCCTCGCCGCGCGAGCACGAGGTAGAGCGGCGCGAACACCGTCTCTCCCATCCCGGCGTTCATCTTTTGGAAGACCCCGCTCTTGTAGTCGAACAAGATGCGAAGCGTCGCGTGGATCATCGTCCCTGCGGCGACCTTGGTCGCGCCCGCAAAGGCGAGGTTGTAGAGCGAGCGGACGAGCGCGCCTTGGTGCGTCCGCTCGTGCGCGCCGTGCCGCATGAGCCACTCGCGCAGATCGAGCCCGTCGATGGAGAACCACCCGTCGGCCGCGAGATCGACGCTGTCGCGCAGCGCGCCGATCAGCACGGTGAGCGCCAGATCCAAGAGGAGCACGACCCTTCGAACAGGGGTCGAGTCGAGGCGATCGCCCGCGCGCTCGAAGAGCGCCTTGCGCGTCTCTTCGAGCAGCACGATGACAAACTCATTGCGGATATCGTATTTGCACGCGCGCTCGATGAGGTCGAGGTACGTAAAGGGAGAGATCGGGATGGCGCCCTCGAAGCCGTCCTCTCGCGGCCTCATAGGGTTTTTGAGCAGATCCTCGATCGCGCGGCGCTCCTCTTCCCGCGTCGCGGTGGTCTCGAATCCGAACCTCCCAAAGACGCCGGCCAGAAAACGTTTGTCCGCGCTCACCTCGTCGTCGAAGAGCAAGAGATCGCCCGCGTCACGGAGGGTCTTGCCCGCCCACACGATGAGCTTCTTCAAGTAGTCCCACGAGGATTGTTCGGAGGTCTCCCCGACCTGATCGCCGGGCCGGCCCGGGGTGGGCGGGAACCTCATTGGCCAAAGCTCCCAACGTCTCTTTTGGTCATTGGCGTTTACGTGCTCCACCTTTACGTCCTCCGCGACGACGAGGTCGTTGTGCGGCGTAAAGGCGTCCTCGACCCTCGCGAGCTTGGCGCCGGCGGGCCTGTCGAGCTCTTCGTAGCAGCGGCGGAGCACGCTGAACGCGTTCTCGTAGAAGCCCATCAAGATATGCAAGCCGTGCTCTTCGATGCGCTGGCCGTGCGCGGCGTTCCTCCCGCTCGCGCCTTTGCCGCCCAAACGAAAGCCCATTTGATACACGGTGATGTCGTAGAGCTCGCGGTGATTGGGAACGCTGGTGAGCTCGAAGACCGCGGTGAGCGCGGCCATCCCGCCTCCCAACACGGCGATTCTCCTCTTCTTACCTCCCGCGGGCGCCGCGGGGATCTTGGTGTCTTGCATCATGTCGATACGTCTCCTTGACAACGGCGATGAGAAGAGGGCTTTGCGCTTCGGGATCTGCGTAGAGCCCTCGTGTCGAAGATCACATGAGATCGGAGAGCCGGCGCTCGGCCTCGTCTGCCTCGTACGGCATGCCGAGCGTGCGGGCCCTGTGGCGCGCGGCGAGGAGCGCCCTCTCGGCGATCCGGGGGCGGCCGCGGAGCGCCTGATCACGCCCCAGGTAGAGCAACCATCGAGGTTGGCTGATCGGGAACACCAACGCCGATTGAAGGAGGCCGGCGCCCGCGGCCTCGCAGCGCTTCATGATCGCGGCGGGCACGCTCCGGCCTTCGCGCTGGGCTGTGCGGCGGAGGCGGAGGTACACCTCGGCCGCGTTCTCGAAGCTGTCGACGAGCGAGAGCGCCGAAGGGCGGCGAGCTTCGATGGTCTCCATCGCGGCGTTGGCGAGCGAGAGCGCGGCGCTCGGATCGCGGTCGCGCTCGGCGAGCGCGGAGAGGCCGAAGCACACGCCCTTCGAGAGCAGATCGTCCGGGCGCTCGCGGAGCAGGGCGCGCGCGTCGGCGAGGAGCGGCCGCGCCTCGTCGCAGCGATCTTGCCGGATCAGCGCGCGCGCGATCGCGAACAGGCCGAAGATGCGGTGCTGGGTGTTCGCGCGCGTCGTCGCGGACGTGTAGAGGCGCTCGGCCGCGAGGCGCGCGGGATCGAGCGCGCCCGCGCACAAGAGCACGTGCGTCTGGATGATCCACGCGGACTCGCGCTGCTGCGTGTCGCGCGCGATCGTGGCCTCGTCGAGCGCGCGATCGAGGGTGGCCATCGCGGGCGCGAAGCGGCCCTCGCTCGCGTGGAGCAGCGCCTCGTGCACCAGCACCTCGGCGAGCCCAGGCGATCCCGCCGCGGGATCGGCGCTCCTCCGCGCGCGATCGAAGTACACCGACGACACGCCGCCGAAGCCGAGCGCGCCCGCCAAATAACCGAGCTGCGCGTACGGCAACGCGACGAGGCCCTCGCCGCCCGATCGCTCCGCGAAGTTCACGGCGGCGAGCGACGCCGCCACGAGCTCGAGCGCCTTCTCGTCGAAGTACGATCGGTACGCGACGCGCGACGCGGCGAGCGCGGCCTCCCGGAGATCCTCGCGCGCGCGCGGGTCGCGCGCCGGATCCCGGAGCGCCCCGGTGAGGTTCGATCGAGCGAGCTCCTTGATCTGCTCGCCGAGCTCCGACGCGAGCGAGAGCGCCCACCCCGCGCGCGACGACGGGAGCGCGTGTCCGAGCGCGGCGAGCGCGAGCGCGGCGTGATCGCCCGAGTCGTCGATCCGGCCGAGCGCGCAGTGCGCCTCGCTGAGCAGCCGCTCGTAGCGCGCGATCCGGCTCTGCGGAACGGCCTCGCCGTCCGCCTCGATCGACGCCGCGATCGCGATCGCGCGATCGAGCCACGCGATCGCCTCGGCGTGCGCGGCGCGTCCGAGCGCCTCTTCTCCGGCGCGCTCCACGGCGTCGAGCGCGCGCGACAGATCCCCCGCTTCGAGCCAGTGGCGCCCGAGCTCGGCGTGGATCGACGCGCCCGCGACGAGATCCGGCTGCGCCTCGATCAGCTGCGCCGCCCGGCGGTGCAGCGCGCGGCGATCGCGCTCGGGCAGCTTGTCGTGCGCGGCCTCGCGGAGCTTCGCGTGGACGGCGCGGAGCCTGTCACCGCCGGCCTCTTCGAGCAGCGCGCGCGCGACGAGCTCCTCGATCGCGTCCATCCCCACGCCCTCCTCGAGCGCCGCGGTCGCGAGGACCAGCCCGCTCTGCGGCTCGTGATCGAGGATCGACGCGGCTTCGAAGAGCCCGCGCGCCTCGGGAGAGAGCGCGGAGAGGCGCCGCTCGATGAGCTCTCCGAGCGACGACGGCAGCGCGTCGAGCGCGGCGCCGTCGATCCGCCACGCGCCCGGCGCCGACGCGTCCCGCGTGATCCACCCTCCGTCGACGGCCGCGCGCAGGTACTCCGTCACGAAGAAGGGGCTGCCGTCCGCGGTCGTGACGAGCTTGTCGATCAGCGCGCGCGGCGGCATCTCGCACGCGAGCATGCCCGCGGCCATCTGCGCGATCGACGCGTCGTCGAGGCGGCCCAGCGCGACGCGCGACGCGCTCGGCTCCGAGGTGATCGCGGTGAGGTGATCGCGCACCTCTTCGCTGCGGTACGCGCCGATCATCGAGAGGCCCGCGATCGGCTCTTTTTGGAGCAGATCGAGCACGTCGAGCGAGAGCTCGTCGGCCCACTGGAGATCGTCGAGGAGGAGCAGCGCGGGCGACGTCGCGCACAGCGCTTCGAGCGTGCCTTTGACGGCGCGCAGGAGCCGCTCGCGCGCCGCGCGCGCGGTGAGCGCGCGGGGCTCCGGGATCATCGACTGGCCCGGGAGCTTGCCGAGATCGGGCTCGAACGCCGCGAGCACCTTGCCGCGCGGGCCCACGAGGCGATCGCTGAGCGCGCGCGATCCTTCGCACGTGATCGCGATCGATCGCAGGAGCGGCCGGAACAGCTGGAGCGCCGACGCGCGCCCGCCCGCCGCGCCCGATCCCGTGATGACGCGAAGGCCGCGGACGAGCGCGCGCTTGCCCACCTCGTTGAGAACGCGCGTCTTGCCGGCGCCGCTCTCGCCCGCCAAAAACACGCGCCCGCTCCTGCCTTCGAGCGCGCGCGTGATGGGCTCGTCGAGCACCGCGAGCACCTCCGCGCGGCCGACCAGCTCGGGGCGATACACGTAAGAGCGCGGCGCGGGCGCGCGGCTCGCGCGCGCGGGCGCGGGATCGGCGAACGGCGCGAGCATCGCGGCGACGTCCTCCGCGTAGCCGATCCGATCGCGCGGGCGCTTCTCGAGCAGGCGAAGGATGATCCCTTCGAGCGCGGGCGGCAGATCGCCGACCAACATCGAGGGCGGCGCGGGCGCGTCGTTCAGATGACGGATCGCGACCTTGACCTTCGTGTCCTCGAAGGGGAGGTGCCCCGTCGCGGCTTGGTAGAGGATGCAGCCGAACGCGTAGAGATCCGCGCGGGCGTCGAGCGGCTCGCAGCGGATCTGCTCGGGCGCCATGTAGGCGGGCGTGCCGCAGAAGAGCGCGTCGAGATCGAGCATGTCGCGCGCGGGGCGGGGCTCGTAGAGCGCGAGGCCGAAGTCGACGAGCACCGGCTCGCCGCTCGGCCTCACGACGACGTTGCGCGGCGTGAGATCCCGGTGAACGAAGCCGCGCCCGTGCAAGTAGGCGAGCGTGCGAGCGAGCTCGCGAAGGACGCCGAGCACGTCGGCGAGGCGGCGCGGACCTCGATCGCTCGGCGCTGAGCGACGGGCGACGAGCAGGCGTTCAAGCGTCGTGCCTTCGACGAGCTCCATCACGTAGAAGGGCCGCCCGTCGTCGAAGCCGTGATCGAGGATCTCGACCACGCCGGGGTGGTGCAGGCCGGAGAGCGCGTGGATCTCGCGCCGCAGCGAGGCGAGCGCGGTGCGCGAGGACACGTGGACGGTCTTGAGCGCGACGGCGCGATCGTCGCGGGTGAGCGCGTGATAGACGACGCCCATCCCGCCCGCGCCGATCACGTCGAGCACGCGGTAGCCGCCGATGAGCATCGCGGGCGCGCTCGCCTTTTGCGGCGCGTCCGCCGCGGCGCGGGCGATGAGCTTGAGGCACGTCGTGCAGTCCGCCGCGTGCTCCTCGATCGCGGTGATCGCCTCCGCGGTAAGGTGCCCCCCGACAAGGTCGAGCACCGTGTTCTCGTCCAGATGATCCATCTACCCGCGACGACACGGGCCCTCGCGCCCTGATGCAAAAAAATAAAAAAAATCTCCGCGGAGCTTTTTTGTGCGAGCCGGTTGATCCTTTTGCGAGGAGGTCGGTAGCCTGCCCCACGATGGGAGATGCTGCGCCGAGCTTGGAAGAGACGTTCCTTGCGCATCTCGCGAATGGGCTCGGGGGTCGGGCGCTACCGAGCGGTTTGGGATCGTCGCTCGCTCGCTTGGTCGAGGAGGGCCGCGCGGCGTGGGGCGCGCTCGACGTCGGCGCGGACTTGTTCGTCGCGCAGCTCGCGAGGCACGTCCCGGCCGATGAGGAGATAGCCAAGGCCCTGAGCAGAGCGCACGCCGCGGATCTCTACCTCGCGTGTGCGTGCGCGAGCGGCGTCCCCGGCGCGGCCGAGGTGTTGAAGCGAACGTTCGAGCCCACGCTCCTCGCGTACGTGCGCAAGACGCTCGGCTCGTCGCTCATCGTCGACGAGGTCTGGCAAGCGCTCCTCGTGAAGCTCCTCGTGGGCGACGGCGATCGCGCCACGATCGCGTGCTTCGGCGGGCGCGGTCCGCTCGCCGCGTGGCTCAAGATCGCGGCGTATCGGCTCGGGTTGAACCTCCTTCGAAGCGAAGGGAAGCTCGAGCTCACGTCCCTCGAAGCGCTCGCGGGCGCGATTCACGACCGGGATCCCGAGCTGGATTTGTTGCGCGCGCGGTACGGGGAGGCGCTCCGCGTGGCGCTCTCCGACGCGCTCCGCGGGCTCACCAGCCACGAGCGCGTGCTCGTCCAGCTCGCCTACGTGGAGGGCATGACCCACGCGCGGATCAGCGTGATGTACAGGGTC
This sequence comes from uncultured Polyangiaceae bacterium, assembly GCA_964437785.1. Classification (GTDB taxonomy): domain Bacteria; phylum Myxococcota_A; class Polyangia; order Polyangiales; family Polyangiaceae; genus CAYTJL01. Next base: position 23,202 of record CAYTJL010000066.1, read on the forward strand.
AACCAGAGCACCATCACGCGGCGCCTCTTCGAGATCCGCGAGCGCATCGCCGCGGGCGTGCAACGTTCGATGCGCGTCCGCGCGGGCGTGGAGCCCTCGGAGCTTTTGTCGATCGTGCGGCTGCTCGGCAGCCAAATCGATCTGAGCGTGGCGCGCTGGCTTGGGCCGAGCGGTGAAGAAGAGGACAGGTGATGTCGGGTGGGCCATGAAGGACTTGAACCTTCAGCCAATGGATTAAGAGTCCACTGCTCTACCAATTGAGCTAATGGCCCGACACGTGGAGTTGTCAAAAAGAGGCGGGCCAACCCACGAGGATCGATCCAGCCTGCACGCCCGGCCCGATTCGAACGGGCGACTTTCGGATTCGAAGTCCGACGCTCTATCCAGCTGAGCTACGGGCGCTCTTGCCTCTGACCAAGTGACCCCGGCCGCGAAGCGAGGGGCTTTCTAATCGGCGACGGAGAGCATGTCAAGCGCCTCGTTTTTGGATATGCTGGGCCCGCCATGACCGCCGCAGCCGACACGCAAAGCTCCGCCCTCTCGCTCTCCCAGCTCCTCCGCGCGGGCGCTCCTTCGAAGGAGATCGCCGCCTACCTGGACGGGCTCTCGGCCTCCGCCCGCCTCGCCGAGGTGATCGGGGTGACGGGGCGCGGCGTGGGCAAGCTCTACGACGCCGTCGCCGACGCGGAGCCCCTCACGCTCGAAGAGTTCGTCCCGGCGAGCACCAAGGGCACCCTCATCTACGAGGGGCGCAACTCGCTGCCCGCGTTCTCGCGCTTTCAAAAGCGCTTCATGCGGCTCTCGGGCGGCGAGATCATGGGGTACAACCACCAGACGATGTCGTTCGTGACCGGGCCCGGGTTCTTCCTGGTCCGCGCGCCCTCGGGCGAAGGGCCCTTTGGTCGCGAGCTGCTCTTCGACTACGCGAGCACGCCCACCAAAGATCAGCTCGCCCAAGCCCCCTCCGATTGGCCGCGTTACTCCCCCAACGACAGCGGCCTCTCCAACCTGGTCTACGCCAACATGTATGATTGGGTGAGGCGCGTCGCGCGCGGGGTCGTGGTCGGCAAGGCGTACACCAAAGAGGGCAAGAGCAAAGACGCGTTCTTCTCGCTCACGTTGCCCTAATTCAATATCTCCTCGATCCGCCTTCTTCTACCGGCGCAAACGCGCGCTGTCCGCAACCATTGCGTAGCGGACGCGTTTGGTGTAGAAAAGTTTGCGATGCGCCGTGTATTGGTGGTCGACGACGAAGAGAATCTACGCCTCGTGGTCAAGACCATCCTCAAGCGCGAGGGCTACGAGGTCGAGACCGCGGCGAGCGGGGAAGAGGCGCTCGGGCTCGTCGAGTCGTTCGGGCCCGACTTCGTCATCACCGACGTGCGCATGCCCAAGATGGGCGGGCTCGATCTGCTCGCCACGCTGAAGGCCAAAGGCATCGAGTCCACCGTCATCGTCATGAGCGCGTATGGCAACGTGGACCTCGCCATCGAGGCCATGAAGGCCGGCGCGTATGACTACATCCAAAAGCCCTTCAAAGGGGATGAGATCCTGCTCACGCTCCGCAAGGCCGAGGAGCGCGAGGCGCTCCGGCGCGAGAACCGCGCGCTGCGCGAGGAGATCCGCAAAGAGAGCACCTTCGAGGACATCCTCGCGAAGAGCGCCAAGATGCAGGCGATCTTTCGGACCATCGCCAAGATCGCCGACTACAAGACCACCGCGCTCATCACGGGAGAGAGCGGCGTGGGCAAGGAGCTCGTGGCGCGCGCCATCCACAAGCGGTCGTCGCGCAGGGCTGGGCCCTTCGTCGCCATCAACTGCGGCGCCATCCCCGAGACGCTCCTCGAAGGCGAGCTCTTCGGCTACAAGCGCGGCGCCTTCACCGACGCGGTCGCCGATCGCACTGGGCTCTTCGAACAAGCCCACACAGGCACGTTGTTCCTCGACGAGATCGGCGAGCTGCCGTTGCCCTTGCAAGTGAAGCTCCTCCGCGTGCTCCAAGACGAGATGATCCGCAAGCTCGGCGACAACAAGGACATCAAGGTGGATGTCCGCATCTTGGCCGCGACGCACCGCGATCTCACGGCCGAGGCGCAGGCGGGCCGCTTCCGCGAGGATCTTTATTATCGCATCAACGTGCTCCCCATCCCCATCCCTCCGCTCCGCGAGCGCAGGGAGGACATCCCGCTCCTCATCGATCACTTCGTCGCGCGCAACAACGGCCGCTTCAACACCCACCTTCGCGGGCTCGACAGCGAGGCGCGGCGCATGCTCCTCGAATATGCGTGGCCCGGCAACGTGCGTGAGCTCGAGAACACCATCGAGCGATCCATGGTCCTCTGCGAGGGCGAGGTCATCACGGCCGAGGACCTGCCCGAGCGCGTCCGCGAGGCCAAAGACCCGATCCAGCTCCATTTGGGCAGCGGCGAGCTGTCGATCAAGAAGACCGCGCGCGTCATCGAAGAGATCTTGATCCGCCGCGCGCTCCAAAAGACCAAAGGCAACCGCACCAAGGCCGCCGAGGTGCTCGAGATCAGCCACCGGGCGCTGCTCTACAAGATCAAAGATTATCGGATCGACCTTTGATTCGCGGCCGCTGCGTCGGTTTTTTCGCAGCAAAACCCGATTGACGGCGCGCGCGCGGGCTGTCATTGCCGCGGGCGAAGCGCTATGGGTTTGAAGGACATCCTCTCCGAACAGAGCAAGAAGATCACCTCTTCTACCGCGGTCGTGCGCCTCATCAGCAACGATCGCGTGATGGCCGTCGTGAACGGCGTGATGGACGCGAAGAACCGCATCGACGCCGCGCGGGTCCACGCCGCGGACGCGTGGCGCGTCATCCTCCACGGCCACGATCTGCCGACCATCGATCCCGCGCTCGAGGGCGAGCCCGACACGTTGGGCGACAAGCCCGCTCCCGCCAAGACCAACGGCGCTCACGCCGCAGGCAGCAACGGGAGCGGGAACGGTCACGCGACGAGCGCCGCTTCAGCGCCGGTCGCGAAGGCGTCCTCCGCTCCTGCTGCGTCCGCCGCGTCGGCCGGCGCCGGCGTGGAGGAGGTCGTGCCGAACGCTGACGAGAAGAAGCTCGCGACGCAGATGGCCGCGCGCACCTCGCTCTCGCGCATCGGCGGCCGCGACGTGTTCGAGAAGTGCTTCAAGTTCATGACCGCGGACAACGCGCGCGCCATGGGCGTCTACCCGTTCTTCCGCCCGCTCGACTTCAACAACGGACCTGAGGCGCAGCTCGAAGGCCGCAAGGTCATCATGCTGGGCTCGAACAACTACCTCGGGCTCACGACGCACCCCAAGGTGCGCGAGGCGGCCAAAGAGGCCATCGAGAAGTACGGCACCAGCATGACGGGCTCACGCCTCGTCAACGGCACCATGAAGCTCCACAAAGAGCTGGAGGACGACCTCGCCCGTTACCACGGCAAAGAGGCGGGCCTCGTGTTCACGACGGGATATCAGGTCAACATCGCGACCATCTCGGCGCTCCTCGCCAACAAGAAGAGCGTGGCCGTGATCGACAAAGACGATCACGCCTCCATCTATGACGGCGTTCGGCTCGCGCAGGCCGCGGGCGCGCGCATGGTGCGCTACAAGCACAGCGATCCGGCCGCGCTCGATCAAGCGCTCACCGAGCTCGGCGACACCGAGGGCGCGCTCGTCATCACCGACGGCGTCTTCAGCGCGCAGGGTGAGATCGCGAATTTGCCGCCGCTCGTCGAGGTGGTGAAGAAGCACAAGGCGCGTCTCATGGTGGACGACGCGCACGCGCTCGGCGTCATCGGGCCCGGCGGCAGGGGCACGGCCGCGCACTTCGGCGTCGCGGATCAGGTCGATCTCATCGGCGGCACGTTCTCCAAGTCGCTCGCGTCGATCGGCGGTTGGCTCGTCGGTGAGCGCAAGGTGCTCGATTACGTGCAGCACTTTGCCTATAGCTTCCTCTTCGCCGCGAGCGCCGCGCCCCCGTGCGTGGCCGCGGCCAAAGCCGCGCTCGCCGTGATGCAGGAGGAGCCTTGGCGGCAAGAGAAGCTCCGCGAGAACTTCACGTACATGCGGGTCGAGCTCAAGAAGATGGGCTTTGAGCTGGGCAAGACCGAGACGGCGGTCATCCCGATTTACATCCGCGACGACCTCAAGACCGTGATGATGTGGAAGAGCCTGCTCGATGATTATTCGGTGTACGTCAATCCGTTCATCACGCCCGGCGTCCCGCCCAAACAACAGGTCCTCCGCACGAGCTACATGGCCACGCACGAGCGGCACCACCTGGATCACGCGCTCGAAGCCTTCCAAAAGGTGGGGAAGAAGTTCGGCGTGATCCCGTGAGATGACGCGATATCTGCTGCTCTGCCTCTCTCTCGCTGCCGCGTGCTCACCCGCGCCCGACCCCGCCCCGCCCAAAGCCCCTTCCGCTGAGGCCCCTTTGCCCTCGGCGACGCCCGCTCCGGCGCAGACAGCACATGTTCGCGTCGCGATCACGGTCGATGATCTGCCGGTGCATGGGCCCTCGTTCCGCGGCGTCGATCGCGGCCTCATCGCGGAGCGCCTGCTCGCCGCGTTCGCGCGCCACCGCGTGCCCGGCGCGACGGGCTTCGTCAACGGCAAGAAGGTGGATGACGATCCGGCGACCGAGGCCATCGTGCGGCGTTGGGCGGCGGCGGGCAACCCGCTCGGCAATCATACGTATTCTCATCCGAGCTTGAACAAGCTCGCGCTTTTGGACTACTTGGCAGACGTCGACAAGGGCGAAGCGATCTTGCGGAAGATCGAGCCCAACGAGGCGTCGTGGAGGACGTTTCGTTATCCCTTCTTGTTCGAGGGAGACACGATGGACAAGCGCACGGGCGTGCGCGATCACCTCGCCAAACGTGGTTATGCCATCGCGGAGGTGACGATCGACGCGGACGACTGGGCGTTCAACCCGCCCTTCGCGCGGTGCTCGGACAAGGGGGATGCTGCGGCGCTCGCCGAGCTGAAGCGTGATTTCGTGGCGGCCCACGTGGAGGAGCTCCGGCGCATGCGCGCGCTCACCCGCGAGATGATGGGGCGCGAGGTGCCGCACGTGCTGCTCCTCCACATCGGCGCTGCCGACGCGGACGCCATCGAGGACCTGCTGTCTGCGTACGAGCGTGAAGGTGCCGTGTGGATCGATCTCCGCGCGGCGCTCGCCGACCCGTTCTATACGATCGATCCCGCGCTGCCCGTCAAATGGGGTTGGGCGTTCCCGTATGCGGTCGCCAAGGCACGTGGGGTGACCGCGCCGCCCCCTATCTTTGCCCGGGATTTGGAGGAGAAGCTCGGGCGCGTCTGCAAGTGATTGAGAGCTCAGCTCATCGGAAAATCGAGCGCGAACGCGCGGAGCGCTGCCACGTAGTCTTCGATCGCCGCGTGAGCTTCGTACGGGGAGGGGAGCGCGCCATGTTTGTTGGTCCAATAACGGCCGTGGGCCAACCAATGACGGTGCTTGAGCAGGGTGCGCAGCTCGGTCTTCACGGCGGCGCCCATAGCGACCTGTCCCTCCCAGAGCTTGAGGATATCCTCCAGATGAACGCGCTCTCCGTTCTCTTTATACAGCTCGCTCAGCGGCCTTCTTACCACATCTTTTGTCCTCGCTTTGATCCGCTCCCGGGCGTCTGTGCGGATCGCCGCTTCGAAGCTGGCCGCCAACATCATGACGACCCATCGATCGAGCTCGACGCGATCCGACCGCAGACGATCTTGGATCGCGGGCATAGCCAAACCATAAAAGCGGCTCCGCGGGTCGATCGATAGCGCGCTCCCCGCTCGAAGCAGGCGCGTGAGCGCCTCGACGTGATCTTCGTAGGCGACGAGGACCGCGTCAGCGTCCGGGAAATTACTCATCGAGGAGAACTTCGCTCAAGATCTCGGAGAAGGTCTCTTCGTTCAAGTCTTTGGGCTCGCCACGAAGCGGCAGCGCCTTCCACATCCCCGATGAGCTTCGGACAATAGGGATCTGAATCGGACCACACACGAGATCGATGCGCCCGCGGAGGCCGATGTGGCGCGTTCCTCCAGAGACGACCACCCCTGCGACCCTCGCCCCCACGGGCACGAGGCGAACCAAGAGACGATCGTCCCGGATCTCGAGGATGGGCGCGTGGTAGCTACCGATGTCCTCCTCGATAATCTCTACCTCCGAGCGCGACACCCGGAGGAGCCCTTCCTGTGCGGCCGGCGCGATCCAGCGCTCGATCTCCTCGAACAAGGCATTGAGCGCGGCCAGCCACTCCCTCTTTTGCTCTTGACGGTGCTCCTCGACCGTCTTCGGCCTCTCGCGCAGCTTCTCCATCAAGTCTTGCATGCTCATCGTGGGGCTCCACAGACATCCATATCACACGAGCGCGCGGAGCGTCACCCCGCCCAGCTCTTTTGGCCCTTGGGCGACTTGATGGCATAAACCCCCTTGCCCGTGGCGATGGTGTCGCTCGGCGCGGAGCGGTGATAGACGCGCACGTCCGCGACACCCACGCTCCTGCCCGCCCGCACCACCGTCGCGTCGGCCACGAGCGTCTCCAATTTTCCGGGCCGCAGATAGTCAATCCGCAAATCGATGGTCGAGACCCGTTGGCGCGGATCTTCGAGCACGCTCCACACCGCGAAGCCCCCCGCCACGTCGGCGAGCGCGCTGATGACCCCGCCGTGCACCGCGGGCTTCATCGGATCGCCGACCAGCTCGTCCCGCCACGGGATCTCGATCTCGGTCTTGCCCCGCTCGATCCCGATCGCGCGGATACCCAGGAATTTGTTGAACGGGATCATGTCCTCGACGACCTGCTTGAGCACGCTCGGATCCATGCCCGATCTATGCCCTCATCGGGTCGATTCGTAAATCGCCTTCACCGTGTTCGCGACGTCATCGGTGAAACGGCCTTGGGTGAAGTCGAAGACGAGCTCCGTCCACCCGACCCCCACGCTCCAGCCGGGGGAGTTCTGGAAGCCGAGGGAGAAACCATATTTGCGCCAATTGGCGAGGTCCTCTCCGCGGACGCTGGCGCCGCTCTTGAGCAGGCACGCCGCGGCTTTGCCGCTCGACACACAGGCGCTGAGCCCGTCGTGGGTGTACCAGTTGTAGAACTGGTCTTTGCGCGTCGCCTCGTCGGCGCCGCCGATGATCGACTCGAGCGCATACACCGCCTGCGCGGAGACGCTGAAGCCGTTAGAGCCGACGTTGACCCCGCCGCCGACGTAAAAGCGGCCCCACCGATCGAGCGTGATCGCGATCGACGCGCCCGCGCCCGTGTTTTGGAAGAACTTGTATTTGGCGGCGAGCTTGGCAAGATCAACGATCTTTCGCTCATTGCCAATCTTGAGGAGCAGCTCCACGAACGCAGAGATGTAGATCGCGCCGCCCGGCGCGTTGAAGACGGTGAGCAGCGACCCCACCGCAGGGATCTGCGCGAATTTGATGATGAAGGACAGGAGCGGCGCGGCCACGCTCGCCATCTTCTCGATCCCTTGGGCGCCTTGGAGCATCGACGCGGTGTAACCGATGTTGATGTACCACGCGTCCGGCGCCATCCGCTGCGTGACGCCGATGAGCGCGTCGAGGATCTTTTGGACGAAGATCGCGTTGTCGGCCTCGTTCAGATAATAAATCGCGTCTTGACGATATCGTTGGAGCTGCTGCGGCAGCGCCACGCAACGGTTCGTGTTCCAGGTGTTGTCCCTCCCAAAGTAACAGTCGCACACGTACCCTGAAGGCACGTCGTGCGGACCCGTACACTTCTTGTACCTCATCTCGCGCATCCTGCGCTGCGCGGCCTCGTGGATCTCATCCGCGCTGACGACGCCGAGGACATTGAAGATCTGATTACCGGCCATGGCTCCTCCTTCGCGATCAGGCGAGATCGAATTCGTGCGGGTGCTCGGTCCAAACCACTTTGATCTGCGCGACGTCGTACGGGCACACCGACTCTTTGCTCGGGAGCGACGTGCCGCAGCTCCTGCACCGATAGACGCCGGGCAGCTCCTCGAGCACCGGCGCCTCCTCGGCGACCTCTTCGTTGTCTTTGTCTTGGGTGGCCGTGCTCGGGTTGAGGTGCACGTTGGGCGCGGCCTGCACGATCACGTCATCTCCCTTCGAGAGCACGAGGACCTTGCCCTGCGCGGCGATCGCGCCCTCGCCGTCCGAGAGCACCGCCGCGTTCTTGCGCGCGTGGAGCATGATGTTCCCCTCGGCGAAGATGGTCACGTTCGGGCCGTCGAGCACGATCGAGGACTCTCCGGTCGAGAGCGTGATCTTGCGATCGACCATCTCGAAGCTCGTGGGCGGCGGGCCTGGATCGGCGCGGAAGCCGTCGATCACGCCGAGCACGTTGCGCAGCGCCTCGGGCGCGACGCCCGCGAACGTCGAGAGCGGCCCGCGGGCGATCAGATCGAACGCGCTCGCGATGCCCCCGAGCGGGGTCTGCGGGATCATGCCGAGCACGCTCGCGATGGGGCCGCTCAACACCGGCGCGAGCGGGCCCGTGAGGATGGTCGAGAGCTCTTGCACGAGCTTGCGCGAGAGCCCGCGCGCCACCGTCACCGAGTACTTCGATCCGACGAGCGTCGTGTCGTCGACGCCGGTGACCGTCGCGCGGTTGGCGCCCACCGTGCTGAGCCGGTTGAGGCCGGTCGTCTCCTGCTCGTTCATGTGCACGACCTTGCTGCGGTTGCGCCCAACGCTGACCGCCTCGTCGTGCTGGACCACGCGCTTGGCGTCGTGGCCGACGGCGTACATCTCGTCGTTCTTGACGAGCGTGTCCATGTCCTTCTCGGCCTGCACGAAGACGTGCTCGCGGCCCTTCGCGTCGTCGAAGCGGATCTCGTTGAAGCCTCCGCCGCCCGGCGAGCTCGCGCTCTTCCACGTGCTGACCGTCTTGTTCTCGGGCAGCTTGTGCGGCACCTGCTCGACCGCGTTGAAGACGCGACCCACGATGATCGGGCTGTCTGGATCTCCGTCGAGGAAGTCGACGAGCACCTCGTGGCCGACGCGCGGCACCGTGAACATCCCATATCCGGCGCCGGCCCAGCCTTGGCTCACGCGCATCCAGATCGAGCTACCGTCGTCGCGCTTGCCCTCGCGGTCCCAGTGGAACTGCACGCGCACGCGCCCGAATTCATCGGTGTAGATCTCCTCGCCGCGCGGGCCCGCCACCCTCGCGCTCTGCGTGCCGTTGATGCGAGGCTTGGGCGTGACCAGCGCCGGGCGCCACGGGACGTCGGTGAAGGCCGCCTCTCCGCGCAAGCTCCACGTCTCGGTGGGGGAGCCCTCGATCGTGAGCCGCGACATCATGAGCCGTCGATCGGACGCGAGCGCGCGGCGAGGGTGATCGGCGATCGAGAAGATCGTGCCCGGCGAGAGCGCGATGACGTTGGTCTCGAAGCTCACGCGACGCCTCGACGCGCGATCGGCCTCGAGGCCGCGCGCCGTGAGCCCGCGGCCGAACGGATCATCGAAGCGCGCCGTGCCTTTGTCGTCCGCGACCGGCGTGGCGATCTCGGCGAACGCCGCCGCCGCGCGCTCCGCCGCGGCGAGCGCGCCGCGGTCCTGCTCCATCAAGAACGCGCTCGGCGCGTAGTGATATTGCTCGAGCTCGCGGGCCTTGGGCACGCGTCGCTCGGCGTCGGGCGCGTCCTCGATCGGCTGGACCTGCCGCGCGTCGTTGGTCTTCGCCTCTCCGAACAGCGCGAACTTGGGGCGGCGAAAATCGTGGTCGCGGAGCGCGCGGCGACCCGGCCGCACCACGTGCTCGACGTGCAGCGCGGTCACGTACTCCAGCTCGCCCGCGGCCATCTGCTCGGGCGCGTCGCGGAAGGGGATCGGCGGCGCGCTCCTCGGCTCGGCGCCCGCCGGCGCGTCCGTCATCACGAGCTCGGAGCCCCTCTCGGGATCGTCGGCGAAATAAAAGGTGACGCCCGCCTCCTCCAAGAGCCTGCAAAAGAAGGCATAGTCGCTCTCGGCGTACTGCACGCGGAGCTCGAGCTTCGGGTACTGCGCGCGCGCGATCCGCCACGTGCGCGCGATCCCCCACTCGTCGAGGAGCCGATCGATGATGTCGGGGATGTTGACGTGCTGAAAGAGGCGGTTGTTGCGGCGCTGGGTGAGGAGCCACAACGCAGGGACGATCGTGATCTCGTACGTCGAGAGCCCGGCGGGCTCGACCCTCACCTGGGCCATCGCGCTCACGACACCGCTCCACGTGCGCGTGCGGCTCACGAGGTGCGCGACTCCGCTCGTGATACGGAAGAGCGCAGGCTCTCCTACGATCGTGTCGAGGTCGATGTCGTCGTGTGGAGATCGCGCAATGACCTTCGCCTCGAAGAGGGAGGAGAGCGCCTCGTTCACCGCGAAATTACGCACGGAAAGCGACGATTCGCCAGACGCGAAGACCAGCTCCAAAGCGGACATAACCGCCTCCTAAAATGTGAAAACGCTTCTTACGTGGGAGCGCGTGGGGATGGTAGGTTAACGCTCGCTCGTCGCGCAATGCTTTGATGAGTTCGATACATACTCCGATTTTCGCTTCACTCATCGAGAGGAAATATCATGTTGCAAGCGCCCACGGAGTCATACACCTGCGCCCACTGCCGCTCTGCCTCCTCGAAGGGGAGTGACAATGTGAGCGATACCCCTGTATTTCCCGGGGGAGAAGGGCCGGCGCGCGTGGCCCTCGTCGAGCACCCCGATCCGGTGTGCCGCATGCGGGCCGCCATCGCGCTTCAACGAGGGGGGCGCGAGAATGCCTATGAGCTTGCCGGTCACACCCCCTCAGGCCTCGTTCAAGGCCTCATGACCAAACCCACCATCAGCGCGCGCAGCAAGCTTGTCCGGGACGCAGAGACGAGCATCCCTGTGATGTCGTTCGAGGTGCCCAAAGGGGTCGCGCCCGAGGTCGTGGCGGCCAAGCTCGCCGAGCTGATGGGCGGATCGGTCGGGCAGTTTTATCCGGTGGTGCTCTCGCAGAACGGGTTTCACGCGGCGAGCTGGGCCTTCGAGGTGCTCCGTAAAATGTGCGGAGCGCCCGTCACCATTCATCGCGCGCGGGGCTTCGGCGTGACCGGCGAGAGCGCCTTCAACGCAGCTTATTTCGCGGATCCCGTGATCCGCGCGTCGTCCGTCGTCCAGGTCGCGTCGGCGAGCCTCGCGCCGGGGAGCCTCGCGGACACGGGGCTCGACGGGATCCAGCGTTACGACCCCGCGCAGGTCGGCGGGACCGAGGTCAAGGTCGCCTACGAGGTGCCGGGCAAACGCATCACACGGCCCATCAACCAAGCCGAGATCAACTACGCGACGGCCATCTTTCAGTCGTCGATCGACTTCTCTCAGGTGTGGCTCTCGCGCGACGATCTCGCGTCGACGGGCTCGACCAAGACCATCGGCAACGACATCAGCTTTCAATCGCAGTGGGGGAGCTACGATCTGTGGGACGCGGACAGCACCGCGGGCGTGCGCTGTAACCTCACCGCCGTTGGGCTCGAGGTGCTCATCCACGAGCTCACGCACGTTTGGCAATATCAAAATGGCGGCGGCGGCTACGCGATCGCCGCGCTCACCGCGCAGTTCCTGGCCTTCGTCACCACGGGCAGCCGCGACGGCGCGTATCGGTGGCAGGAGCCGCACAGCCAGAGCAAGCCCTGGGCGGAGTGGAACCCGGAGCAACAAGCCGCCGCCGTCGAGGACTACAACCGCGCGTGGCGCACCACCGTGTTCACGCAAAATCCCACGCTCGTTCAGACGCTCCAACCCTACATCAACGAGGTGCGGGCAATGCGCGGCGCGGAGCACTGACATCGCGCTCGCGCTGCGGCGGCACGCGTGCTAGGACGCCGCGCTCTTTATGTCCCGCAACGACCTTCGAAACATCGCCATCGTCGCGCACGTCGATCATGGCAAGACCACCCTCGTCGATCACATGCTCCGCCAGACCGGCGCCTTCCGCGACAACGAGGTTGTCGCCGAGCGCGTCATGGACTCGAACGACCTGGAGCGCGAGCGCGGCATCACCATCCTCGCCAAGAACACGAGCGTCCGTTACAAAGGCACCAAGATCAACATCGTCGACACGCCCGGCCACTCGGATTTCGGCGGCGAGGTCGAGCGCACGTTGATGATGGCCGACGGCGCGCTGCTGCTCGTCGACGCGGCCGAAGGCCCGCTCCCGCAGACGCGCTTCGTGCTCTCCAAGTGCTTGGAGCGCGGCTTCCCGGTCATCGTCGTCATCAACAAGATCGATCGCAGCGACGCGCGCCCCGACGAGGTGCTCACGGAGGTCTTCGACCTGTTCTGTGATCTCGAAGCCGCCGACGCGCAGATGGACTTTCCGTCGGTGTACGCCGTCGGCAAGTTCGGCCTCGCCAAGAAGGAGCTGAGCGACGAGGCCAAAGACCTCCGCCCGCTGCTCGACGTGATCTTGGAGCGCGTGCCGGCCGCGCACGGCGACCCGGAGGGGCCGCTCCAAATCATCGTGTGCAACACCACGCACGACGACTACGTCGGCAGGCTCGCCGTGGGCCGCGTGGTGCGCGGCAAGATCCGCCCCAACGAGGACCTCTTGATCCTCGGCGAGAGCGCGCAGTTCAAGGGCAGCGTCAAGAAGCTCTTCGTGTTCGAAGGGCTGAAGCGCGTGGCGGTCGAGAGCGCCGCCGCGGGCGAGGTGGTCGCGATCGCGGGCCTCGAAGACGTGAACATCGGCGACACCATCGTGAGCCCCGAGAAGCCCGAGGCGCTGCCGCGCATCGTGGTCGAGGAGCCCACCATCAAGATGCGCATCGGCGTCAACACGTCGCCGTTCGCAGGCCGATCCAAGCAGAGCAAGTTCCTCACGAGCCGGCATCTCAAAGATCGTTTGGAGCGCGAGACCCGCAAGAACCTGGCGATCCGCGTCGAGCCCACGGACTCGCCCGACACGTTCTTGGTGCTCGGCCGCGGCGAGCTGCAGCTCGCGATCCTGGTCGAGACCATGCGGCGCGAGGGCTACGAGATGCAGCTCAGTAACCCCGAGGTCGTCACGCGCGAGATCGAAGGGCAGATCATGGAGCCGTTGGAGCTCGTCGTCGTCGACGTGCCCGACTCGTACGTGGGGATCGTGACCGAGCGGCTCGCCACGCGTCGCGGCCGCATGGTCAAGATGACGAACCCCGGCTTCGGCCGCGCGCGCTTGGAGTTCCGCGTGCCGTCGCGCGGGCTCATCGGCTTCCGCGGCGAGTTTCTCACGTCGACGCGCGGCACCGGCCTCCTCAACACCATGTTCGACGGTTGGGCGCCGTGGGGAGGCCCGATGATGAAGCGGCCCACGGGCGCCATCGTGGCCGATCGCGCGGGCGTCGCCACGCCGTACGCGCTCCATCACCTCCAGCCGCGCGGCACGTTCTTCTTCGGCCCCGGCGTCGACGTGTACGAGGGCATGATCGTGGGCGAGCACAACCGCCCGAACGACACCGACGTGAACGTGATCCGCGAGAAGAAGCTCAGCAACATCCGCAACCACGGCAAAGACGAGAACGTGTTGCTCGCGCCGCCGCACGTGCTCACCATCGAGACGGCGATGGAGTGGATCGACTCGGACGAGCTCGTCGAGGTGACGCCCGAGGCGGTGCGCGTGCGCAAGCGCGAGCTCGCGTGCAACAAGCGCGAGCGGCGCGCGGACGCGATCGAGCAGGCGCAGGCCGTAGAGTGAGGTGAGCGACTCCATGAGCACGCACGATTTCAGGCGCTTTCGCGGCACCGATCGCTACCTCACGAACGACGCGCTCGAAGCCGCGGTCAACTGCTCGCTCGCGCTGCAACGGCCGCTGCTCGTCAAGGGCGAGCCCGGCACGGGCAAGACGCTGCTCGCCGAGGCGATCGCGGAGGAGCTCGGCGCCGAGCTCATCCCGTGGAACGTCAAGAGCACGACCAAAGCGCAGGACGGGCTCTACATCTACGACACGGTCCAACGGCTCTACGACTCGCGCTTCGGCGACGGCGACGTCCGCGACATCCGCCGTTACATCAAGCTCGGTCCGCTCGGGCGCGCGCTCCGCTCGCCCAAGCGCGTGGTGCTGCTCATCGACGAGGTCGACAAAGCCGACCTCGAATTCCCGAACGATCTGCTCCACGAGCTGGATCGGATGCGCTTTACCATCCACGAGACGAGCGAGGAGGTCATCGCGGCCGAGCGGCCCGTCGTGGTGATCACGAGCAACAACGAGAAGGAGCTGCCGGACGCCTTCCTGCGGCGCACCGTCTTTCACTTCATCGACTTCCCCGAGCCCGCGTTCATGCGCCGTATCGTCGGGGTCCACCACCCGGATCTCGCCTCGACGCTGCTCGATCAGACGCTCAAGGTCTTTTACGAGATCCGGGGGAACACCCGCCTTCGCAAGCGGCCCTCCACGAGCGAGCTCATCGACTGGATCGCCGTGTTGAAGCGGGCGGGCATCGGCGAGGTCAAGCTCGACAAGGAGCTGCCGTTCTTGGGCGCCTTGCTCAAGAAGGAACAAGATATGATCGCGCTCGCGGATCAGCTCGCGGGCGGCCGCAAGTTCCGCTCGTAAACCATCCATGGGGGCTACGGGCCCGGGCAAGCCGGCCCTGCGCCCCCATACCCCCCAACCCTGCTCGGAGGGCCGTTATGTTCGTCGACTTCCTCTATGAGCTTCGCAAGCGCAAGGTGAAGGTCGGCGCGCAGGAGGCGCTCGCGCTGGCGGGCGCGCTCCAAGCGGGGCTCCACGACGCGTCGCTCGACGGGTTTTATTACGTGGCGCGCGCCCTGTGCGTCCACTCCGAGGCCGAGCTCGACGACTTCGATCTCGCGTTCCTCTCGTATTTCAAAGGGGTCCACGTCGAGGCGAAGAAGATCGCCGAGGAGCTCGTCTCGTGGCTGCGCGACCCGATCCGCATGCGCGAGCTGTCGGACGAGGAGCGCGCGGCGATCGAGGCGCTCGACCCGGAGGAGCTGCTCCGGCGCTTCGAAGAGCGTTTGCGCGAGCAAAAGGAGCGTCACGACGGCGGCAATCGGTGGATCGGCACGGGCGGCACGTCGCCCTTCGGGCGCGCGGGCGAGAACCCGATGGGCATGTCGGTCGGGCCCGAGGGCGGCGGCGGGCGCGGAGGGGCCATGAAGAGCGCCGACGCCCGCAAATACAAGTCGTATCGCAACGACCTCACGCTCGACATCCGCCAAATCGAGGTGGCGTTGCGCAAGCTCCGGGCGTTCGCGCGGGAGGGCGCCGACATGGAGCTCGACATCGACGCGACCATCGACGCGACCGCGCGCGACGCCGGCGAGCTCACCGTGGTGACGCGTCCGCCGCGCCGGCCCAACACGCGTGTCATCTTGATGATGGACGTGGGCGGCTCGATGGACCCGTATGCTCATCTCATGTCGCAGCTCTTCAGCGCGGCCAAGCGGTCGACGCACTGGCGCGAGCTGCGCACGTATTACTTTCACAACTGCGTGTATGGCCGGGTCTACAAGACCGAGGGCTTTCAAGATCCGGTGAGCGTCCATGACCTCATCAACGAGTGTGGCAAGCACTACAAGCTCGTGATGGTGGGGGACGCGTCGATGGCGCCTTATGAGCTCTTGGGCTCGGCGAGCTGGGGCGGGGACGACGGGCGCACGCCCGGCCTCGCGTGGCTCATGACGCTCAAAGAGCACTTTGAACGCGGGGTGTGGCTCAACCCCGATGGCGTCGAGCACAGCCATCCTACGGTGGACGCGGTCCGCTCGGTGTTCCCGATGTACGCGCTTACGATCGATGG
>CAYTJL010000067.1:0-38952 GCA_964437785.1 uncultured Polyangiaceae bacterium
CCCCTCCATGATGCGATACGCTGTCGAAGCACGCTTGTCGGCTCTCGCCCTCTGACTCCCCCTCGCCCCGAAGGGGAGAGGGGGCCGGGGGTGAGGGCTCAGCCGGACGAAGACTCGGTGGGCACATGCGAGGTGACGGGAGCGGGAGCGGGAGGGTTGAAGTCCGCGAGACCGCGCCGCACCGCGAGAAGCAATTGCTCCACCGCCTGCGCCGCATCCTCGATCTTGCCCCGCGCCGCAGCTCGCGAGAGCACACGATGACGCTTGCGCTCCGTGGCGTCACGCGCTGCCGAGAGAAGATCGTTGACCTGATTGGTAAGATCCTCGACCCAACAGGCAATATGAATGGGATCGTGAAGACGCAGAGGAACAGGGAACTTGGGCGAATGGCGTGGATGAGCTACATTCGACATAGACTGCTCTCCAATCTGTGTTGGGTGCGGTCGAGAGCCCCCTGGCCGTTGATGGCGACCAGGGGGCTCGCTTCCATCACGGGGCCTCACGATGGGAGGCACGAGCAAAGAGATAGAGTGGGGGGCGGGGAATGTAAAGAGAAATGGAAGGGGAAAGCCTCATTTTGAAGGCTTTTTTGTATACACCTGACGAGAGAGCGTAAACAAGAACAACGCCTTTGGGTGAGCCGCGTAGAAACTTGCTCCAGCGGAAGCCAATGCGGCCAAGCGCCCGCAGGTGGTCAGTGTCACCGGTCCAACAGGCCGCGATAATCGCGGCCCCTTTAGAATTGCGGTCCAGCCTTGTGAGTGAGGCGATCCAGGCTCCTCACTACCGACCCAGGAGAGCGCGGGCTGGGCCGGGACCCAGCCCGCCGGGGGTTTGGGGGGCTTCGCCCCCCATCGTGACCGACAAAATCCCACACATCCCAACTGAATCACGATACGTTGCGGGTGGAGGTGACCATGCGCTCCACCACCCTCGCCACCGCGATGGTCTTCGCCGCTGCGCTCGGCTGTACAGGCAAGCTCGGTGATCCTTCGGGCTCTCTCCCGCCGGGTCCTTTGAAAGAGGACTCCGGCCGCGTGACGATGCACCGGCTCAACCGCGCCGAATACAACAACACCGTGCGCGATCTGCTCGGCACGTCGCAGCGCCCCGCCGACGATTTCCCGGGCGACGATCACAGCTACGGCTTCGACAACATCGCCGACGCCCTCTCGATCCCTCCGTCGCTCCTCGACCTCTACGAGCGCGCCGCGGAGAAGCTCGCGCTCGAAGCCCTCGCGCTGCCGTCGCTCAGCCAAGTGCAACACACGGAGGCCGAAGCGCTCATGGGCACCGCGGGCGCATCGACCGGCGAAGCATGGAACTTGTGGTCGAACGGCGAGGTCGCGATCTCTCCCCAGCTCGTCGCAGGACCCTACAAAATCCGCGCGCGCGTGTGGGAAGATCACGTCGATCCCGGCTACGCGCAGGTGATGATCCACGTGGGCCAACAGAGCTTCGGCCCGTTCGACGCGACAGGGACCGCGTCGTCACCGTCCGTGATCGAACAAGACGTCACGATCGCAAACGCCGGCACCGTGCCCGTCTCGGTCGAGTTCATCAACGACGCGTACGACGCGAATCTGGGCCTCGATCGCAACCTGTACGTCGACTGGATCGAGGTCGCCGGCCCCATCGGCGCGACAGGCGTGAACCCGCTCCGCGACCGGATCGTCATCTGCGATCCGAGCCCATCGGTCGGCGGCGAAGCGTGCATCAAACAAATCCTCACCGCGTTCACCACACGCGCATGGCGCAGACCCGTGAGCGACGCCGAGATCGACGCCCTCGCGACGTTCGTCGAGCTCGCCGAGAACGAAGGCGACGACGTCAACAAAGGGCTCGAGCTCGCCGTCCGCGCGGCGCTGCTCTCCCCCCACTTCATCTTCCGCGCCGAGCTCGACCCGAACCCCTCGTCGATGACGCCGCACCCGCTCAACGACTATGAGATCGCCTCGCGCCTCTCGTACTTCCTCTGGAGCAGCATGCCCGATGATGCCCTGTTCCAAGCCGCCTCCGAAGGCAAGCTCGCGAACGCCGAGGAGATTGGCAATCAGGTCGACCGCATGCTCCAAGACCCCAAGGCGTCCGCCATGGTCGACAACTTCGCCGGCCAATGGCTCTACCTCCGCGTCCTCAACGACGTTCACCCGGATTATCAAAAGTTCCCCGAGTGGGATGAGACCTTGGCCGTGTCGATGCGCGAAGAGTCAAGGCTCTTCTTCCTGGATCTGCTCCGCGACGACGTCCCGGTGACTGACCTCCTCACCGCGCAATACACCTACTTGAACGACCGCCTCGCGCAACACTACGGCTTGCCCGCCGTAGGCACCGAGATGAAGCGCGTCGACCTGATGGATGGCCAGCGCGGCGGCTTCTTGAAGCAAGGCGCGCTCCTCACCGTGACCTCGTATCCGACGCGCACGTCCCCCGTGAAGCGCGGCAAATGGGTGCTCACCAACCTGCTCTGCTCCGAGCCTCCGCCACCGCCCGCCGGGGTCGAGGCGATCAAACAAGAAGAGACGCCGACGGGCTCTCTCCGCGATCGGCTCGAAGAGCACCGTAAGAACCCCACCTGCGCGTCGTGCCACGTCACCATGGATGACATCGGCTTTGGCCTCGAGCACTACAGCGGCGTCGGCGCTTATCGCGACATGGACGATGGCTTCGCCGTCGACTCGACCGGCGAGCTGCCGGGCGGGCTCACCTTCGACGGAGCGGCCGAGATGTCGGCGCTCCTCGCCAAAGACGCGCGCCTCGTGCCGTGCATCGCCAAGAAGCTCCTGGTGTATGGGCTCGGCCGCGGCGCGAGGGCCGAGGACAAGCCCTACCTCGACATGGTGGTGAGCGACGCGGAGAAAGACGGAATGACCCTCAAAGCGCTCGTCAAACGAGTGGCGATGAGCGAGCCCTTCCGCATGAGGCGTGGTGAAGGAGGTGCGCCGTGAGCGGGATCAAACGATTCGGCCGAAGGGCCATCCTGGGCGGCGCCGCCGCAACACTGGCGCTCCCGTTCTTCGAATCGCTCCTCGTCCGCGGCGCGAGCGCCGCGGATCCGACGCCCAAACGGCTCATCGTGGTCTACGTGCCAAACGGCATCCACATGCCCAATTGGACGCCGGCCATGGTCGGGCCCGGCTACGATTTGCCGCCGATCCTCGCGCCGCTCGCGCCCATCAAGAGCAAGGTCAACGTGCTCACCAAGCTCGCCAACACCCCCGGTCAACCCGACGGGCTCGGCGATCACGCCGCCGGGACAGGCGCCTTCATCACGGCAAAACACGTCAAGAAGACCGAGGGCGCCGACATCCAAAACGGCATCTCGCTGGATCAGCTCGCCGCCCAGGTCATCGGACCGAACACGCGCATCGCCTCGATGCAGCTCGGCACCGACGGCGGCGGCAGCGTGGGTGACTGCGACTCGGGCTACAGCTGCGCGTACGCGCGCAACATCTCGTGGGCCTCGGCCGACGTGCCCATCCCCAAGACCGTTAGCCCCCAAGTGGTCTTCGACCAAATCTACGACGGGCTCGACCCCGCCGCGAGCGCCGCCGAGAAGCTGAAGCGCAACAAATACCGCACGAGCATCTTGGGATACGTCAAGAATGACGCCAAATCCCTGCGCCAAAAGCTCGGCACCTCGGACCAAAAGAAGCTCGACCAATACCTGAACGGCGTCTCCGAGGTGGAGCTCCAAATCCAAAAAGCGGCGACAGGGCCCATGTGCCCCGTGGCCGCAAAGCCCCCTTCGAGCTTCACCTATCCCGAGCACGTCAAGCTGATGCTCGATTTGATGGTGCTCGCGATGCAGTGCGACGTCTCGCGCGTCTTCACCTTCATGCTCGGCAACGCGGGCAGCAACCTCACGTACGACTTCATCGGCGTGCCCGAGGGCCACCATCAGGTGTCGCACCACCAAGACCAGCAGGTCAATTTCGACAAAATCACCGCCATCGACACGTGGGAGATCCAGCAGCTCTCGTATCTGCTGCAAGCCATGGACGCCATCCCCGAGGGCATGGGCACCATGCTCGACAACTCGCTCGTGCTCTTCTCCAGCGAGATCGAGGACGGCAACTCCCACGCTCACCACAACCTGCCTGTCTTGCTCGCCGGATCGGCCGGCGGCAAGATCCAGACGGGGCGCCACATCGTCTACAACGATGATCCGATGGCGAACCTCTTCATCTCCATCCTCAACATGCTCGACGTGCCGGTCACCACCTTCGGCGACAACGGCACGGCCCCGCTCACCATTTAAAAGGGCTGGACTAAACGTCCTCCGCGCCGCGGGCCTCCGCCTCCTGCGCGAGCCGCTCCACGCCATAGTGAAAATACGTCGCGTCGATCTCACAGGCGAACGCCCTGCGGGAGAGCCGCATCGCGGCGAGCGTGGCCGAAAAGAGGCCCCCGAACGGCTCCCAAACGACGCCGCCCACCTCGCTCGAAGCCTCGATGATACGCGTCATGAGGCCAAGCGGCTTTTGATTCAAGTGGACCGCGCGGCCGTCCGGCGCCGTCACGCGCTCGCTCCCGTGCAGCGCGGATCGATCCCAAACGTTGGTGACGCCGTGGGGGCAGCGGAACGTGGATCGGGTGGACGCCCACTCCTCGTTGGTCATCGGGTTACGCCCGTCGCGCGAAAAATAGGGGCGCCCCTCGGGGAGCCCGTGCGCGTTCGCGTAGTCCGCGAGGCGGCGGAACATCGCGACCGGGGGCCAATACCAGAGATGGCTTTGATCGAGGTATTTGCGGCACGCGGCGTCCGCCACGCCGCACGCTGTGTTCGCCGCCCGGAGCGGCAGCCCGCTCCGCCTCCACTCCCGGAGGAGCCACTCTTTGAGGGTCAGCCCATCGATCCTCGGCTCCATGATGTAATGAACGCAGAGCTCGGTGACCACCGGGAAGCGCCGGATTTTGCCGGTGTTCACGTTGCCCGCGATGTGCGCGACCCCCTTGTTCCACACGTTCGCGTTGACGTAGCGAAAGCCGTGGCGCTCCAGCACCGGGTGCGCCGAGGCCCACCCGATCTCGCTGTTCCAAAACCACAACGTGGTCCCGAACTTGGCGCGCTCCGCCCACCGCTTGACGTGCGGCTCGTACCACGCGGGCACGCCGAGATGGCTTGACGTGTCGCCCTCGAAGCCGAGCACGCCATACGCGCCGTCGGAGACGATGACGTCGGGGGCGTCCCAGGTGTCGTAGTGGTCGAGGCTGTCGCCCAAAGAGACGTCGACGCCATGGCCGCTCCAACGATCGATCGCCGGAGGGAGCGAGAGGGTCACCGCTTTGCCGCGCCCAACGGTGCTGGGCGCGAGCCCGCTCTTAGTCATGCCCGGTGAGCCTCCTGATCTGCTCGCGGGTCAAGCTCACGCACGAGCCTTGACCGTTACATCGTTTGCCGGCGCCGCACTCGTGATCGGGGTCCTCCCCGCCCGTGACATAGCCGCAGTAGCCCGGCTCACCGCCGCTCCGTTTCTTGACGCCCGTGCACGCCTCGCACGTGCCTTTGCAGGGCGTGTCGCAACACACGCCGTCGGCGCAGAACCCGCTCGCGCACTGCGAGGCCGCCGCGCACCGCGCGCCCACCGCCAGGTCTTTGCCCTGCAGCGCGGGGAGCGACGCGCGCGGGGAGATGGCTTGAGCGGAGGAGGGTTGAGACGAAGGTTGGGGCGGCGCGGAGACAACGGCGCTCGGGGAGGGGACGGGAGGAGGCGCCGCATCCATGGGCGCGCTCGCGCTCGACGAGGCATTGGGCGAAGAAGAAGAAGGTTGTGGGAGAGCGCTGCTCGACGTGGGTTTATCGGCGGTCGACGCGGGCGTCCCGACCTGCAAAGGGCGCTGGAGCACGAGCGCCGCGAGCAGCAGAGAGACGCCGGCGACGCCGATCCCCACGCCCAACACCGCTCGTCCGCTCGCCGTCGCGCGGCCGCCCGGCGACCCGTCGTGCGTGTGCGCCGCGGGCGGCGCGGTCTCGTCTCCGCTCTTCAACGTCTTCATGGCGTGGAGCGGAGGGCCTTTGAGCGTGCTCGGGAGGATCAGCGCCTCTCCGGCAGCCGTCGAGGACGACGGCGCCTCACCCTCGGTCAAGGTGCGGGTGAGCGCCTCGGGCGCCCGGGGGACGGGGGTGAGGAGCTTCGCGGGTCGTGCTTTGGGGGCGTCGTCCTCCGCCGAAATGGCCTCTCGAAACGCGTCCGCGAGCTCCTCGGCGGATTGAAAGCGAGCGTCCACGTCGCGCGCGAGGGCCCGCGCAAACCACGCATCGAGGGCGGAGGGGAGGTCCTTGCGGAGCGCGGTGACCGGGGTCGGATCGGCCTTGGCCACGGCGAGGCTCAAGGCGCCGATGGTCTCGCCGTCGAAGGGCACATGGCCCGTGAGGCAGTGATACGCGACCACGCCGAGGGCCCATACGTCGGCCCGGTGATCGACGTATTTGGGGCTCATGAGCTGCTCGGGGCTCATGTAATAAGGGGTGCCGAGGAGCGCGTCCGAGGCCGTCATCGAGGGGCTGAGCCCATCGGCGATCTTGGCGATCCCGAAGTCGACGAGCTTGATGAACACCCGCCCTTCCCCCTCCAAGAGAAAGATGTTGGCGGGCTTGATGTCGCGGTGGACGACGCCCGCCGCGTGCGCCTTGTGGAGCGCCCTCCCCGCTTGTTCGAGGAGGAGCGCGACGTCGCCGGGATCCATGGCGCCTTCGCGCTTGATGTGTTTGCCGAGATCTTCGCCCGCGAGCAGCTCCATGACGATGTAGGGATCGCCCTCGGGCGTGATCCCTTGATCGAAGATCTGAACCACGTGAGGGCTCTTGATCTGCGCCGCGGCGCGCGCCTCTTGGCGAAACCGCTCGATCGCCTGCTTGCTCTCGACGAGGCTCGCGCGGAGGATCTTGACCGCGACCTCGGCCGCGAGAGCGGTGTTCTCGGCGAGCCACACCTCGCCCATGGCGCCTCGCCCGAGCTCACGGACGAGCTTCACCTTGTCGGTGATGGGGTGACCTGCCTGAAACCGCATCGCCGGCGATGATACCAGAATCAGCCCCGCGGGAGGTTCTCCTCGACGGAGCGGAGGAAAGCACGCAAATCATCGAGCGTGGACTTGATCTTGGGCGCCTCGGCGAGCGCGGAGGGCACCGTCACCCGCACGGCGAGCCTGCGCCCGACGAGGTCCTGCAGCACGGGGACGAGCGCCTCTTTGCGGTCACCGGGATCAGGCAACAAGGCATCGGGGACGAGCCCGACGCCGAGCCCCGACATGCAGCAATGACGGATGAAGTGGATATCGGTCGAGACCAGCACCGGATCGATGCGCCGCACGGAGCCCCCTTTGAGGGGCAGGAGGCAAGGGTCTTGTCCCGGCTCCTCCCACGCGAACAGCTCGTGGCGCGCGAGATCGTCGAGCGACGCGGGCCGCCCGCGCCGCGCGAGGTAGCCCTCGCTCGCGACGAGCCACACCGGCACGCGCAGGACAACGTACGAGAGCCAAGGCCCCTCGGGGATGGTGTCGCCGAAGTGAACGGCCATGTCGACGTCGATGAGCGACTCCGCGAGCGGGTCGTTGCTGAAGCGGCAATGGACACGGAGGCGCGGATACGCCCTCCGCGCCATGTCGATGAGGGGAGTCGTGAGGTGAGGCGGCAAGCCGACTGGCAACATGAGGCGGAGCGTGCCCGAGGGCTCGCGCCCGAGCTCGCGAATCGAGGTGAGGAGGGCCCCCGCCTCCTCGACCATGCCGCGGCCTCGCTTGGCGAGCACCCTGCCCGCCTCGGTGAGCACGACGCCGCTCTGCGTGCTCTCCAAGAGCGGCACACCCGCCCTCGCCTCCAGCGCGTCGACGCGCCGCCGGAGCGTGGTCCGCGGCACGCCGAGCATGTCGGACGCGGCCCGGAACGAGCCCGTCTCGACCACGTGAAGGAACGAACGCAGCTCTTCGAGATCCATGCGCCCTCGCCGTGGAGCGTATCATGATCGGTTCACGGGGACGCGTCTTTGCAGCACCGGACGCCCGTCGAATAATCGAGGTACGGCCTCGGGTGCGCGGTGATGAGCGCCTCGCACCCCGATCGCGTGGATCGCGCGTAAAACCCGCCCGCGAACGCGCCGTGCCCGTCGGGATCGCTCACCCACTCATCGAGGTTACCGACCATGTCATAGAGCGCGTCCTTGCCAAAGCGGCTCCTGCACGCGAGGCTCGCGCCGGCCTCTTGGAAGAGCGGTTTGCCCTTCTTGGAGCGGACGCGGTTGAGCCTGGGATCGAGATGCCCAATCGACGCGTTGTCGTGCAGGATCGCGGCCGGGTGCTCCTCGCGGAACACGTTGCACGTGCCGTCCTCGTAGGTGTCTCCATAAGGGAATTGGGTGTCGGCCTCGCCGCGGCACGCGAGCGAGAACTCCTCGACCGTGCAGAGGCGTTTGCCCGCGCCCGCGCACGCGGCCTCGGCCGAGAGCCCGGTGACGTATCCGTTGGGGCGCGCGCCCGCGCGCGGCCACGCCGCGAGCTTGAGCGCCTTGCCGATGCGCCGAGGATGGATGGGCGGCAGCGGCATGGCGCGCGCGTGGAGGCTGCCTGTCCGGCCCTTTCCGCTCGCCCACTCGGCGAGGACCGCGTCGAGCAGGTTGGGCGTCACCGGGTAATCGGGCTCGAGCGGAGCGAAGGTGTCGGCGTCGACGAGGGTGGCCTCGAAGCGATCGACGCAGAGAGACGGGCTCACCGCCGCCATCTCGGGCGGGCACCGCGGAGGGGTGGTTTGCGCGAGGGGCTTTGGATCGCGGATCGGCTGTGAAACAAGGGGGGTCATGGGTGACACGAGCCCTCGGAGATATCGAATCTCGCCGACCCAATCGAGGCCATCGGCCCGGCCGCCGATCCACGCGAGCGACCCATCCACCCTCCATTGCGGCTCGCCCACGACGCACGATCGGGCCGCGACGGCGGGCTCGATCGCGACGAAGCGGCCCGGCTCGGGCGACGGCATCTCTCGGGGGAGCGCCCTGCCCATCACGCATCGAACGTTCTCCGGTGCGCTCGGCGCGCTCGGGAGCGGCGCGCTCGCGAGCGGCTTGCCCTCCGTGTCGAGCCACACGACATGACGCCTGTCGCGATCGGTGAGGAGGGCGCCGCCCGCCGGGAGCGGCGTGAGGCGGACGAGCAGCTCGCCTTCGCGGAGCGGCAAAGGCACCTCGTGGACGGCGCCGAACGCGCCTTGGCCGTCGACGGCGAAGGCAACGACCTTGGCCGGATCATCGGCGCTCACCCCGGCGACGACGGCGCCGCCTCCGCCGCGCTCGCACGCGTCGAGGCCCAAACGCACCGGGGAGGCAAACGATGCTCCGAGGGGCGTCACGACGCCTTTGGCATCGACCGCCGAGAGGCTGAGCGCGCTCCCCGCGACCTCGACGATCATCCCTCGTTCGCTCCCTCCCACGAGGATGGTCGTGTCGGGGTGGAGGGGCGCCGCGCGCGAGGGGGAGCGCACGATCGGCGCGGGATAAGCCCTCACGAGCCCGCCGCGCGCGGACCACAAGGCCCCTCCGATCCACGCTGCGCGGCGCCGGTCCATGGGGGCGTCCGGCGTCAACAACGCTCTCTCCAAAGGGTCTTCGCGCGACAGCGGGGCTCGCTCCAACGCGCCCTCTGTCACCTTCACGACGGCGTCGCCCGTGACCGCCAGCGCGGCGCCGCCCGCGTCGAGCGCGCCCCACGCCACCGGGAGGCGCTTGGCCAAGAGGGGTTGTGGCGTGACGGCGAGCTTGTTCGGCGTGCTCGGGGTGACCTCCGCGGGAGGCGCGAAGGGCTTGCCGAGCGAGGGGAGGGCCTTTTGCGCCGTGAAGGGGCCTTTGTCCTCGCGGTAGAGGACGAAGCTCGCGGCGTCGTCGCCGAAGAGCTTGGGGCTGCGTTTGTCCTTGAGCCCGCTGTAGTCGGCGTCCGCGTCGGCGATCGCGACGGCGCCTTTGCGGTCGAGGGTGCCTGTCTGCCGGACGGTCCCGGCCATCAATCGCCCCGAGCCGAGCGCGCTCCGGCTCCTTCGTTTGGGCGCGGTCTCGACCCACAAGACGTCGATCTCGGCGCCTCGCGCGCGCGCGTCGAGCAGGGCGAGCCCGTCGGCCGGGGCTTCGAACCGGAGGCCCGTCGTGTGGGCCTCCTCCTCGATGCCAGCTTGGTCGGCCCAGCGCAAGAACAGCTCGACGATGGGCTTATAGAGCCTGCCGCCGCCCCCGCCGCCCTTCGTTTTGCCGTGTTTTGCGCCCGGCTTGGACGAGCCTTTGGAGGACCCTTTGGAGGATCCTTTGGACTTGGCGGCGGGCCTCTTTTTGGGCGCGGAGGGGGCGGCCTTCACGCGATGGCCTTTGACGGCGGGGCGCGAGACATGCGCTTCGAGGAGCGCGATTTTGTCGCCGGAGGGCACGAGGAACGAGGGTGAGACCTCGCGACATCGCATCTCCGAGGAGGGCGCGGAGGGGGCGTTCGCGGCGGGGAGCGGGCCCATGCAGAGCCGAGCGCCGTCGGAGGTGACGAGCGTGACGCCGCCGGAGGTGCCTTTGACGACCGCCACCACGGCGCCGCTCACGGGGATTACGGGTCCCCTCTCGTCGATCCGTTGGATCCACGCGAGGCTTTGATCGCCCTCGTACGCGACGGCCAAGACGCCTTGTCCGCCACGGGCTTGGAGGAGGGTAAAGTCGAGCGGAGCCTCGTTGGGGACGCCGAGCGGGACAGCGCCTTGAGGCGGCGCCGGGGCCGCGCTCGCGCTCGCGGTAGGGAGCGGAGGCGTGATGGGCGGGGGCTCTGCGCCGCCGCACCCGACGGCGAGGGTGATGGGGAGCAGGCGACGGAGGCTCGCCGCCATGCCTCGACTCCCATGCTCCGCTCGCTGCTTCATGGCTGCTCTTGGTTGCTCGCTGGGACCACGATCGCTCCCTGCCACGCTTCGGCGAACGTGTCCCTCGGCATCACGAAGGGTTGGCCATGCGCAGGGAAATAAGGATCCAAATACCGAAACGAGGTCTCCTCCGCACCTACGAGGACGATCGCGTGGAGCTCACCCACGCTTGCGCTTCGGAGCGAGCTGAAGACCGGCGCCGGAGGAGGGCGAAGCGTGTCGGCGAAGCGGCCCATGGATACGGAGTACATCTGCGCGATGAGCCAAAGCGGCCTCGCGAGCCACGCGCGGAGTTGGTCGTAGTTCTTGGGCTCGTCCGGGTCGAGCGGGTAACGCTTGCCTCCGAGCGCGCGCGCGGCGGATTCCATGTCGTAACCACGTTTGCTGGCCTCCCACGACGCGGAGATGGCGGCCTCCTGGCTGGGCCGGCCAAGCCATGAGAGGATGATCCGGGTACACGCGACGACACACGAATTCGCGTGCTCCTGCTGCGCGTGGTGGTCGGTCGCCGGCATTTACACGCTCGCGACGTCGAGGCGGCGAAGGTCGATCTCCCTGGAGATCTCTACGAGATCTCTCGACATGAGGATATGGCCCAACGGGATTGGGCGGCTGTCCGGGGTCCTTGGGGCGCCGGCGATCTCGACGCGCCACCCCTCTCTCGTGCGCTCCACGTCGGACGCAAAACACGACGCGGTAGCGTCGTTTTGGGCGAGCAACGCGGAGACCGCGCGCCTGGCTCGGTCCTCCATGGTGCGAAGGGCTCGCCGCCGTTCGGGCGTGAGCCCCGGATACTCCGGCAGAGGCTCGGTCAGCGGGAGCCCGAGCGCCCGTCGCACTTCGACACCATCAATCAACCCCTGTGTGTACGCGCGCAGCGCAAGGACCCCGAGCGGGCCTCGGCGAAGCCCCACCTGATCCGGCGCGCGATCGGGGTGCTCGTCCGATGGCCAATGGCTCGCGCTGCGCGCCGCCATCGCTTGGCGCTCGTATTGGCTCAAATTGAACACGCGTTGAAGACGATTGATCGCGGTGGTCCTGCCAAGACCAAACCTCTTTCCAACGGCGCTGATGGCGGCCTCGCTCGTCTCGTCCATACCCCCCACCACGCGGCGAACGGCGTCCGCAGGGGCCAGCAAACACGCCGCGAACGCGCGGGCGCGGCGCTCCACCCGGTCAAAGCCATCATAGAGCCTCCAGTGCGTGCTGAACGTCTCTTGGTTGCGCACATCGGGGCTGAAGAGCGCAAAATGAGGGTCGTCGCGCCGGTCACAGAGGATGTGACAAAGCTCGTGCGCGAGCGTCATCCGCGTTCGCCACCAGCACCCGGGGCCCTCGACGAGGTTCACCAAGATGGCAGGTCGCGGGAACGGCGTCGAAGCACCATCGATGTTGGGATCGAGCGCCTCGGGGGTCGTCCAAAAGACCATCACATCGAGCTTACGCACGACGTCTACCATGCTGTCGATAGGGTCGCTCCCCAACCGAAGCTCTTGGCGAAGCCACGTGGCGAGCTCCTCAGCGCCGTGGGGCGGCGCGTCGAGCAGCCTCGATGTGAGGTTCGTTGGAGGCTCCGGGAGCGCTCCTTTGGGGATGACGCCGAGGCGCCTTTCGAGGTCGGCGGCCTCGCGGACACAACGCATCAGCTCACCGAGCGTCCGGTGAGCGCCGGTCGCGATGAGCTCGTGGAGCGCGACCTCCCCCGCCCCCTCGGCGCGGAGAAACAGCCCGGTGAGGGGCGCGTCTTCGGCGGCGCCGGCCATGAGCTCGACGCTGCTCAAACCGAACACCAGCGAGAACGCTTCGACCTCGTCCGGGGAAGGCTCGTCTTTGCCTGCTTCGAGATCCCCGAGCCTCTCGACCGTGACGCCGGCCATCTCTGCGAGGAGGGGCGCCTTGAGCCGGGCCTTGGAGCGGGCTGTTCGGAGCACGTGGGAGGGCTGCATCACGACTATCTTACTTCGAAAGGACGGGATTGACCTCTACGAATTCAACCCGGGCTCGCGCGGCCCGCGGCCCCCTCCAGCGCGCGCGTCATGGCGTTCATCTCGGCCTCTTGCTCATCGGTTTGGTGATCGTAGCCGAGGAGGTGCAAGAGGCCATGGGCGAGGAGCATGGTGAGCTCGGCGAGGAGGCTCTTGCCGTGCGACGTGGCTTGTCGAGCGGCCGTGTCGGCGGAGAGGATGACGTCGCCCAAGGCGCCTTTTACGCGCGCCCTCCCGGCCTTGGTCGAGAGCGCTTGTTTGTCGATCTCTTGAAGAGGGAACGAGAGCACGTCGGTGGGCTTGTTCTTCTTTCGAAAGCGCTTGTTGAGCCCGTGGATGGTTTTGTCGTCAACGAGCGCGATCGACAGCTCCACGCCCGAGAGCCCGAGATGGTGAATCATCCGCTCGGCGCGGAGCGCGAGGGTCTTGGGGCGGATCCCTGTGAACGGCCCGCCCTCGGTGGTGATGAGGACGACCGCCTTCACGCCGACGGGATCTTCTTGGCGTCGGCCAAAAACTGCGCGAGGCCCGCGTCCGTGAGCGGGTGCTTGAGGAGCTGTTGAATCACCTTGAGCGGCAGCGTGGCCACGTGCGCGCCGATCATCGCGGCTTGAACGAAGTGGACCGGGTGCCGGATGCTGGCGGCGAGGACCTGCGTCTCGAAGTCGTAGTTCTCATAGATGGTGACGATTTGCTGGACGAGCTCCATCCCGTCGCCCGAGACGTCGTCGAGGCGGCCCACGAACGGCGAGATGTACGTCGCGCCGGCTTTGGCCGCGAGGAGCGCTTGCGAAGGCGAGAAGCAGAGCGTGACGTTGGTGGGGATGCCCTCGGCCGAGAACACGCGAACGGCCTTGAGCCCGTCTTGGATGAGCGGCACCTTGACGACGACGTTCTTATGGATCTTCGCGAGCTCGCGGCCCTCGCGCACGATGTCGTCTTTGCTGGTGCCGATGACCTCGGCCGAGATGGGCCCGTCGACCACCTCGCAGATCTCGGCGATCGCGCGCGCCGTGGGCTTGCCCGCCTTGGCGAGGAGCGAGGGGTTGGTCGTGACCCCGTCGATCGCGCCCATCGAGAGCGCCTCTTTGATCTCGCCGATGTCACCCGAGTCGATGAAGATCTTCATGCCCCAGGCCCATAATACAGCCGGGCGCACAGGAGAAGCGAGAAGCGGATCAGGACGCAGGAGCGATTGCGCCCTCGGGCGCGGGCGGGAGGTCGATGACGAGGAACGACCGCTCGAACGAGGCGCCCTCCGCGACGACCCAAGAGCCTTTGGGGTGCACGTTCCACGGCTCGCGCAGGCGGCCAACGTGCTCGCCCGGGAGAGGCTCGCTTGGGGGGTTTGGGGGGAGGTCCCCCCAAACGTGACGAACGCCGCGCTCGGCGAGGAGCTTTGCGACGCCGTCCCGCAGCGCCTCGGCCCACTCCACCTTGGGCGGGTCGCGCGGGGGGGCGCAACACCGATCCTCCACGACGCCGTTCGCGTCCTCCGCGGTGTAGGCCGTGATCGAAGGAGGGAGCAGCGAGAGGTCGTAAAGCGCCCAATCCGCGGCGGCGCCCGGCAACGGCCCGCGGTCGAACAACGTGATGCCGCGCGACCACGTGTGGAGCTGACAGCCCTCGGGCACCGCGGTGTTGGCGAGCCGGACCGCGCGGAGCGCCTCGCGCTCCAAGAACGGCCCCGCAGACTCCGACCCGCGCCGCCACCCGCGATGCGTGATGTAAAGCTCGCCCGTCGCGTGGCGCCGGACCAGCACATACGACGTGGCGCTGCTCGGCCAATAAAGGAGCCTCCCTTGGGGAAGAGGGGCAAAAGCAGGTTCAAGGCTCATGGGCGAGGCCACGATACACGAGCGCCCTCAGAGGACAAGCGACCATTTTGCCTCAGCGCGCCGCGTTCATGCCCTCAGATACGGCCCTTGTACGTCAAGTGGAGGACCAGGATGAGATCGTTTGCGTTGACGAGCGAATAACGATCGAGCCACTCATCACACTTGTAAAACACGTCGACCGCCTCTTCACGCTTCTTGAGCCAGTCGAGGAAGTACGCGTGATCGGCGCCCGACATCTCGACGAGCCGCTCGATGTCCTCGCCGAGCGCCTGATAGTCACGGTCGATGCGGGACCGCTCGTCGCTCCCTTCGCGGTGGAGCAGCCGCTCGCGCTTCAGCGCCTTCTTGCGCTCGAAGGCCGCGAGGACCGCGTCTCTGCGCGAGAAGCCGGGGATCCTCGCGAGGTTCTCGGGGAGCGGCCAGTCTTGGATGCTGTTCAATCGATCGTTCGCGATCTTGAAGAGCTCGTTCGTGAGGTCGTCGGAGCCCGTCTCGCGCGCGCCGGTGGCGACGGAGTTGCACGTCTGGTGGTTGATCTGGAAATACCACGCGTTCTCGCGGTACACCTCGATGGCGTTCGCCTTCACCATCTCCATGTAACGATGTCGCTCGAAGGCGTGCGCGCACATCGCGTCGATGGTGAAGAACACAGCGCGGTTCGCGTTGTGCGCCAAGATGTCGCTGAACGTCGGCGAGCCGTACGCGCTCTTGAGCCCCGCGGCGCTCATTTCGAACATCGCCCTCGGCCGGTTGTTGAGGTGCGCCGAGAAGCGCATCGCGCTGATGAGCAGCTCGTGATCATGGGCATAGTCGGCCCGGAGCTCGTCGTACGCGGGGCCGACGATGGCTTGGAGCTTGCGGTTCGCGCTCCTCCAACAATCCACCGCGAGATCGAAGTACTCCTCGAACTCCGGCCATCCAATCATGAGGAGCTGCTCGCGCAGCCCAGCGTAAACCTCGGGCTCCGCGACGCCGAACGTGCCGTCGGCGAACGGGATCTGCAAGAAGATCTCGAGCAGCTCCTCGTCTTGGAGGCTGTCGGCGATGTCGTCGAGGAGCACGTTGAGGAGCACGAGCACCAGCTTGACGTCGGCGATGGTGTCCTCGGCCTCGGCCATCGTGGAGTCCCCACGATAGAACTTGTAGGTGACGTTCTTGATATTGAATTTGCACCACGGCCAAAGGATGGGGTTGCGCGTCTTGATGGCGATGGGGCCGTGCTTTCCGGCGGCCTTCGCGAGCGCGCCTGTCACCCGGCCGTACTCGGCGAGGAGCTTGTCGACCCAACGGCCCTTGCGCTCCTTGGCGATGCGGAAGACAGAGCCGAAGACGTTCTCCCCGGTGAGGAGCTTCTGCACCTCCTCCGGGACGTTGGGGTTCTGGCGCCAATAGCCGAGGCACGGCGCGAGGTGGATCGCCGTGACGCTGGCCTTGAGGACCACGTCGCGGACGTCGTCGACCTCGCTCCACTGCCGCTCCGCGGCCTTGTAACGCTTCAAATACGCGACGATCTCGCGCGACACGTTCCCTTCGCGCAGGTACCCGAGGGCGGCGTCGGAGTGGATGAGCTTGTCGATGCTCTCGGCGAAGGCGGTGAACCTGCCCGCCTCTTCGGGCGAGTCAGCGCTGCTCGCGCGCCTCCGCAGCGACTCCGCCGTGCTGGTGAACATGGTGAGGGCGTCGTCGTGGACGGACCTCTGCTGGGTGAAGCGATGGAGTTGATCCATGCTCCGAAAGCGCATGGAGACAGCTTCGAATTCGCTCTCCCTCGGCTTGGGGATGGCGACGGGCTCGGTCGCCGAAGCGTGGCGCGGAGCGGGCGGCGCCTCCGACGCGCGGCGCAGCCTGCCCGGCGCGAACGACATCGGCTCGGGCTCGTCCTCTTCTTCGAATTGGCTCGTCCCAGGCTCGGTGGGATGATCGACGATGACGTTGGAGGGTACGACGATGCTGTCACGAATCGGCCTTCCGGCGCTCTCGGGCACGACGCTCTCGGGCATATCGTAGGCTCCTCTTCATCCCTTCCAGGTCTGGACGTACGAGCAATATCGATCCCCCCTCGCTACGCACGCAGCTTGCTGCGCGTTGACCTCTTTCATCCCGAGCATCTCCAAGATGAGCTTCGTCGCGTAGAAATTCATCAAGCAGAAGAACGGGTCGTGAACAGGCCAGTTGGACAGGCGAAAGTCATACTTGTTCGGGGCCACGATCAGGACCTCGAAGTCACCCGTGTTGTGGTAGAGCCGCCAGAGACGCTGGTAGTTGTTCGCGAGCATCTTCGGGCTCACCAGGAGCCGAAAGATACCTGCATAAAGGCCGCTCAACGTGTTGCCCACGCTGGCCTTGACCGCGTCCTGCGCGATCTGGCGCACCACGATGGGGGACAGATCGGCGGTCATCTCCCGGAAGAAGATGCCAACGAATTCGGCCGGATACCACGTCCCGGCGAGCAACCCCAGCGTAGGCTCCTCCGGGCGGGTGACGAGAGAGCGGTAGGCCAGCGGGACGCGATCCGCCGCGCGCCGTAGCCGCCCCGGCCCATGGACCGAGGCATACCACTTGAGGATTTCGAGGAAGCCAGCACCCTTGATTTTAGGCGTTTCCATGAGCGTTGGCCTCGACGGTGACGAGCAAGGGGAAGACCTCGATCGGCGATGCTACCCCGAGCCCGGCCCGAAAGGCAAGGGCACTATCCCGCCCCGAGCGAACGCTCAAGGCACGGGCGCGCGGCGGTAGAGGTATCCGTTCAAGTAAGCGCAGTCGAACTCCACGAACGGTGTGGAGCTCGGGTCGAGCGGATCTTGGCCGCTCGGGAAGATCTTGCCGTTGCAGCTCGCGGTGAAGGTGTCGCGATCGGCCGAGAAGCTCAGCGCATAATCCACCACGGCGATGCCCGAGAACGTGGCGAACGGGCCCGTCACATCGAAGTTGAGGTTCAAGAACCGCGCGGAGAGCTGCCTCGGGCCGGACACTCGCCATGATCCCAAGCTGTCGCTGAAGGTAAACCCACCTGCGCCCGCGGTGACCTGATCCGAGAGCGTCATCCCGGCGGTGCCGTCTTTATGAAGGGTCATGATCTCGGCGCGCTCGGGCAGCGAGGCGTAATACGTGCCTGCGAAGCCCGCGCCTTGATCCTGCGGATCCGCCGACGCGAATTTGGCTCCGAGCGCCACGAGCCCCACCGCCGCAACCACCTGAATCAGCTTCTTCGACATCGCCTGCTCTCCGTTCTTCGATCGGTGATCGATCCGACCACCCTCGCACGGAAGAGCGTGAGAAGGGAAGAGGGACGCGCGCGGCGCGATGCGGTCTTTTCGGGATGAGCTGTGATGAGCGGGCGCGCGGCGCGCCTCTTGCGGTGGACGGATCGAGGGGTGTAGAGTGCGGCGCGACGAGAAGACATCATGCGCCCCATCCCGCTCGGCACGTCGGATTTTCGCATGCTCCGTAAGCAGGAGCTCACGTACGTCGACAAGACCGACCTTGTCCGCGACGTGCTCGACGCGGGCGCGCAGGTCTTGCTGGTGCCGAGGCCGCGGCGATTCGGCAAGACGCTCAACCTCTCTATGCTGCGTTATTACTTCGAAAGGTCGGGGGAAGATCGGCGGGCCTTGTTCGAGGGCCTCGCGATCGCCTCCGCCGGCCCGCGCTATGAGGCTCACCTCGGGCGCTATCCGGTGATCTTCTTGAGCTTCAAGGACGTCAAAGCCGAGAGCTTTGATCGCGCATGGGACAAGATCCACAGCCTCATCGCCCAGCAGATCAACGATCACCGAGAGGCCATCACGGAGGATACGTGGGAGGCGCGCCGCTTGAAGGCGGTGCTCGACGGGACCGCCAATCGGGAGATGGTCGAGTCCTCGCTCCGTGATCTCTCACGGTTGCTCGAACGCCGGCACGGCGAGCGGGTGGTGATCCTCGTCGACGAATACGACACGCCGATCCACGCCGGCTATCTGAATGGGTACGCCAAGGAGGTGCTGGCCTTCTTCCGCACGTTCTTGGGGGGCGGGCTCAAGGACAACCCCCATTTGTTCAAGGCGGTGATCACGGGGATCCTGCACGTCTCCAAGGAGAGCATCTTCTCGGATCTCAACAACATCGCGGTGTATAGCCTCCTCCGGCCCGATCTCTCGTCGTGCTTCGGCTTCACCGAGCGAGAGGTGGAGGCGCTGCTCGAAGAGGCTGGATGCAGCGAGCACCTCCCCCACGTTCGTACGTGGTACAATGGTTATCTCTTTGGTGGCCGGGTGATCTATAATCCATGGTCGATCTTGAGCTTCTTGGACAACAGCGACAGGAAGGTCCGGCCTTATTGGGTCTCGACGAGCTCGAACGATCTGATCAAAGAGGCCCTCACCCGTCACGCGCCGAGGGTCGAGCGCGACCTGGAGGTGCTCCTCGAAGGCGGCTCCATCGAGCGCAGGTTGAACGAGAACGTGGTGCTCGCGGACCTCGACACGAACGAGGACACCCTCTTCAACTTGCTCGTCTTCTCGGGGTACCTCAAGGCGAAGCTCACGGATCCCGACGCGATCGAGGAGTCTTCGTATCAGCTCTCGATCCCCAACCGTGAGGTGCGCGAGGTCTACACGACGACGTTCCGCGCCTTCATGACCTCGCGCTCGGTAGGCCAAAACGAGGTCATCGAGCGGCTCTCCCGCGCGCTCTTCAGCGGTGACGCGCCCGCCCTGGAGGAGCAGCTCGAGGGGCTCCTCACGAGCGTCGTCTCGTATCACGATCTCGGGGGCGCGCCCGAGCGCGCATATCACATGTTCGTGCTCGGCCTCGTCGCGGTGATGGAGCCCGGCTACAAGGTGCGCTCCAATCGAGAGATGAGGAGAGGCAGGCCGGATGTGACGATCGCCCCTGCGCGACCCGGCGAGCCCGGCGCGCTGCTCGAGCTCAAGGTGGCGAAGCCCGGTCGCAAGAGCCCCAAGAAGGCGCTCGAAGAGGGGCTCGCGCAGATCGCGACCAAAGACTACGACGCAGAGCTCCGCGCGATGGGGGCCGACCCCATTCACGCTTTTGCGGTGGCCTTCGACGGAAAGAGGGTTTGGGTGGAGCTCCATCGCCCAAAAGGCTGCGAAGCCTCGCGCTCGCAGGTGACGTCTCAACCAGGGATGGTGTAGCAGACGGTGAGCTTGGGCCGGTCGGCGATTTGGGGGTGCTCGCTGCTGCGGAACCGGGTGGAGCCGGGCGTCTGATCGAGCGCGATGCCATGAGGAGCGAGCGCGCCCGAGAGCACGCTTTGCACGTAGCTCGTCAGGTTGACGTGGATGGGGCCCGTGCCCACGTGGCCCGCGGTGGTGAAGGAGGCGAGCACGCTCGACGAATAGGCGTTGGCGAACGAGGCGTAATGGGTGGTCGCCTCGCTCCACGCCGCGGTGATGGGGTGAACGCTCACGGTCGCGTCGGCGCTCGTGTCAAACGCGGTGATCTCCATGTCGGCCGAGGTGACCACCGCGCCGCTCGGGACCACGGAGAGATCGAAGCGGAGGAGCGAGACCATCGCGGGGCCGGAGAGGCCGGTGTAGAGCGTCTTGCTCGCGCCGAACACCATCGAGGGTTGGAGCTGCATCACGAAGGTGTCGTCCACGGTGCCATTGGTGCCGCGCTGGATGGTCACACACGCCACGTCGCAAGCGTCGCCCGCGCCGTTTTGATCGGCGTCGGCTTGGCTCGGGTTGTACACCGAAGGACAGTTGTCGCAGGCGTCGCCGATGCCATCTCCGTCGGTGTCGAGCGGATCGAAGCAACCGGGGTTACACGAGCCGTCGCCGCAAATAACGTTGTCGCCCGGCGCGTCCCAAACGATCTGCTCGGACACCGAGGCTACGCCCGGCACCAAGGGAGAGGTGGCATGAACGACGATGGTGTTGTCGCACGCGGCGAGGCTCACCGTCGCGGCGTACGCCGGATCCGCGCCGCAGTTGGAGGCGCAGATGTCGATGGGGGCGCCGCCGTTCACCGTATAGTAGATGTGATCGACCGGCGCCCCGCCGCTGTCCACCTGGCCGCTGATCGTCACCTTGCTCGCGTCCGCGCAGGGCGGCAGATCATCCATCGAGACCGAGAGCCCGGCGTACGCGGTCACGTGTTGGCCACAGCCGAGCGTGAGGGTGAGCGGTTTGAACGAGGCTGTGCTCGCGACGTCGTTGACGACGATGGTCGCGGACGGGTCGAGCGTGTAGCTGCCCTGTGGGAGACCGATGTTCACCAAGCCCGTTTGCTCTCCGGTCGGCAGGCCGCTCATCTGCGCATAGACGCCGTAGCTCGCGGGCCCGCCGAGCCAGTCCGTACCGCTGTAAGAGCCTTGGGCGAGCACGCCCGGAGCTCGCAGTTGGCCAAAGGTGGTCACGTAGCCGAGGGTCACCTCGTTGAAGCAATAGCGATGATCCATTTGGATCACGTCGCCCGGGCTCACGGCGTGCGTCACCGGGGTATCGGCGATGTACATGAGACCGGATCGGTGGTCGAACGGGGTCGGAGACGCTGGGTGGTCGAAGGCCAAATAGAGATCTTTTTGCGTCCAAGGGAGGGTGAGGTCATAGGTGTTGAGGAGCACCTGTTTGTAGCTCGTCGCGATCGATCCGGTCGCGGCGCTGAACGCGAAGGGCATCCTCGTTTGGGCGCTCCCGAGCTGCGTGGCCTCCTCGCGGGCGAAGACAGCGGCGAACCAGACGGAGGCGAGCGTGCTCGGCGTCCCCGGGTGCGAGGCGACGTAGGGATCGGCGAGGAGCACGTCCCCCTCAAAATAAGCCGGGGTCATCACGAACGGATAACGGCCCTGGCCGTTGATGGTGCGGAGCAAGTCCTCGTCTTGGCCTGCGACCGCGACCGCAGGGCCGATGGCGCCGCCGGCGCTGAAGGCCGGTGTTTGAACACTGCTCAACTGATCGCCCGAGAAGAAGGCCGTTTGCGCCACCAAGAAGTAATCGCCGGGGACGAGGTTCGGGAGCCTCCACCACCCCGACGAAGGA
The DNA here is from genome assembly GCA_964437785.1 of uncultured Polyangiaceae bacterium. GTDB lineage: Bacteria > Myxococcota_A > Polyangia > Polyangiales > Polyangiaceae > CAYTJL01. Next base: position 21,686 of record CAYTJL010000067.1, read on the forward strand.
GCGATGGGCATCTCGGCCGGCGTGAAGTATTTGTAACGTTCGTTGGAGTAGGGGCCACGCGCGTAGAGGGTCGTCCCCGAGGCGTCTTCGCCCGCGACGTCGAACGGGCCGGTCAAGGCCCCGAGGCTCCCGCCGTCATCGTCCGGGACAGGGATGCAAATGTCTTGGATCTCGTCGCACGCGGCGTGGAGGGTCACGTTGGTAGGGAACGTGATCGTGTCGAATGAAGGATCGGAGCCGGTGGTGGTCAAGATGGTTGCGCTCACCGTTCGATCGCTCTGGATCGCGACGTAACCTGTGCTCACCTGCGAGAATTGCGCGCTGAAGTAGCCGAAGTCCTCGACGCTCGCCGCCTTTACGGTCACCGGCGTCGAACACGTGCTGTCTGTCCCCCACGTGATTCGGACCAAGCCCACGCACGCTTCGACGTCCGCCGTGAGCCCGTCGGGGTCGAGGCTGACAGGCTGAAGGGGCGGCGTGCTCACGCCATGAAAGAAGTAGCTCTCGTGGCCGGAGCCGTTGTTGCTGGCATAGCCCATCTCGACCAATGTCCACAGCTCGTAGGGGATGCCGGCGGGGCCATTGGCGCCCGCCTCCACCGACAAGAGATAAGGAAAGTCCCGCGGCGCCGGAGGGGGAGCGACGTTGTAGAAGCCTTGATACGCGTACGGCACGCTGTACGCGTGGAGGTACCCCGCCCGGAGCGGCAGGTGTTGATCCAAGATGGCCGTCACCACTGGGTCTTGGTTGGTGAAGCGCACCTGGCCTTGGAGGGTGTTGGGGTCGAGGACCGCCTGCGCGCGTGCGGCGGCGGGGACCAGCGTGAGCGTGAAGAGGGCGAGCGTAGATAGACGACGAGCGAGAGGGCGCATGACACGATGCTCCTGCGTTGTGGCGGACAGGCCGCCTGGTTGGGTGTTGGGGGAAGGGTGGTTTACTTGGCGAGGAAAGGTTGTGCGATGACGGAGCCCTCGATCAGCGCCCCGTTCACGGGCCCGCTCACGCGAAACGACACCTCGGGGCTCACCATCGCCGGGACGGCGTTGAGCCTCAACGTATCCCCGCCTTGCAGCGGATACGTGACGCCAAACGAGCTGCTCGCGTTGGCGCCATCGCGGATCGTGATCTCTTGAATAGAGAGGTTATAACCAGGGTTGACGTAGATGACGAAGGCGCCTGTCGTCGGGTTGAGGAAGCAAACGCCGCACGGGTTGACCTCGGGCTGGGGGTGGACCCACGAGAGCGCCTGGGTGGTTTGGAGCAGCACGAAGGGGGACGCGTCGCTCGACGATGCTGCGTCCAACGCGGCGCCGCCGTCGAGGATCGCATCGAGGTTGGTCAACACGGTTGGGACGGACTCGTCGAGCACGCCCGGCGTACAAGGCAGGTTGATGGCCGAGCAGAGGGACGCGCGGCGCGTCCCCGGCGGGCCGCCGTCGATCACCATTTCTGCTCCGGCGTCCGTCATGGAGCTGTTGTCATAAACATCGTTGATGATCTTCTCCCTTGTCTTGGCGGGCGAATACGACCAGGCGGACGCGGCGATGGCCGACCACACCGCGGCGCCGATGGAGGATCCCGTGATGGGCGGCGGCAATCCGCCGTCGAGGGCGTCGAGATCCGTTGTGGCGAGGACGCCCAACGCAGCATACGGAGGCCGCGCGCCTTTGCGGGCGTTGGCGAGGGGCCCATCGCGATAGTCGACCCCCGCCACGGCGACGAGCAGCGGCGCGTTCCCCGCGTCGGGATCGCGCAAAGGGAACTGGGATTGGGCGCTTACAGGGTCATTGGCAGAGATCAAACATTTGCAATCTTCGTCGCTCGGCGCCGCGATCACGGTCCACGCGCCTGGGCACGTGCCGCCGTCGATACCCGCGCTCGGGTTGTCCACCTCGACGAACATGGGGGCCATGGCGTCGGAGGGTTCAGCGTCGAGGATCTCGCGGCGTTTGGGGCCGCCCGGGCTGTTGCCGGCCGCGGCCACGACGAGCACGCCTTCACACGCGGCATAACGAATGGCGTCATAAACGGCCCTGGCCGAGCAGGAGAGCGCTTTGATATCGTACCCGCAGTCGTTGCCCGGCTGCCACCCTACGCTCAAGTTGAGGACGAGCCGGGGGTGATCGGCAGATGCGTCGGGGCCATAGTTGAGCAACTTCCAACGATCGACCGCCCAATAAATGCCCTGCGCGAGCTGTCCGGGCGTACCAAACGAACCTCCGTTGTTGTAGTCCGTGGCGTCGTTATCCGTGTGCGGCAGCCCGAGCTCACGGTCGATCGCGACGAGGCACGGGCCGCCGTCGGCGCACGCGAGATCGCGGATGACGCCGCTCACGATGGCGCCGTGATCGTTGGTAAAGTGACCAGCGTTGGTCTGCGTGTCGACGACCGCCACGGCCGTCGAGCGCCCGCCGTCGAGCGGAGGTAAGCCGTTCGGGGGGCGCCCAGCCGCGTTCACGAAGAACGTCCGAAGCTCCTGCCTCGTATCTTCGAGGGGGCTCATCCCCCCTACCGTCACACAATCTTCCGCAAGCCCTGCGTCCTGAAACGCGCTGATGTCGTTTGGGTCGGGGGCCGTCATCCCGGCGAAGGTGTAGAGGCAATAGCCGCCGAGCACCTCGGACTCCGCACCTTGAAAGAGCGGGCCAGCCTTCCAGGTCATGAGATCCAAACCTGGAACGTTGGCTGCGCAATCCACGTTGGGGGCGCCGGTGAAATAGCCGATCCACCGCCTCCTCGTACAGCCCGGACCGCTGTTTTGGCCGCTCGGCACGCAGCTCCCGGCGTCGGGCTCCGCGCACATCACTCCGCCGTCTTGGCCGCCGTGACCGGCGTGGCCGCCGTCTCCTCCCGCGCCGCCCGATCCGCCGAGGCAAGCCCAAAGCGACACCGGAGATGCCGCGAGCGCGAGCGCCAAGAGGGCGAGGATCAGCCATCGTTTTTTTGTGGACAAGACACGAACCGTATGAAGCATAAAAGCTCCTCCGCAGGCCCAAAGGTGGACCCGTGATGCGATGGTACGCCGGAGCTCGTTCGAGCTATTGAAGGAAAGTCTGCTGCGTGACCGAGCCCATGAGGCCTGTGCTCTCCACCTCGAAGGAGAGCGAGTGGACGGACATGGAGAGCCCGCTCACGACGACGCGATCGTTCGCGACGAGCGGCGCGCCGAACGTCACGCGATAGGTGTTGCTCGCCATGTCGGTCACCGTCATCGCGTTGATTCGATAGGTGTACTCCGGGTTCACCGAAATATAGACTTGGTTGGCGTACGAAGCGAGGCTCGGTTGAAGTGTCGCTCGGACGACACGTCCGAGCGACACCTGGCATCAGCCGGGGATGGTGTAACAGACCGTGAGCTTCGGGCGATCCGAGACCTGCAGGTGCTCGCTGCTTCGGAAGCGGGTGTCGCCGGCCGTCTGGTCGAGCGCGATGCCGTACGGCTTGAGCGTGCCATTGAGCACGTTTTGCACGTAGCTCGTCAGGTCGATCTGGATAGGCCCGGTGCCCACGTGCCCCGCCGTGGTGAAGGACGCGAGCACGGTCGGCGCATACGCGTTGGCGAACGTGTTGTAGTTGGTCGTCGCCTCGCTCCACGCCGCGGTGATCGGGTGAATGCTCACCGTGGCGTTGGCGCTGGTGCTAAACTCGGTGATCTCCATGTCCGCCGAGGTGATCGAGGCGCCCAACGGCACCACCGAGAGGTCGAATCGGAGGAGCGAGACCATCTTGGGTCCGGTGAGCCCGGTGTAGAGCGTCTTGCTCGCGCCGAACACCATCGTAGGTTGCGCCTGCATCACCCACGTGTCGTCCACGGTGCCGTACGTACCGCGCTGGATCGTGATGCACGTCGCGTCGCAGGCGTCGCCGATGCCGTCTTGATCCGTGTCCTTTTGGCTCGGGTTATCGACCTTGGGACAGTTGTCGCACGCGTCGCCGATACCGTCACCGTCCGTGTCGAGCTGGTTGGGGTTCGCCACGAGATCACAGTTGTCGTCGGTGTCGCAAACGCCGTCGCTGTCTGCGTCGAGGCAGCCCACGTCGCACGAGCCGTCACCGCAGATCACGTTGTCGCCGGGGGCGTCCCAAACAATCTGCTCGGACACCGAGGCTACACCTTGCACCGCGGGTGATGTGGCATAAACCACGATATTGTTATTGCACGCGGCGAGGCTCACCAGCGCCGAGTACGTGGGGTTCGCGCCGCAGTTGGACGAGCAGATGTCGATGGGGGCGCCGCCGTTCACCGTATAATAGATGTGATCGACCTGCGCGCCGTCGCTGTCCACTTGGCCGCTGATGGTCACTGTGCTCGCCCCCGCGCACGGAGGGAGATCATCGAGCGAGATGGAGAGCCCCGAGAATACGGTGTTGTGCTGTCCGCAGCCCAACGTGAGGTTGACGGGCGCGAACGACGCGGTGCTCGGGACGTTGTTGATGAGGATGCTCGCTGAAGGCGAGATGGTGTACGTGCCTTGGGGGAGCGCCATGCTGACAACGCCTGTGGTGCTCGCCGTCTGCTGGTCGAGCGGAGCGCCGTACATGTATGCGTACGCGTCGTAGCTCGCCGGGTTGCTCTGCCAGTCCGTCCCGGTGAACGATCCGCTCACGTAGGCGAACGGGCGGTACATCGTGCCGAGCGTGGTGGTGTAGCCCAGGGTCACCTCGTTGAAGCAATAGGCATGGTCGATGGTGACCACATCCCCCGGAGCCATGGTGTACGTCGGCTGGGGGTTCGGGTTGATGTACAGGTTCCCTTGCCGGTAATCGAGATCTGTCGGCGTGTTGGGGGAGTAGAAGAAGGCGACGAGGCGCCACTGCGTCCAAGGAATGGAGAGATCGTAGGTGTTGGCGAGCACCTGCTCGTAAGTCGTCGCGATCGACCCTGTGACGGGGTTGAAGGGATAAGGCATCAGCGCGTCGCTGAACCCGTAACCCGTGGCTTGATCATACGCGTTCATAGAGAGCTGGGAGATGCTCGCGAGCGTGCTCGATGCGCCCGGGTTCGACGCCAGATACGGGTCCTGGAGCAGCACATTTCCGTTGAAGTGCGCCGGGGTCATCACGAACGGATAACGGTTCTGCCCGTTGATGTTGCGGAGCAGATCGATGTCTTGCCCGGTGACCGCCGTGGCGGACGCGATGAGGTTGCCGTTCCCCAAGGCAGGCGTTCGAACGAAGTTTCGCTGATCGCCCGTCCGAACGTAAGTTTGCCCGTAAAGGCGGTAATCGCCGGGGACGAGGTTCGGGAGGCGCCACCAGCCGGACATGGGAGAAATGGGCATCTCGGGCGGCGTAAAGTTGTTGTACCGGTGATTCTGAAACGGGCCGTAGGCGTCAATGTACGTAGAGGATTGCTCGGTCTCGCCGAGGATGTCGAAGGGCCCGATGAAGGCCCCGAGGCTCCCACTGCCGTTGCCCTGCGGGATCGGGATACAGATGTCTTGAATCTGATCGCACGCAGGGTTGAACGTCACGGTGGTGGGGAACGTGATGGTGTCGACCGTCGGGTCCGTGCCCGTCGTGGTGTAGAGCGTGGTCGTGACGCTCTGCCCGCCGAGCATCGGCACGTAGTGCGTGCTCCCTTGTTGGAACTGGGTATAGAAGTATTGCGAGCTCACGTTGCCGGATTGGATGGACACCGGCGTCACACAGGTGTTGTCCGTGCCCCATGTGATCCGTACGATACCCGCGCACTCCTCGACGTCGAGCGTGACCCCATTCGGGGCTTGGGCGGCCGGCGGAAGGACAACGCCGCTGATACCTTGGAAGAAGTACTGCGCATACTCCCCACTTCCATAAAGGACGGCGTAAGGAGACATGTCGTAGGTGACGCCGGCGGGCCCGCTGGCCTCCGCCTCGGCCGAGAGCAGATACGCGAAGTCCCGCGGCGTGGTCGGCGGGAAGCTGCCGTTGCTCGAAAACCCGCTGATGCTCTGGCTGTAGACGTTGTTGTACCCTGTGGCGATCGGGAGGTATTGATCCAGGATGGCCGTGACCGCCGGGTTCACGTTGTTGAACCGGACGTGGCCTTGAATGGTGTTGGGCTGCAAGACCACCTGCGCCTCGGCGGGCGACACGGAGAGCAACGTGGCCAACGAGACCGCGCCAAACGCGGTGCGCGAGAGCTTCATGATACGACCTCTTCCTCTTGTTGGTTGAACGATGACACGACGCCCCTCACGGTGTCTCCACCGCACGACTCCAAGGAGCAGCCCTATCCGCCCCTCCGCGCTCGTGTTCGATACTCAGAGGATCAATACGGATCGCGCCCGGCGGATCTATCCGCCGGTCGTCACGGGACGATCACCCGGAAGCTCGCCCAGTCCGAAGAGGGCTCTTTTTGCCGCATGGAACGACCCACCCGCGCCGCCGCCGCCGCGGGGTCCCCGAAGGGATCCTCCCCCTGCTCCTCGGCCAAGCCCCTCACGAACCGAGCTGCAAACCCCGCATCCACCGGCCGCGACGCCGCGACCACGGACGCCGCGCCCGCCATCACGAACGCGTGCGCGACGCCGACAGCGCTGGAGCGCCCCGCCTCACACCCCGCGAGCACCACGCGGAGCGGCACCCGCCGCGCCGCGAGCACGTCCGTGACCGTCAATCGCCCATACCCCGCGAGCCAAAGCGCGCTCCGCTCACCGTCCCTCCCCTCGAAGGCCGCATGGCCGAGGTAATAGAACAAATCCACGCTCGGATCTTCGAGCGCTTCGAGCACGGCGCCGCGCGTGGCCGCTTCTCCGGCGAGCGCCTTTACGGCCAAGCCCCGCCCCTCCAAAGCTCGTCGGGCGATCTCGGCCTCTCGCGCCATCGCAGGGTAATCCCCGCTCGGATCGATCACCATCACCACCTTGGCCCCTGACGAGGGCGCGCGCGGGGCCCTGTCGAGCCCGAGCCTATAGACGAGCGGCGCCCCGATCTCCGGGGCGGCGTGGAGATCCACGGCGCCGAGCGCCCCGAGCGCGCGCGCCGTGATCCGCTTCTTGCCAGCGAAGAGCCCCAAAAAAGGCTTCACCAACGCCGAAGGTTCGGAGGGAGAGACATCGTGTTTCACCACCCCGTCTGCGCTCGCCGCGAGCCCAATCCACCCGCGCGGGAGCTTTGCATAGACGATCTGCACCTCGTCTTGGGCCGGCGCGGGCGCCCGCACACCGGGCGCGAGCAAAGGTGCCTTGATCCGCGGCACAGAGCCCAAACGAAGCGCCTCCAGCCCCTCATAATACCTCCCGAGCGCCGCCGTCAGCTCCTCGGAGGGCGTCGCCCAGGAGAGCCCTTGGAGCGTCGCTTCGAGCGACTCCCGCGCGCGCCGATACCGCTCCACCTCACGCCGCCTCGCCGCCCGCTCTTCGCCCGTGAGCGACGCGGCGGCTGAGAGCCCAAAGAGCGCCGAGAGCTCTTGGCCGTAGCCTTCGCCCGCAGCCATAAAGGCATCACGAGCGCCGTTGGGGCGCTTGAGGAGCGCCTCCACCCAACGCGCCGTCACCCACGAGAGCGTGCTCAAGAAGGTGTCCCACCCCTCGCCGAGCGGGACCATATCGAGCCAGCGGCCGAGGGACGAGCGCGCCTCTCGATAGGCATTGTCCGCCTCGTCGCGCGCGCCCTTGGCCTCGAGCACGAGCGCCTTGCCGAGCGACGCCTCGATGGCGAACGCGCGTAACCTCGTCACCGCGGCGAGCCGGCCCATGGTCTCATACAACGCCTCCGCCCGCGCGAGCCCCTCCTTCCCCTCCCCGAGCGCCTGCTCTGCCTCGACCTGGAGCTGATACGCGGTGACCTTCGCGTCCGTGCCGCCCTCCGCCGCGCGCGCATCGTGGAGGTAACGCCTCGCAGACTCTTTGTCTCCACGCGCGTGCGCCGCGAGCGCCAGGTTGGTGAGCGCGTTGGCCACGAGATCGAGATCACGACACGTCGTGGCGTAGAGACGATACGCCCCTTCGAGCGTCGCTCGTGGATCCGCCGCGCTCGTCTCCCCCATGGAACGGCGCGCGACGAGCGCGGCGAACCCCGCGTTGGTGAAGAGGTGCGCGCGATCGCAGGGGCCATAGTCGGCCGGGATCGGGCTCATCAGATCACGAAAGAGCGCCTCGCTCTCGGCGAACCGGCCGAGCTTGACCAGCAGATTGGCCTCCACCTGCGCCGTGTCCGCTCGGTGCCGCTCTTGCTTGGTCTCTACAGCCAAGCTCCGAGACAAGCGATAGAGCCGGAGCGCCTCGCCGTAATCCCCGGTCTCGTACGCGAGGAGCCCCTCGTAATAAGGCACCATCGCCTTGATCTTCGGGTCTCGGCCCGCCGCCGGCCCAACGTAGGTGAGGACGTCCGAGGCTTCGTCCAGGCTCCGCGTCGAGTAAATCAACGTATAAGCGAGCGCGAGCCCGTCCGCGCCCTCGGCCGCGTCGTCGCCGGCCTCCCGATCGAGCGCGATGGCCTCATAAAGCAGGTTCACCGCTCGATCGAGCTCGCCGCGGCTCCTCGCGACGCGCCCGAGCTTGCCTATCACCTTGCCGCGCACGCCCGGGCGCGCGTCACCTATCCAGGGGATCAAGAGCGACTCGGCACCCTCCCAATCCCCTTTGCTGCGCAGCGCCTCGGCTTCGGCGAGCGCCCGCGCGGCCTCATCCGTGCTGGCGTTCGAAGAGGCGGAGAGAGGCGCGGCGGGCGAAGGAGGAGGCGCGGATTCGCACGCTGCGAGCGCCGCGATCGAGGTGAAAAGAAAGGCCCGGACGCGCTTCATGGATCCAAGAAGACACGGCCTTTGAGCTGCCGCTCCCCCAGGCCAACCGAGGAGCGCACCGCGATCGCGACGTCGTATCCGCCGCTCGGCAAGCCCCGAAACAGCTCCTCGCGACTGCCCATAATCTTCACCGCGCCCCCCGGCGCGATCACCGCGCGCGCCTCGGCCGCGCTCCACGACACCACCCCTCCCGCGTCCGGCGCCAACGTGGCATGGACCGAGATGGGCTTGGGGTGCGCGCGATCCGGCCGGATCACGATGGACACGAGCGAGCCCGGCTTGAGGTGAACCGTGTCCGAGCCCCAGACCGGCGCGAGCTCGGAGCTCACCTCCATACGATAGCTCGGCAGCTCCGAGGCCCCTTTGGGCCAAAGCACGATCGCGATCACGAGCGCCGCCGCCATGAGCGCCGCCGCCATGAGCGCCGCGATCGCTGGGAATTGGCGCTTCGGAGCGGCGCTTGGAGCTGCGTTTTGGCCCTTCGTCGCGCGCGCGAGCAGCGCATCGACGTTTTGCTCGTGCGCCTCCGCGGAGGGCGGCGCGAGCATCTCCCACGCGCGGCGGCCGGCCTCGGTCGCCTTGAGCTCCGCCTCGAACGCCGCGCGCTCATCGCCGGAGAGCGCGCCCATCGCGAGCTTGTCCCAACGAGGGTCGTGGAGCGGATCAACCGCCTTCGCCGCGGCTCCCAAGGCATCCATCCCGCCTTCGCTGCTCATCGTGTCACGCGCCCTCCCCGGAGGATACGCCATCGTCCTCCAGCCCGTCGAGGATGGCGAGCACGACGCGGTGCATTTTGATCTTGTCGTCGCTAATCCGCGCCGGGGAACGCCCGGTGATCTTGACGACGTCGTCGTTCGTGAGCCGGTCGACGTGAAACCAACAGAAGAGGTCGTGATAATAACCGCTCCTCTTCTTTAGCCCCTCCACCACCGCGGCGATCCGCTCTCCCACGTGGGCGGCGCGCTCGGGATCCAAGGCTGGGCTCTCGCGCGCGCCTTCTCCCCATGCGCCTTCGCCGCCCGCATCGTGGCCGTCGTCGCCCTCGACGCGATATCGCTTGAGCGCGAGCCGATCGATGATCCTCCGCTGGATCAAGACCGCGGCGTATCCGTGGAGCGAAGCCCCCTTGTCCCCGTCGAACGTGAGGAGCCCGCGAAACTGCTCCTCCAAGAACGAGACGAGCACGTCGTTCACGAGATCGTCCACGTCGGCGCGCGTGCCGCCCCGCCGGAGCAGCCGCGCGGCGATGGGCCGCCCGATCGCGCCGAGGCTCGCGCACACCTCGGAGATCGCAGCGCGATCCCCGAGCGCCGCGCGACGGACGCGATCGAGGCTCAACCCATGCACCATCTCGCGCCTCGCGCCATGGTGCCTTATCGCCGAACGCGCGCGCTACGTCAACCGCCCTCGAACCGGGGCGGAGATGGGCTATCCGTCATTCATGCACGGTCAGTGCACGCCGCCCGTGAGCCACGCTTGGCCGGGCACCAGCACCTCTTCGGGAGAGGCGCCGCCCTGCGAGGCGGGGCCGGTGCCGCCGCCCTGCGCCGTCATGCGGAATCCATGATCGCCGAAGATGAAGAGCAGTGTGCGGGGCGGCAAGGACTCGGCATAACGAGCGATGGAGTCCGCGACCTCGGCCGCGATGGCGTCGAGCCGATCGCTCAACGAGGGTCCCATGCCACGGAGGCGCGACTCGACGACGTCGAGCTTCATAATCTCACGCGCGCCGACGCGCTCGCGCCGGATGGTGGAGACGGCCCGGCCGCGCACGATCTCGGGCTCGGGATCGCTCGGCGGCGCCGCGTCGCGCAGCCCGTCGGCCCCGCGGCCGAGCAGCGCGAGCTGCGCGGGCGTCGTCGTGGGGATGGCCGACCAGAGCACCACCCTGTCGACGCAAACGATCTTCCCGCCGAGCGCGCCTTTCAAGAGAGGAGCGACCTTGTCGCCCAGGTCGTGGCGGAGCCCGTCCACGAGGAGGAGCTTGACCGCGCGAGCCCCGTTGAGCCTCGCCAAACGCGCCGCGATGTCGGGCGCGTCGAACACCATGCTCGGCCGCCGGCCCGTGGCGCGGATCGCCGAGAAGCCCTCTTTGTAGCTGTGCTCGAAGCTCGCGCGCCACGTCTCCGCGACGCTCTTCATGCCATGATCCGCCTCGCCCGCGGCGATGGCCGCGAGGAGCGGCAGATACCGATCCACGAAGAGCTTCTCGATCACCGTCACGGGCTTGGGCCCGCGCGCGGCGTCGAGCGCGACCGCGTGCTCGCGGCTCAGCGCCATTCGCGCGATCCGCGCGGGATCCGCGCCGTCGGCCTCGGCGATGACCTCCCTCGATCGCTCGGCCACAGGCTCGCTCACACCCATGCTCGAAGCGACCTTTGCGGCCATGGGAGGGGGCGCCTCCGAGAGCCTGCGAATCCCACCCTTCATCATCTTGCTCACGCGCCGGACAGGCCGGGCCTCGGCCGCGGGGACGTCGGTTTGCGGAGGCGCGGCGGGCTCTTCGATCGCGGGCGCGGGCTCCGCGATCAGCATCACGGGATCTGCGATGACAGGCGCCGCGATCGCGGCCGGCAGCGGCGTCACGCCCTCTTCGACCGGAGGGGGGAGCGCGGGCATCAGCGCCGCGACGCTCTTATACACGTTCGATTCGGCCTTCGGCGCGGGCTTCGCGTCCTCCCACGCAGCGTCAATGGCGGCCTCGACGGGCGCGAGCGCGACAGGCGCGATCACCTCGGCCGCGGGCTCGGGCGTCATGCCGAAGGGTTGATCGCCTGTCCGCTTCATCACCCCGCGGCGAGGGAGCGAGATGACCGGCGGCGGAGGGGAGATGCGATTCCCCGACGCGGGCTCGTCGCCCCGCGCGTCGAGCGCCGAGTCGCGACCCACATCGATCGATCGTTTGGGCAGAGGCATGGCGCCCGCGACCTCGGCGAGCGGCACGGGCGCGAGCAGGCGCAGCGCGCGATCGGCCTCATCGAGCAGCACGACGAGCGGCGCGCGGCGGCTCGCCGCGAGCCACGCCGAGAGCGCGGCGCCGTCTTCGATGGACAGCGCACCTTCGGACTCCACGCGAGGCAACATCACCGCGAGCCCCGTCGCGCCGAGCGCGCGGGCGCGGAAGATCTGATCGCGGATCACGAGATCGATCGGCGCGTCCATCTCCACGCAGGGAGGCAGCGCGCCGCGCAGCGCGAGCGCGGCCTCGACCGTATCATCGATGGCGCGCCTCATCCTGCTTCGAAGAGGAGAGGGCACCTGCGCGAGCAGGTAGCGGCGGCTCACCAGGTCTCGCTGCACGTCCTCGCGGAGCGCGGCGTCGACGAAGTGAACCGCGCCGTTCAAGGATTGCGCCGAGGGGGTCGAGCGAGCCGCGGGCGCGGAGTCGCGGCCCACGTCGATCGCGTGGGAGGGAGAGAACAGAGGAGCGGCCATGGCCGGGGGCATGCGGGCACCTAAAGCAGAACCGGCGAAGATGGGCGAATTTTCGGACAAGAAACGAGGTGCTCTTTTGGTGTATAGACATCTCATGCGCCGCTCGATCTCGCTTCTCTCCTTTGCGATCCCGCTCGTGTCCGCGCTCCTCCTCGGCTGCGCCGACGAGCTGCCCGCCCCGCCCGCTCCCTCGGATCCGCTCGGCCCTTTGGGCGACGCGCTCCCGGTCGACGAGCGGCTCGAAATTCAGAATCTCTCGGGCCCGGTCGACGTGGTCCGCGACACGTTCGGCAGGCCGCACATCTACGCGACCAGCGTCGCCGACGCCCTGCGCGTCGAGGGATATTTGGTCGCGCGCGACCGGGCGCTCCAGCTCGATTTCTTCCGCCGCGTGTCCGAGGGCCGGCTCGCCGAGATCCTGTATGACTCGGACAAATCGCTCCTCGATCTGGACATCAGCTTTCGCCACATCGGCCTTCACCGCGTCGCCAAGGTGCAATACGACGAGCTGCCCCCGGGCGAGGTCAAAGACGGCATCGACGCGTTCGCCGACGGCGTGACGCAGGCGTTCCGCAAGATTCGTGATCGCGAGATCCAGCTCCCGGCGGGCCTGCTCGGCATCTCGCCCGACGGGTTCACCGATTGGACGGGCCCGGACTCGCTCGCCGTCGGCAGGCTGCAAACCCATCTCCTCTCGTTCGACGCCGACTTCGATCTCTCCAACCAGCTCTTCTTCGACCAGGCCCGCGCCGCGTTCTCGGCCTCGGATCCCGATCCGCTCCTCCAAAAGCGCGCCGGCTTCTTGATGGATTACATCCGCTTCGCGCCCGCCGACAGCGCCACGACCCGCCAAGGCTGGCCGTCTACGATGGGGGGACCCGAAGGGGGTCCCCCCAAACCCCCCCAGTCCTCGAAGCACTACATCGATGCTTCTACGAAGGTGTCTCCCAAACCGCCTTCGCCCAAACCTCCTCCCGCCAAACCCCTGACGGCGAAGCGCCACATCCAGGCTCCTACCAAGGTGGTGACGCAAAAGCCTCCTACGCCCAAGCCCGCTCCCAAACCCATCCTCCCTTACCAAGAGGCGCTCGCCAAGGCCAAAGGCTACCTCGCCGCGATGGAGCGCTCGCGCGCGCTGCTCCGCCCCGAGGGCTTCGGGTCCAACAACTGGGCTGTGTCGCCGGCAAAGAGCGCGACGGGCAACGCGCTCGTGGCGAGCGATCCGCACCTGTCGCTCTCGGCGCCCTCGGTGTTTTGGCCGGTCTCGCTCCACATCACCCCTTCCGATAAAGAGCCCATGCACGCCTCGGGCATGGCGTTCCCCGGCATCCCCGGCATCATCTTGGGTCACACCGAGCACGTGGCGTGGGGCGCCACCGTGGCCGGTTATGACGTGAGCGACGCCTACGCCGAGACGCTCAACGCCGACGCGACCGGCGTGATCTTCGAAGGGCAGGAGGTGCCCTTCGAGGCCATCGACGAGGTGATCGAGCTGCAATCGGGCGGCCCGTACACCTATCAAGTGCTCGTGGTGCCGCACCACGGGCCCATCCTCCCGAACATCGACAAACACGAGGTCATCCCGCCCATGCCGGGGGAGAGCGCCATCAGCATCCGTTGGACCGGCGCCGAGCCCACGGCCGAGATCCTCGCGGTCTTCGATCTGCTCCGCGCCAAAGACGTCGACGAGGCGCGCGCCGCGCTCAAGAACTTCGGCGTCGGCGCGCAGAACTGGATGCTCGCCGACACGTCGGGCCACATCCTCTGGACGTCGCACGCCAAGGTGCCTATCCGCGACAAGGCCGCGTTCACGTGGGACGCCTCCACGTACCAAGGCACGTTGCCTTGCCTCGTGCTCCCGGGCGACGGCACCGCCGAGTGGAAGGGCTACGTCCACGACGACGTGGTGGCGTGGGACAAGGACCCGGAGATTGGCTATCTCTCCACGGCCAACAACGACCCTATCGGCGACACGCTCGACAACGATCCTTCCAATGACTTCTTGCCGGACGGGACGCCCATGTACGCGGCGTGCCAGTTCGACATCGGCTTCCGCGAGGGGCGCATCCAAAAGCGGCTCGAAGAGCGGGACGATCACACGACCGAGACGCTCGCGTCCATCCAAGGCGACGTGCGGTCGGCCATGGGCTCCGCGCTGACTCCCCTGCTCCTCGACGCGCTCGATCGCGCCGAGGCCGAAAAGGCATCTCCCGGCGCGCACCCGGACTTGGCCGCGATCGTGGCCGATCCCAGGTATGATTCAGCGCTCATCGTGAAGCTCCGCGCCATCCTCGACGCGTGGGGGACCGAGGCCGATTACGAGGCTGCCTCGGGCGTAAACCCGGACGACAACACCGCGCTCCCGCTCGACTCGGCCGAGGCCAAGGCCTCGCAGGCCACGGTGATTTACAACGCGTGGGCCGCGCGGCTCATGTACCTCGTCTTCGGCGACGAATTCGCCGTGATGGGCGCTACGTTGTCGGGCCGCGAGACCATCGCCAAGGCGCTCCTTCACCTCGTGAACGAAGACCCTCAAAAGCTCGCCACGTTCGACCCGGCCACGGGCGACAGCGCGATTTGGGACGACCTCACCACGCCCGAGGTCGAGAGCCGTCATGAGCGGATGGTGCGCGCGCTCCTCGACGCGCTCACGTCGCTCGCCGAGGTGACCGGGAGCGCCGACGTCGACACCTATCGTTGGGGTCATCTCCACACCATCCGGTTCACCGCGCTCATCTCGGCGTTCGGCTCGCTCTCTATCCCGCCCACGTCCGATATGGTGTTCACCAAGGGCTTCCCGCGCCACGGCGACAACTTCTCGGTCGACTCTTCGGACTTCCCGTACCCGTCCAAACCCACCATCCCGCTCAAGCACAGCTACACCAACGGCCCTGTGCAGCGGTTCGTGATCGACATGGATCCGTCGGGGCCCAAGGCGTTCAACGCGCTCCCGGGCGGCGCCGTTTGGGACGCCTCCAACAAGCACTTCGCGGACGAGGCCGAATTCTGGCGGCGCAACCAGAACCACCCGGTGCCGTTCCAAACCGCGGACGTGGTCGCCGCGTACGAGTCTCGTCAGGTCTTTACGGCGCCGAAGACCACGCAAGAGTGACATGGCCAAAGAGCCCCGTCGCGCCACGCCCGACCCGAACGACGCCGTGCGGGTCGGGCAGCCCCCGGCGTACCTCTACGACGTTTATCACTTCCTCATCGAAGGGTCTTGGCGGCGCGTCGTCGCCATCGTCACCGCCTGTTATCTGACCGTGAACGTGGTCTTCGCGCTGCTCTATTTGGCGGGCGGCGACGGCATCGCGGGGGCGCGGCCGGGCTCGTTCTCGGACGCGTTCTTCTTCAGCGTCCAGACGCTCTCCACCATCGGTTACGGCGGCATGTCCCCCAAGACCACGTACACGAGCGTGGTCGTGACGATGGAGGCGTTCGCGGGCGTGCTCGGCGTGGCGATGGCGAGCGGCCTCATGTTCACCAAGTTCTCGCGGCCCACGGCGCGCGTGCTCTTCAGCGATGGAATGGTGATCGGCAAGCGCGACGGCAAACCCACGTTGATGTTCCGTATGGCCAACGCGCGCGGCAACGACATCATCGAGGCCTCGCTGCGCGTCACCGTGCTCAAGCCCGAGGTCACGGCCGAGGGCGAGAGGATGCGGCGGCTCCACGACATCACGCTCGTGCGCAACCAAACACCCCTCTTCTCGGTCACGTGGGTGGCCTTTCACGTGATCGACGAGGCGAGCCCCCTTTGGGGCGAGACCGAGGCGACAGCCGCGGAGAAGAGCCTGCGCTTCATCATCACCCTCACCGGGCTCGACGGTACGTTTGGACAGACCATCCATGCCCGCAAGATCTACGACGCCGCCGACATCACGTGGGGCGGGCGCTTCGTGGACGTGATCACGAACCTCCCGGACGG
Organism: uncultured Polyangiaceae bacterium; assembly: GCA_964437785.1. Lineage (GTDB taxonomy): Bacteria > Myxococcota_A > Polyangia > Polyangiales > Polyangiaceae > CAYTJL01. The sequence continues at coordinate 37,777 of CAYTJL010000067.1, forward strand.
GAGGCTCCAGGTGGACTACTCCAAATTTCATGACGTCGAGAAGGGTTGAGTGTTGTATGGTCGGCGCACGACCATGAGCACCCGCGACAAGTCTCGGCCGCTCCTCATCGTCAACCCCCAATCAGGAGGGGGCAAGACGGGCCGCACCTTCGATCAAATGCGCGCGCCCATCGAGCGGGCGATCGGCGACGTGGACGTCGCGACCACCGAGCGTGGCCGGCACGCGGTCGAGATCGCGAGGGACGCTGCGCGCGACGGGCGGAGCGCGGTCATCGCGGTGGGCGGCGACGGGAGCGTCCACGAGGTGGCCAATGGCCTCATGACAGCGCGCGACGAGGGCGTGTCGGAGCTGCCCAAGCTCGGCGTGATCGGCACGGGGACAGGCGGTGATTTCCGCCGGACGCTCGGCATCGATCACCGGCTCGACAGGTACGCATCGGCCATCGCTTCGGGCAAGACAAGGCGGGTCGACATCGGGCGCGTCTCGTACACCACCCACGACGGCGCGCCCGCGACCGCGTATTTCATCAACATCCTCTCCGTGGGGCTCGGTGGTTTGGTCGATCAGCTCGTGGCGAAGGCCACGCGCTCGCTCGGCGGCACGCTCGCGTATTTCTCCGCGTCGGTCCAAGGGCTCTTGCAGAGCGAGATTGGGCATCTCACGGCCGAGGTCTCGCTCGCGGGCGAGGCGCGCACCCTCCAATTCTCCAGCCGCAACGTGGCTATCTGCAACGGCCGTTACTTCGGCAGCGGCATGCACGTGGCGCCCATGGCCAAGGTGGATGACGGCGTCTTCGAGGTCATCGATCAAGGCGCCGCGCCCAAGCTGCGCTTCGCGATGGTCTCGTCCAAGGTCTACAAGGGCGAGCACATCAATCACCCCGACACCAAGCACTTTCGCTGCGACAGGATCAAGCTCTCCCTCCAAAACGCGGACGTGAGCCACCGCTTCCTGCTCGACGTCGACGGCGAGCCGCTCGGCCGGCTGCCCATGGAGATCGAGGTCGTGCCGGCGGCGCTCGAGGTCTTTGCGGAGGGGCCATGAGCCGAAACAAGGCTGCTCTCCCGATCGCGGGGGGCGCGCTCCTCGCCGCGCTAACCTCGTTTGCGCCGGCTGCCATCGCCGACTCACCCACCATCCCCACCATCAACATCGGCCCCGCCGGGCCCGATCAA
>CAYTJL010000068.1:0-33349 GCA_964437785.1 uncultured Polyangiaceae bacterium
TGCTCTTTTTTGTAGGCGCGATTGGGTTCGAACCAACGACCCCTACCGTGTCAAGCTTCGATGGGGCCGTGACAGCGCGTGACGGCCCGTGATTTTCCGCAGAATTTCGACCATCGGCGTGACTCGGGCGGTCCAGCCGTGACGCCAACGTGGTGCTCCAGGTGGTGCTCCGAAGCCGGAGCACCACCTGCTTTGAGCGGGCTTGTTTTGAAGGATGGGGGGGCGATCAGCATCCACGCGCGGCGAGGTAACGGAGGGCTATTCGAGGCCGAAGCGCTTGCGAATGGCGGCGAGGATGTCGGCCGGCAGGGGAGCGAGGACTTCGGCCGGGCCGCTTTGCGCAGCTGATGGCGCTCGTCTGGCTCGTCGCACCCAGGCTGGTTGTCGCCGGCTCGCGATGGCGCGACTCGTGAGTAACGGCCGTCGCTGCCTGTGAAAGAAGCCACCGCGTTCCGAGAGCAGAAGCCACCCCCGCAAAGCGATTGACAGCAGCGCCCGGCGGCGCGAATGTACATCATGCTCCACGCTGTGTTGATAGGTATCGACAGGTATAAGGACGAAGCCATCCCGCGCCTCTCGTTCGCCGGGGCGGACGCTCAGGCGCTTGCCAGCGCCCTATCGAACATAAAGGAAGGAGAGCGAAGCGTCCGCTTGCTCCTGAACGAGGAAGCCACCCGCGAGAACATCATGATAGCTATTGGTGAAGACCTGCACCGCGCCGTCGAGCCGGGGGACACCGTTTTGATTTATTTCGCGGGGCACGGCAGCCCTGAGCGTCGAGGCTCACGCGATCGCCGTTCGCGCTATTTGATCCCTCACAACACCGAATATCAACGGATCTACGCCACCGGAATTGATATGGAGAGTGGCGTGCACAATTGGTTCAACAGGCTCGCCGACGCGAAGCTCGTGGTGCTCGCCCTCGACTCGTGCTTCAGCGGCGCGGCCGGACGCTCGTTTACCGGTCCGCTCCTAGCAAAGAGCCCAACGCTCCCCGGATACCGTGACGACGCCCAGCCGATCTCGATTCAGCGGCTCGATCTCGGACGCGGACGAGTGCTCCTTTGCGCGGCGGATGATGATCAGGCCGCTCGTGAAGATAGCGCGCTCGGTCATGGCGTCTTCACCTACTACTTTCTCGATGCGCTGCGGCGTCCGGGGGAACGGCATACAATCGATCTCGGTGACATTTACAAAGAAGTGGCTAGCGCGGTCGCCCTCGCTACCGATGGTGAGCAAGAGCCGGTCATAAGCCAGATTCGAGCCTTTCGACCCCGCTTGCCTCGCCTGTTGTGAGCGAGGCGTGGGAGGGCTTGTTACGGGGGAGCCACCTGCGCCACCACCAGAAGGACACCCGGCCAACAAAGCGCGAGAGGAGCTTGCCAAAACGAACCCCTGTAGCTCCCGTGTACCTGATCTCAAAAGCATCCAGTGAGCCGTGCTGATCGAGCATCGCGCACGCCTCCTGATTGCCTGAAACGAGGGCTCGGCCGTGCGTCCTCAGCACGTCGAGCGTCCGCTGGAGCGCCTTCTCGGCGGGGAGGAAGCGCAAAGCCCTGTAGAGCACCGCCGAGAAGAGCGGTGCTAGCGCCTCGGGGAGCGGGACGAGCGGCGCGATCACAGCGTCCGCGCCTGCGTCACAGAACGCTTGTGGAAACCCTTGCACAGAATTCTTGCGCTCGTGATCCATCCACCCAGTCCAGCACGACTGCAGCACCACTAGCACGCCGTTGCGCAGGCTGAGCGTCGATGCGTCCGCGAGCGATAGCGTCCCCTCGCCCTTATCATCGTTCAGCGTGCCGAGGACAAGGACCGGCGGCGAGAGCGCGTCACCTTCGGTGCCATGACACGTAAAGTGGAGGATGTCATGGTCCCCAGCTCGCTCCCGAAACGCGGCGAGCCCCGCGAGCCCAGTGCGGATGGGCAACACCGTCGCGAACGGGAATAGACCACCTGCGCCTTTCTGGATCGCGCGCGCTTCATCATCGGCCCACGCTACGGCCGGCCCGATCACATGGCCGATCGAACCCCGGCCGGTTGGCCCTCGCGGAGCGGACACGACCAACGCCATCCGCCCCGTAGGGTGAATGCTCATCGAGAAGCGCTGGACGAGGGGCATCGAGCCCAGCTTGACCTTGCCGAACGGAGCGCGATAAAGGACGTCATGAGGGACGATCCGGAGGTGACTCAATCCGGCGGTCCCGATCGCCTTCTCGATCTTCAAAGGTAGGATTACATCGTGGAGCTCTTTGACGAGCGCGCGCTCCTTGGCGAGATCCTCGCCGCGCGAGAATGCGCGGACCCCGTCGATTATTCGCTTTAGCGCTGTGTGCGCGCGCTCCGGCCCCGCGAGTTCACCAGCGCCCGGTACCGTCATGAGATGCCAGTCAAAGGAACCTCTCAGAAAGAGGAATATCAACACATGGCCGCCGACAACGAAATACTGGAGCATACCTTCGCGCCGTGGGACCATTGGTAGAAGTTCATTGACGACGACGCGCGGAGACCCCTCATGTGTGATCGCGATATGGCGTGATGGCGCCCGCGTATCCGAGTAAGCGCGTCGTGCCTCCCGCAGCGCGAGCGCCTGGGTCTGCTCTGCATAAGCATGCAAGGTGCGCCCGAAGCGCACCCACGAGCCTTCAGGGGTCTCCGCTTCGAGGGCGTCATGATAGCTCCGAATCGGCTCAGCCACGAGCTCGGGATGGCGTGAGGCGAGGCGGCTGGCACCTTCCACGTGGAGCTCGATGACCCGATCCAACACAGGCAAGTAATCCTCGAGTAGCGCGCGCTCCACCATATGGCTAGAACCCGGCGGGCCAGCGTTCGCAGCCAGCAGCTCGACCACCATGGCGGAGGCTCGCGAGCTGTCTTTGAGAGCGCCCCCCCAGTCGGCGTCAGAGGATCGCCCACGCACCACTGCACGCTGGTCGAGCGCCTGGATCATCAGCGGAAGGAGCCCGCAGCGCTCAGCCTCATCGTATATCTTTCCGAGCTCAGCCTCGCAGTCAGCGAACGTGTCATGAGCTGCGAGATCGACGAGGATACGGCAACGGAGGAGGCGCAGGCGAAGCCATCCATCGATGTCGGCAGCGGCTCTTGAGCGTTGGAGCGCCGCATCTGCGCGATCAAGGATGTCGAACAGAAGCTGCACTTTGCCAACGGGGTCTCGACGCATGCCCCGAGCCTTTTGCTCCAGCCCGAGGAGCTGCGTCACGATCAGACCTCCTTGGCCACGCGACTTGGAGATCAAGCCCGATTGACACGCGATCCTATCAGCTCTCCTCTGGAGCGCCCTCCTCTCGACGACGGAGATGGAATGCTCATCTGCGCAGGGGCCGCGCAGCGCTCGCAGCAGAGCACGATAGGTCCGCCCCGCGCGCGCGCTACGGCCCTTACCAAGGGCCGCGAGCGCGTGGAGCCGGCTGCATAGCAAGTGCGCCAGCAAATTCCCTTGCGCGACCTCCTCGAGGCGATCGAGCTGATCGAGCGATGTCTTGAATCGTCCCCGAGCAATCGCTTGATCTGCGAGCAGAAGGCCGATGCGAACGGAAGACGCAGAGCCTTCGGTCCAATAGGTTGAAGCGACGCTCGCGAGGGCGTTGTAACGGCCCCATTCACCAGCGGTCCCCGCGAGATTCAGCCACGTAAGCACGGCGGAGAGGACCATGGGGCCTTCGCGGCTCCGTGCATCATCCTGCATGAATGGGGTGAGGCTCTCGGCGCACGACCACCCTATGGCCGCCCCTTCGCGCCGCGCGACGATCCGTGCAGCCTCGGCGCCCGCCAGCCAGCGTGAGCGAGGAGGCGCCGAGGCAAGACGCGACTTAAGATCATGTAGCGCTTCGAGGGTCGCTTTCCGCCGCGCGAGGTAAAGGTGGATGAGCGAGCGCCACACGTCGATCGTAGAATGCCCCGCCCATCGTGAGAGGATGACCTCGAGCGCGACCAACGCGCTCCGCGACTCGCTAAGAGCGCCCGCGTAGAGCGCCTCGAGGGTGGGCTCGAGCGCGCGCGACTCGCCCTCGACCGGCGCCAAATGATCGAGCGTCGCCGCAAGCGACTCAAGCGCCGGCCGAAGGTGTGGGGCTGAGCGGGTCACGGGTGGGTGTTCGCTCCTCGCGCCTTAGCAAGCTTCGTGAGCTCCGCTTTTACGCACACTGCCTCTGCTTGAGATGAAATCGCGCCGTCCCCGTCTTTGTCACATGCCGCCACCGCTCTCCGCATATCCTCCCTCTCTTCTTTACTCATTTGCTCCCGGCAAGGCGGCAGCCTCGCGAGACCGTCCTTCTTCGCCTCGTCCTTCTTCGCTTCGTCTTTTCTTTTAGTGTCTTGACCCTCGTCGTCGTCTTGACATGCTAGCACGATCACGAGCCCAACGCCCCCAGCACCGGCGGCCGCGATTAGGCGATAAGGGGATCCCTGCGCGCCCGCCCCACTTGACCCGCCCTTGCTCGAACCCTTGTGGCGTCGCTCGAAGCTCATGTCGCCGAGATCGATCCTCGCCGGATCGCCGAACGTATACGACTCCTCGATGAGGCGGCTGACGTAGCGTCGATCCGGCGGCGGTGGCTTGTTATAAGGGTGGACCGATGGAGGCAGTCCTGCGTCCGTGGGGTAGTCCACGGGGGCATACCACGTCATGTCCCCGGCCGCCGCGGCGAGGATGCGCTCCTCGCGAAATCCTTCCATCACGAGCCTGCGCTCGCAAATCGCGAGCTTCAGGTCGATATTGTCGAGCTTGACGGTGTCTTGGTTGGCCCGGCGACGGAGGGCACGGGCGCGGGCGACCTCGCCACGCAGCGCGCGCACCTCGGTAACCGAGGCATTATGCTTGATCGCCCGGTTGATCATATGATCGATCGTGGGATTGTCACCACGCTCGATCGCATACCTGAGCACACGCGCACCGGCCTCAGGCGTCGGCTGGGCCTCAAACGCTCTTCGCGCGCCCTCCACATCACTATTTTTGAGCTTCGCGTCGATGGCCGCCAATGTCTCGCGTTGCGACGTGACGAGCTTGCCCGAGCGCTCGCTCACATACTGCTTGCCCAAACCCTCAGGTACGATAGAGACTCGCACGCGGATGTTTCGCGACGACAGCGAGCCACCGCCGCGGTGAGGGCCGCCGTCGGCCGCGCCCACAACAAATCCTGCGATCTCCCCGGGTGGGCCACGATTTCCACCGCCCGAGCGCATGACAGCATAATAGCCTTTCCCACCGTCCTCAGCGAAGCGGACAGCCAAGCTCCCGTCTGAGAGGACATAGACCTCGTGACTCGACGACACCAAAGTGGCCGCGTCCTCGAGCGATCCATCCGAATAGGCGATGTGCCGAGCGATCCGCTGCGCCTCCTCCTTCACCCCCGACTTCACATCGAGACGCACGCTCGATTGGTGGATATCATATGCGCGGAGCTCCGAGGTGAGCAGGTCGTTCTTGCGCTGTTTGGCCACGAGGTCCTTCGCGCCGACCTCAACGGTCCTCTCGACCTGCCGGACCGGGGTGTCACCGTTCCATATGGCGATCGAGCCACGTTGCGAGACGTTTGTGCTCACCTCCGCTCGGAACTTTACCAAGCCCGGGCGCCCTTCGATCGTGGCCGAGGAGAGCTCGCCTCCGCTTCTGTTGAGCTTCCCGAACTCCACGCGACCCGGGCTAACAGACGTCGGCTTCGCCTCGATCCCAAGGCGACCAAGGCCGTGCGGGGTCGTGGCGACGCGCAGCGGTTTGGCCGCCACTTGCTCCCAGGTCGCAGCGCCCACCCCCCCGGAGAGCTCCCCTGCATAGCCACACCTGTGGAACTTACGGGAGGTGAGGAGTGGGATGCACTCGGTTAATTTGGACGCTTCCGGCTTGATCTGGACAGGTCCGTGCCATCGTAGCTCACTCGTGCTCTTCGCCCAGCGATCGAAGCGTTGATCGCTTGATGGTTCGATGGCATCGAGGAAGGTGAGGCAGGATGTTTTGTCGGCGATCGCGGCGTTCTGAGCCACCACTGACCATTTCATAATCTGATTTAGGGTCTCGTATTGAGGCTCCCAATCAGCCACTGCGGCGTAGTGCCGGTCCCACCAACGAATGAACTGCAGCGAGCCGGTCCCCGGCTCCACTTCGCCTTCACCCCCGCCCGGCTTAGACCCCTTGGCGAAGATGCGCGTGGCGATAGGTGCGAACCGGACACTCGACGTAGATCGGGTATAGTTGTCTTCCCGGACGCCGAACCAAATGCGCGTGTTTGGGAGCTCCTCCTCGCCGCATGCCGCGGTGGACCCGGTCTGATGGATGATGCTCAAGAACCCCTCGATGGAGTCCTCAGGGGCAACGCCTTGCCAGTCGAGGGCCCAGAGCTTGGCCAGCAGATCGGTATAGAAGAGCGTCATCCCCGTGACCGTACCTGCCAATGGGCCATCGTATCGGGCACACTGGTGGGAAGCCCTCTTGTAAATATATTGCTTTAGGCTAGAGGCGATCTCCTCATCAGGCGACCGAGCCGGACCGGAGCCAAGGAGGATCCCTTCGATCACTGATTCCTTTGAACTGAGGATCAGCTCTCGGCTCCTGCGTAGCGCGTCGCGAACCTTCGCGAGCAACGTCGCCCCCCCCTCTCTCGCCCTGGCTACGATATTACTGCTCTCTTTCTCGTATCCATAAGAGCGTAAGAGCCCAGCGAGCGAATCAGGGCTGCTCAGAGCAGCGATGGCTTCATCAAGCGCTCGGACGGCTGCGGCCGTAGGGGTTGTCGGATCGAGAGAGAAGCCTGGCCTCTTCGAGAAGTCGCGCTGCAACTGGTAGGAGAGCACCATGTCCGCGCTCGGGACCCTCGGGCTATCTCTCTTCCACACCATCAAGGCACGAAACGCCTCCCGGACCTCCGGCGGTGCAGCGTCGATGGCCGCCTTACTCTGGGGTTGGTGCTCGTAGAGGTCGTCGAGCTCGCTCGCAATTTTTTTGATATTGGCATGCTGCTCGCCCGACAGTGTGGCGGTCGACTTTCCAAACCGCTCGGGGGGAATATACCGCTTCCCAGGTGTCCTTGCGATCGCCGCGACGTGCTCCGCGGTGACCCCTGCTCGAGCGCTCCGCGGGCGTGTACGGCCGGTCACCGCCAGCCCAGATTCTGTGCATTCGGCGGAGAGCAGATCGACCCCCCCCGAGAGGAAGCGCTCGAGGTCGGTGACCGACTTGATGTGCTCCTTGCGGAAACCGTGGGTGTTGCTCTCGAGCGTCGTGCGTTCGATTCGTCCCACCCCACACACACGGGCCTGCGCAGATTCCCGGTCGATGTCGTAACGAAAGACCATCGCCCGCCTCGGCATAACGCCAAGGTAGAGCGCCTCTTGATCGATGGCCTCGGCCGCGACCGCCGCCATGACGGGCTCGGAGGCGCCCTCCACCATCACCACCACATCGCCGCTCTTCATCGCCGCCGCACGCGCCGGCCCAACAGGCATCGTGAGCACGTGAGCGAGCGCGTCGTCGCGATCGATTGGCTGATCCACAACGCCCTCGAAGACGTCATCTACGGAGCTCTGCCCGGCGAGCTTACCGAGTATGACTGTCCACACCCAGTCACGGAGCTGCTCGCGTTGAGCCTCCAGCGTATCATCTGGCAGGGCGCCGATGGCGTCGAGCAGATCAATTCTAATCTCCTTCTCCTTGCATTCGAAGTGCGTCAAGAGAGGAGCTTTTTCGACGAGCGTGCCAATGGGCTGAGGTCCTTGGGCGCTCCGGCTCGAACACGCTCCCGCGAGCATCACCAGGATGAGCAAGAACATCGCTCTGGCAGTTAAAGACCATAATTTCTTCATATTACTACACCACCTTTCACGGCTGCGGGGTCGCAGCGCAGCGGAAGCCAATCTCACCATCGCGTGAGGGGCGATCGTTCTCATAATAGGGCATCGGCTCGCGCCAGTAGGTCTTCATATTCCACGACGGCGCGAGGTTTGGGTTGCCTCCACCGTGAGACCAGCCGCCGCCGCGCACGACGCCAGACTCCTTCTTAATATCTTTGGGCGGGTTTCTGGGGTCCTTGGGAGACGAACGAGCGTAGTACGAGGTATCGAATTTGTCTTCGACCCATTCCATCACGTTACCCGCCATGTCGAGGAGCCCGAGCGCGGAAGCCCCATCCACGGCGTCGCCGACCGGCCATGTCCCGTGCACGTCCGGGATACATGTCGAGCCTTCGCCGAACGCCGCGGCGAGCTTTTTTGCGGCGCTCTGGCTCGCCATCGAGTCCTGGCATGTGATGAGCTTGCCAGCGGGGAAAGGGAACGGATATTCGCGACCGTCCGTGCCCCGCGCTGCATGCTCCCACTCTGCTTCAGTCGGCAGCCGGGCGCCGTTGACCTCGCAGAACGCCTTCGCCTGCTCATACGAGACGAGGTTGATCGGGTGGTTTTCCCTGCCAGGCACCCCATAGTTCACGTTTCGTTGATCTTTCATGATGCCCGGTGGATCGCAGCGCTTCGCCTTCACGCACTCCTCGAAGCGCCGCACGCTCACTTCATAGCGATCGATGCAATATGACGACAGCTCGACCTTGTGCGCGGGCTGCCAGCCGTACTCCCGAGGCTGCTCGAACCCCACGTCAATGGATCGCTTCGGATAAGGCGCGTTACTCCCCATCTCAAAAGCGCCGCCAGGGACGCCAACCATGCCTGGCGGACAAGTGATGCCGGCCCCACCCGAGGATGAGGCGCTGGACGCCGACGAAGCGCTGGACGCCGACGAGGCGCTGGACGAGGACAAGACCGCGGAGGTGCCTACCTTTTGCGAAGGCGGATCCGCGCAAATACCCTTGTCGCAAATGCGGTCTCCCTTGCACTCGTTGTCTTTGGTGCAGGGGATCGGGGCTGGGGCGCAGGCGGGGGCTCCTATCGAGGTCACCGATGCGATGGCAGTGAAGCTCATCAGGATCAAAGCACGCTTTGGGGGAATCAGGTTCTTCATTGGATTACGGCTCCAATCGTTTAATAGGTTTTCTGCTTGTTCACGCGCTTAACCGCCGAGCACGGCAGCCAAGCATTTGAGTTATGTTTGCTGTTGATGTTGGGGGGCTGCACTTTGAGCACGATCCAGATGTCCCACGCTTTGACTATCTGTTTTTTACTGCTGGGCGGAAGGGTCTTTTGCTCGTTCTCATCAGGCAAGCGGACAACTTGCACCGTATCCCCCTCGGAGAGGTCCGCGCACGGTGAGAGCAGGGGTGGGACGGGTAGGGGGACGAACGTTGATAGCGTCTTACTTGCTTCACCTTGTTGGAGGGTCGACACGAACCAGTCCGACGGAATGGCCGCGATCGCGAGCAAAGGTACACCCAGCAGACCTAGGAGCCACCAGCGCCCGCCTTTGGGGCGAGGGAGGGGCATATCGGGTGGATCAGAGCGCTTAGGGGAGCTGGAGCTCTGGGGATCGCTTGAGTCCTGCGGCTCGGGCGGCGGCAGCGACAAGGAGGACGTCGCCGCGCTCCGGAGCGCCGAAAAGAGCTCCTTCGCGTTCTGGAACCGATCAGCAGGTTGGACCGCCAGCGCCTTGCGGAATACGGCCTCAGCCCTCGGATCGATCATGACACCATAGCTCCCCGGAGTCGGCCGCGGGTCGGCACGGATCGCCGTGATCAAATGCTGCTCCAGCGTCTTGGTGTGATGCGTGGCGCTGCCGACGAGCATCGCGACGGCGACCCGCGCGAGGGAAAATGTGTCCGTCCATGGGCCGGTGTGTCCGAACTTTGGATCGAACTGCTCGGGCGCGGCGTGTGCTCCAGAGAAGGCAAAGTAGGCTGCCTGTGTGACCGCGATGCTCACCGGGACAGCGGCCGACTGGAGCGCAGAAGCGATCCCGAAATCGAGGATCTTGAGCGTCTCGACCCCATGCGATTGGACTAGGAACAGGTTCCTCGGGTTGATATCGCCGTGGAAGATGCCATCGTGGTGCGCAACCGAGAGGCCGCGCGCAGCGCCCTCAAGGAGCTCCATCACCTTGTGGAGGGTAAAGCCGCTTTCACCGCGTTCCGAGCGCTCCTCTAGCACAGTCTGGAGCGTGCACCCCTCCAGCCATTCGAGAACGAGATAAGGGCAGAAGTCGCCCGTGGGAGTGACGATGCTCGCGGTCTCGTACACATTTACGATCGAGTTGGCCAAGCCGGAGAGCACCGCGAGCGGCTCCGCCCCCCTCTTCAAGCTCGCCAGAATGCTCTCGCGGGCGCTCTGAGTGAGCATTGGCGGCACCTTGATACATTTGATCGCCACCGGGCGCGCGAGCGAGATGTCCACGCCACGGTAGACCCTGGATGCGTGACCGTCACCGACGAACTGCTCGACGCGATAGCGATTCGCGAGCAGCTCGCCTACGAGCCCAAGGGGATCACTCGGCGTCGGCTCACGGCGGGGCGAGGGTGGAGGCAGCGTGGACGCGAGCCGCGCTTGCGTCCCCCCCGGCGGCTGTAGGGCGGAGGATTCGCGCATGAATGGTTGGGGGTGCACCTCTTCGTATGCGCGCTCGACCTCATCCTCGCCGAGTCCATACGCTCGCGCGAGATCCAACATGCGCGTGTGCTCGGCGGCCTCGAGGTAATGATCGCGCAGGTACGTCTCGGCGTCGAGCCGGAGCAGCCTCCGCCCCTCGGCCGCGTGCTCCAGGCGGACCATCTGCTTGAATGCGGCGACGGGCTCCGGCGCGTGCATGATCCTAGTGAGTTGATCGAGCCAGGCGCTGTAGCCTAGGAGCTCCACGCGCCAGGACTTCACCTTGGCGTTGTTACGCTCGAGCTGGTCGAGCTGCTCGAAGACCCGCTCGATACCACGCTTCAACGTTTCGTCGTGGCCGTCCCACCAGCCGCTGAGGACCTTCTCTTTGTCGATCCCGAGCACCTCGCAGGTGCTCCTCCGCCGCTCGTGGAGCTCTATTGCAACATCACGGGTCAGTTTCAGCACCTCGGCGACCCCGGGCACGAGCTGGATCCGGATGCCGGTCGGCGTGTTTTTCCTATTACCGATACCCATGGCCCCCCCAGGAGACTTCATCGGACCTCAATGCTACGTAGAAAAACTGCTCGCTCGGCGAGCACGTCGTCGGGGAGCACGCGCTGCGCGTCGAAACGGATGCTCTCTCTCTTGCACTTGACTCCAGCGATCACCGTAAACTGCTTGGACCCGTTCGCGTGCAGATCGATCGTCACATCCACCGGCTGCCCCGGCGGCCCGGGCGGCAGATCGGTGAGCGTGCAGATCCCGAGCCGCTCGCACTGCTCTGGGTCCGCGCTCTCACCCTCCCACAGCTCGACATCTAGCTTCGTTTGGTTCGGTGCCTCGGTCCCAAATCGCTTGGTCCGGGAGATGGGGAGGGGGCTATCCTTCGGGATGAGATTTACAATGACGTACTCCCCAGCGGCGCCCTTGCTCGGGTCAAATGCCCTGACGCCAAGCCCCCGCGCCAGCGCCCCTGTGTGCTCGGGCACGAGCGCGATCCCGCTCGGCGCAGAGGGGATCGAGATGATGGGCCTATCCTTCTGAGCCAAGCGGTGCGCGTAGATCGCGGCGCCCTGGACGACGGCGGTGTTGGCGTCGACCCGAGTGTTGAGCTGCTTGCCCGACTCGCGCGCGAGCATCTCGCGTATCGCGCGGAGGCGTGTGGATCCGCCTACCAGCAGCACGCCGTCGATGTCGCGCCACGTCATCCCCTTATTGGCGAGGCTGCGCGCGACGCACCGCTTGCTCGCATCGACATGCTCCTGTGTCGCACTCTCGAACTCGCTGAGACGGATCCGGAATTGGACACGCATCCCACTGAAGACGTTGTTATTGCACTGAATGCGCTCTCCTGCGAGCGGATCAGCGGCCTGGTCTCCAGTGAGCTGCCATTTGATCTGCTCTGCCTTACGCATCCAGTCCTGGAGCGTGATCTCATCGAGGTAATCTGCGCTAAAGGTAGGGAATTTTTGTTGGTACAGCTCAATCATCCGACTCACGATGGTGCGGTCCCAGTCGCGGCCACCCTTGCGCTCACCGTCGCTCGTCACCACCTCGGTGCGACCATCGCGTCCGAGGCGAACGATGGTGATGTCCAGCGTACCGCCACCAAGATCGAAGACCATATACGTCCCCGGCGAGGCGTCACGCCCAAACGCAATCGCGGCCGCGTCCGGCTCAGTGATGGTGTCCACAATTTCGAGATCGGCCAGCTTTGCGGCCTGACGCGTGGCCTCGCGGCGAGCCTCCGTAAAAAACTGAGGATGCGTGACGACCACTCGCCTCATTGGGGGGGCGCGATCGCGCTCGATCTCCCGCTTGACCTTACGCATCACCAGCGCGCCGATGTCTTCGGGCCGATACCCCCAGCCGTGCGCGGGGAAGGTCCAAGGTGGCGCCTCGCCGTCATCGGCTGCGATCTCGCCGATCCAGAGCTTACTCTCCTCGAAGCGCCGAAAGGGCCCGTCCATATCCGGGTCCCAGTCGGTGAACCGCGTCCACGCCTGGCTGCCCACGTATGCGACGCGACGTTCGTCCTCCGTCGTCACGGCGACGGCACTGCGCAGGAGCTCGAGCGTGTTGACCGGTGAGCCCCTCTGATCGGCGTCGAGCTTGAAGATTCGGAGCACTCCATCCTCCGGGCGCACGAGGCCACACTTGGTGAAGGTGGTGCCCAAATCAATGGCATAGATAGGTGTGCTCATGGGTACCGATCAATCCTGAGCTTGAACGAGCCCACGTCGTGCTCCATTGAGGTCGAGCGATCCAGCACCGCCCGAACGACGTCCCGGAGCCCATGGGTGCGCTCGGGCATGTCGTACGCCCTCTCCGCAGACATCTTGGCCCACCACGCATCGCCCACCCTATCGGGCTTGACGGACAGTCGGGCGCGCAGCTTGTACTCGTGGACCACATTCACGGGATGCGGTCCTTTGCAGCTCACGAGGACGTAAAAGGAACTACCCTTGAGCGAGGGCACGGGGGCGGAGGCGCCCACGGGGACCAGCGACGGTGTCTGCTCGAGGAACACCGGCAGCGCTGCACCCCCAGTCACATCGAATGGGATTTTGACATACCCTCGGCCCCCGCTTGCGCAGCGCACCGACGCTTCGGCCTGGCCCTCCTTCGCCGTCGCCTTGAACTGTTTTGGAAAGAGCTCCTGCATCGCGATGCGGTTGGGCCTGACGGTCGGCTCGACCACGCTCTCCTCCACGAGGTGCGGAGCTTTGAGCGTGTACGCCATAGGCACGAGAGGGGCGAGCTCCTCGACGCGCACCGTGTTTTCGGGGCTCATCTTCCCAAGCGCGAACGAAGCGTCGCCGCTCAGATGGCGCTTGAGCCGCTCGAGGAAGCTGCGCCCCGAGCTGAAGTTATCGCGGGAGAGCACGAGGATGAGCAGCGGTTTTGCCCCCGCATACGTGACCAAGGAGCCTCCGCCCCTCACCGAGGTCGTGGACGGCGGCGGATCGAACTTGACGCCATCGAACAGTTTTTTTTCACCATCGCTCGCCACGTTGAGGCTCTTCACATGATCGCGGAGCTCTTGGAGGCGGCTGGCGTCGTACGCAACAGGAGAGAAGAACGTGCCTCGATAGCTCATCTCGATCACGAGGAGGCCAACCCCGTAGCTAGGCTGTTGCGCCAAGCGCTCGATCAGCGCTTTGGCTAGACAGTTTGGGCTGAGATCGGGGCCGCATGCGGCCTCAGCGGTCCCGCTGGAGGACGGGTTGGCCTCACCTGTGAGCCCGCCCAGGATGATGACGTTGAGGCCGGCGTCGTCCATGGAGTCGGGCGGCGGCCGCTTCGACCTCGGCGCGATGACCCGCTCTAGCCCCGAGGTAGTGAGGAAGGGATAAAAAAGAAGTGGTCTGGGCCGGTCGCCACAATCCCATGTTATTGGTGCCTCAATTCGGTAGGCCAAACAACCAGGTAGGCCCGCATCCGGCTGACGGGCCGTCACGCAGGTAGTCCTCGGCTTGCACCACTCTGGCTTGCCTCCTTCGCCCGCCTCCTCAGCGACCGTCTCCACCTTGTCGAGTAGCCTGTCGAGCCTATCAAAGCCTCTGATACCCGCGGACACGTCGACGAACACACGCGCCCTCTGGAGCTGGGGTCTATCGGATTTGGACGCTGGTGAGGTTACGGAGATCGAAATCTCACCGCGCGGTCCAGCATCCACCTTCGGCTGCGCCGGATTGTTGCATCCCATCCAGCAGCCGGCTAGCACGGCGACAAACAGGGCTCGCTCAACCGGTGTGACGACTCGCATCCACGACCTCCGCTCCTTCAACGAGGCGGTCGAACACCCTCGGTAACGGGATCTCGGCTGTCCTAACCTCATCTCCGCTCGAGACGAAATAATCAATGTCGAGCTTTGCTGGCCTAGTCGACACCACCAGGGCGACATCGCGCAAAGCCACTTGCTCGCCATCGACGAGCACGGCGAGGGCCCGTTCAGTGGAGCCCTTACAGCCCGTCGTCGCCCACAGGAGCTGACCCTGGTCAACACGATAGACCCCGACCTTGGGCCCACCCGCATGACGGAAGCAGTGTATTGTGCCTGGCAAGACCTCCCGGTCGCAGGCAGGGCATAGAGCCTTTGTTTCGGACGGCATCATGTGATCTCCCGCAGCTTCGGCTTGAACAGCGATTCGAGCAACACCTCGTAGGCTCCTCGCGGAAACCAGCCACTCCTGGGCTCGCATTGGGCGCGGAGGGCTCCGCGCGTACCATTGAGCCCTTTGTCGAGGTCGAACGGCTTCTCCAGCGTGTCGGGCAACAAAGGAGGAGCGTCCTCCCAGTCGAGCCGGTCGTTCTCGCGCAGGGGGCTCTCGTACCAGGATGTGCGCAGCGACTCGTTGGCAGCAGGCGCTGTCTTCGCGCCGAAGGTGCGCCGGCTGCCCTCCCCCCCTGCCGTCCCAGCACCGGGGGCAGGTGGCTTACCCGCGTTGGAGCACTTCACGAACCAGGGTACTTGGCGCCCGTCAACCTTCGTTGTAATCCCGAGAACCGAACCGCGCAGGAACTCCTTGCTCTCATGACCCGCCCGATGCGCTCCATCCGAGAGGAGGCCCAGCGCTACCGCGGCCTTGGAGTGCGGGACGTCTCGGAGCTGGCCAACCTCATAGGACACCTCCACAGCCGATAGGCCCTTCTTCACTTCTTCACCGTAGGGCGATGACTCCTGCTCCACGAGTTCGAAGACGCGGTCGAATATCTGCCGCGCGATGTCCTGGGTGGGTTTGGCTCCAAAGAGGCTCGCAAACCCCCAGCCATTTCCGAGGAAGAAGAATGAGATAGAGATTTGTCCCGGAAACCTGGGCGGCCCAGGCTCGCTCGGATTGTCGCGGAAGCGCTGGTCGAGGAAGCCCGCTGCGATTATACGCGCCACGTACTCGATGAGGTAGCCATAAAAGTGGCGAGTGCGTGTTTGGACGACGCGGGCGTACGCGGAGTTGAAGAGGGTGGGATCACCGAGCACGTCCTTGGCGAGCTTGGCCTCACGAACGCGGCGGCGCAGTGTATCGAGCGACGCCTTGCCTGCGAGGCACGAACCGGTGACCTTGCTCGTGTTCGGGTCGACCGCGCCAGCATAGCCGGCAAGCAGGGCCGACCCAGCATACGCGACGCTAGTGAGGTAAACCTCCTCCGCCTTGTTGCCCCGTAAGAGCTTCACTCCGATATCGGTGCTCCCACCGCCCATGTCCAGGTACACAAGGAGGTTGGCGCTGGTCTCACCCGCATTGAGCGCCGCCGCCGCAGACTCGTCCACTCCGATCTTCGCGTTCCACTCGACCCCAGTGAGGCGATCGAGCTGCTCGACCGCCCGGCTCAACGAGCCGCGGAGCGTCGGCAGTTCGTCCTCGCTGAAGGCCATTGGGAACGAGTAGATGACATTGGCCCGACGGGCGACTTGTCCCGAAGCTACCGCCGCGCGCACAAACGCGACCATTAACGCGCCGGTCAGATACTGCGCCTGGATGGTGTCGATCTTTGGGAAGAACACAGGCGCGGACGCCTGAACCATCGATCGCCATTTGAAGTCTCCAAGTACATAGTCGGCCTCGGAGAACTGGGGGACGACGCTGGAGCCTGGGATGCCGAAGTCGACACCGAACTGCCAATCTGCAATCGCCCCCATAGCCTGCGCCATGTCGCGGCGCGGCTTGGGGAAGATCAACTCCGACGGAATTACATCCCCGTGCTCGCCGAAGCCATGGGGTGAAGGCCACAGATCTGGCCCGGCGGGTGTGGAGTTCTCAGGCCCGCCTCGTACCAGATAGAGGTTCCAGCGAACTTCAGAGACGCGACGAAGCAGCTCTGGTTTGCCAGAGTCCGTTGCGGTCATGTAGCCTTTCAACGCGATGCACGTGTTGGAGGTGCCGAAGTCGAGCCCCATCTCAACCTGCGTGCCCTCGGCCAGTGTGGCGCCTGCGTCGGGGACAAGGAAAAGTCCACCGCCAAGCAAGCCCCCCTCCGGATCAGCCGCGCGCTCGGGCGCGGCTATCTCGATGGCCACGAGTGACGGTCGTTCTTTCATCGAGTGGACATAGGAAGAGCCCGCACGCTGAATCACGTCAAGCGGGGCCCACTCATCGGACTGTCGCCCGCGCGCTAGGGCACGGACGCGCCGCTCGCCGATGAGTACGTCCCCTTTGGGCCCAGAGCCCGCGACGCCGATCAGGTAATAACTCCACTCCTTGATGTTGATGTTCGGCCAGATCTTGAGGTTGAGATCCCGATAAGCGTTCTCCTTGCTCGGCGGGCCGTTCTCCGGCGCCAATGTCTGCAGGGTGAGCCGCACGGGATCCTTGAGGCCCTTGAGGTGCAGGAGCACCTGATATTGCGACCCGACGACGTCCCAGAGCCGGGGCTCGCGCTTCAAGTGCTCCCTCGCCCGCTCATCATCGAAGCAATCGACGTACTGGTGGCGGATCGGAACATCGGGGTAGATGATCTTGCCGTCTTCCGTGAGGAATGCGGGGACGCGCGGGTAGCAGACGTCGCGTGGCTCAATGGAGCCAAGATCCTCGAAGCGCAGCGTGAGGCGCCGACCGACGCGCACGTTCGGTCCCGCCTCGTCCTTGGCCGACAGCTTCCACTTCGCGAACGAAGTTGCTGCGCCGCTGCCGCGGACCAGAATCCCAAAATCTTGCACACACAGCTCGATGGACTGCGCGCACGCTGGGCAAGTCAAAATCTTCGAAACGCCGTCCCTGGCCTCAATGGCCAGGACAGCGGGCAGATCGGAGAGCTCGAATCCGCAGGATTTACACTCGATCACGGCATCCTCCCCTCACCCCGAGCCGATCGCGTCTTGCGCGAGCTTCAGCTCGACCCCAATGGCAAGCCGATAGACAACTGTCCTCGTCCCCTTCCGGCCGAGCGGCTTCACCTCCGGAAGGCCGCTTGCCCAGCGAGCAAATGACTTCGACGCGCGATCTAGCACTCGATCGACCCCGGGCGCGGCTGTCTCGTACGTCTTCACGAAGCGCTGCATCGCCGCGAGGCGCCTGCGAAGCCCCTCGGAAGGGGGGACCGCGACGGCTTCGTACACTCTCATGGCCGGCTCCAGCGAGCTCTCCATCGTGTTCACCATCAACGCCTCGAATGTGGTCTCGTCGCCGAGGTTGCCGCCTAACTCGGGGAGCGCGCCCGCCTCACGCACGAAGACGCGGAACAAGACATATCCCAGCGCGCGTAGATCGAGGACGTCTACGTCACCCAGCCTGTCGACCAGGATAAGGCGCGCAACGTTGGTGCCGGACTCGAGCGTGACTTGTACGCCTCCAGAGGACTCTGCGTCCTGCGCCTCCGGTAGCACCTGACCGCCTGACGCGAGCAGCAACGTCGCGCGCGACGTATAGGCGCTCTGTGCTGACATGCCAGGCCACAACCCTCGCTGTACGAGGATCCGCACGGGATCCGGGTATGACACTTCCATAGTGTTGATGGCAGCTTTGGTGACAGGGCGGCTTAATGCTTCAAGCGCGAGTTGTACCGGCTTGAGCAGCTCAGCCACGCCTCCGGGGCCTTGCACCCAGAGCTTCTGAGTGCCTGTTGGTGCCTGAGGACTATCCGCGGAAGGGACTTCGGCGAGCCCGCTCCCGAGCGCCAACACGTCGAGGTCCTTCCCGCTTGCGGGGAGGCGGAGACGCCCGATGATGACGCCCCGCGCGTCGGGAAACTCAATGGCCGCCTTGGCGACCTGCGGCTGGTGCTTGCAGAGATTCACAAGACGCGTCGCGAACCCCGGAGAGTACGAGGGAAGATAGATCGGCTCGATGCGGAGCGCGTCGTCGCCGCGGTCGGGAGGCAGTTCTAGCATGACGGGCCCAACCAGCGTCGCATCATCACGGAGGGTCTTTAGATCGCGCCGCGGCTCGGCGGCGCCAACGACGCTGTCGAAGCCGCGCTGCCATGCGAGGCGCCCGGGCGCCCAGCGGCCCATCCGTCGTAAGACCTCGCGCCATTCGGAGAGCAGCGTGAGCGCTTGAGCGTGACGGGGCTGCACAGCAGCGGCGAGCCGATCCCAGTCCTCCTTCGTGCGGCGCGCGTGCCCCCACATGAGGCACGAGCGGTATGTGGCGCCGAACGCCAGCGCTCGATCGGGCCAAAGAACGCGGCAGAAATAACGCGCATCCGGGTCCACTTGGAGGAGGGCCCTACCCAGGTTGCCATACTCCTCGTTGACAAGATCTGCGGGCTCCAATCGGAGCACCCCAGCGGCGAGTCCCAGCAACAACCACTTGAAGTCGCGGAGCAGATCGTGGTTGGTTCCCTCGTCCGCACGAGCGAGCACCAGCCGGACCGCCTCTGCACGGGCGAATGGAGTTGGTATCGCCGGTGCATCGATATCTGCGACCTGCGGCTGCCAGCGCGCAGGGATCTCGACGCCGTTTCCGAGCGTGAAAAGGCCGGACGCAGCCTGTACCGGTTGGTTGTCCCAGGAGTGGACGAGTGGGATTGAGGTCTCCATCTCTCTTCTTGCTCCGTTCAGATCTTGAGGCCGTGATGGAAGATCAGGTCAGCGTGGTGCCGGGCGACGCGCGCGGGTGTGTTGCGCATCGAGAGGTTTGAGGGCAGCGCGCCACCTCTCCAAATCTCGGCGATCTTGGGCCAATAGATCGGCGACTCGGAGCCCGCCTCGGCGCCCTTTCGAAGCAGATCCATGAGCGGATCCTCGCGGAGGTTGAGCGTCCCCTCCGGAAAGATCGACGAGAGCCAATCTACGCAGAACCGGACCTCGCGCGCGATCTGGTCGAGCTCGGATAGCATCTGCGATGTGAACTCACCTTGCTGCTCGACAGCGCCTTGGGCGTTGAGGATGCTGTCATGAAGGCTGCCCCACGCGTCGGCCATGCCCGCGTACACTGTGGCTCGCTTGACCTTGCCGGCCTCGTAATATGCGAGGAGCTTTTTTTTGTTCGCTTCCGCCAGGATGAACTGGAGCAGGCTGAGAAGCACCCGCTGCGCGCGAGCGAGGAGCCTAAGGCTCGCCGACGTGTGCTCCCATGTTGCGTCTAGGAGCCAGCCTTCGTTCACCCTGTCATGCACCATCCCATACGCTTTAATGCTTCGCTGCGCGGTATGGGCGTCCGGGAGCAGCGTCAGACCGCGGGCGGCCGCTAGGTGCAGATAATGTGGATATTCGCCCATCTGGCCGGCCGTCACGGTCAACGGCCTCAATACGGAGGTGCGCTCGGAGCCCGGATAGCCCAAGAGCAATGACGCCGTGAGGTTCGGGATGGTGTGCTCGTAAAAGTACTTGAGGCCATGCTTCGCGTTGCGGTCGATGAGCGCCGGGCTGATCGCCCCTTGCGCGCCCGACTCGCTGACCGAGAACCATGGGAGCATGAAGATTCCGAAAATCTCACGGGTGAAATAGCGGCGGATCTCGCCGATCAGCTTGTGTATGATCCCAGCGCCCGTCCCGCCGATCACCGATCCGCAAACGAACACCCTAGAAGCGTTGGCCAGCGGCTTGAGGAGGCTCTTGAGCGTCTCGCCGTTCGCGCCTTCCGCGAAGACCGTCGCCCCCACACAGGGAGTACCGTACATCCCCTTGGAGATAGGTATCGAAGCGGCCTTCGAGTCAAACATCATCTCGAAGAGCTCGGCCTCGCGAGGATGATCCGGATCAAGGAAAAGCCTCTCGAAAGGTGCAGCACCAATCTTCGTAACGTCGAACGGCGCGAAGACGGGCCCCCCTTTCAGCGGGTGCATATCCCCGCGGAGTCCGGCCGGAGCCTCGAGCGTAAGCGGGAGCGCCGTCCGGTTATCTGGGTCGATCGTTATGAGCTTAAGGTCGTCACGTAGCGCACCCATCATGCGGAGCCGTGCGAGCGCAAGCGCGAGGTGTTGCCCCGTCCCGCCGACGGCGACGATATATCGATTCTCCATGTCTTCGCCTCGATTCGCAGCTCAGCTATCGCTTCAGCGTTCCCTGAATGGTTGTGACGATGAAATACAAGACCAGCGTCGGAAGCACTCCGAAGAGGAATGCGCGACCAACATGGAGGTCCTGCAGATAGATGATGGATTTGTAGTTGCTGTCGGCCAGGCAGCACTTTAGGTCGCGGCTACCGAAGGGATCGAATCCCGCCAAGAGCCCGGCGGCCGTCGCCCCCACCAACATTGGAACAACGAACTTGACCCCCGGGGTGCCAGTACCGCGCTTGTTCCAGATCGTCCGCCAGATCGAAACCAGGAGGACACAGACGACGACATACGCCCCGGCTGTGACGAGGAGCGCGGTGTTCTGTTTTTCGCAGACTTCCTGGATGACGTGAGCACAGGACGCGTCCGGTTCGACTATCGGAGGTGTCTGCGCCAACGCGGAGGCGTCCGCGAACGCTCCAGAGTACGCCAACAAGGCGGATATGCAGGGCACGGTGCCGCGTGCCATGGAACTCCTTCCAAATTTTTTTTTCATATGCGACCCGCTCTTCACTCGCAACAAACTTGAGCGTAGCGTCCCTTCACGCACATGTAAAGACCCTTCTTGCGAGGTCTTGCTCTCCGTTATTCGCTGACCAAAACCACATCCTCCTGTCGGATCTCAATCCCGACCACATCCCCTACCGCAACAGCTCGAGCCGCGGTCGTCGCACGGATCGTGGCTCCACCCTCTGTCCGAAGCTTGATGTCCTCGCTCGCTCCATGGAACACGACGTCCTCCACCCGCGCGCGCACGCTGCCGTCGGACGTGAGGAGAACGCGCTCAGGCCGCACGGCAATGATCAAGTTCGAGCCGGGCCGCGCGTCGACGGAGAGCTCGAACTCGAATTCTCCTGCGCGCGCGCGCGCGCGTTGCCCCTCGCTCCACGAGACTGTCGCCTCCATCACATTGGCCTCGCCAAGAAAGGTCGCGACGAACCGCGTCCGGGGTCGTGCATAGACCTCCGCTGTCTTTCCGACCTGCTCCACACGCCCGTCCTGCAGCACCGCGATGCGATCGCTTATTGCCAGGGCCTCCTCCTGATCGTGCGTGACGAGCACGAACGTGATGCCAATTCTCTGCTGGAGCTGCTTCAGCTCGATCTGCATCGCCCGGCGCATGCGCGCGTCGAGCGCCGAGAGCGGTTCGTCGAGCAGCAGCACGCGCGGGCGACAAACCAGAGCGCGGGCGAGCGCCACGCGCTGGCACTGTCCTCCGGAGAGCGTCGCGGGGCGGCGCCCCTCAAAGCCCGTGAGCGACACAAGGGAAAGATACTCGCGTACGCGCGCCTCGCGCTCCGCGCGCCCGAGCCCACGCATCTTTAGCCCAAAGGCGACGTTCTCACCCACAGAGAGGTGCGGGAACAGCGCATAGCTCTGGAACACGGTATTCACTGCTCGCTGATATGGAGGCTCGCGTGTTACGTCACGGCCATCGAGCCACACGGTGCCCTCGGACGGTGACTCGAAGCCAGCAACGAGGCGGAGCAGCGTGGTCTTGCCGCATCCAGATGGGCCGAGCAGAGTGAACAGCTCGCCCGCTTCAACAGTGATACTCACCCCGGCGACTGCGGAGAGCGATCCAAACCGTTTGGTCACCTTGCGGGTCTCGACCATCGGGGTGCTCATGTCACTCCGCGAGCGCGCCCACGCGGCGCGAAGAGCGCGTATGTCACTACGAATAGGCCGAGAAGGGCCGTGGAGAGCGCCGCGCCCAAGGGCCAATTGCGCGCCTGTCCAAATTGGTTTTGGATCACGTTGCCTAGGAGGGGGACGCGTGCGCCGCCGAGCAAGTCGGTGACCGCGAACATCCCTATGGCTGGCACGAACACGAGCATCGCGCCCGTGAGTAACCCCGGCATCGTGAGCGGCAAGGCGACTCGAAAGAACGCAGCGGAGGGCTTCGCCCCTAGGTCGAGCGCGGCCTCCAGAAGCGCAGGATCGAGCTTCTCGGCGCTGCCGTACACAGGAAGCACGACAAACGGCACATAAGCGTACACTAAACCAATGACCACGGCAGCCGGCGTGTAAAGGAGCTCAAGCGGGGCGTTGATAATGCGCGCGACGAGGAGTACCCGGTTGACAAGCCCCTCCGCCTTGAGGATGGTCATCCAGGCATAAGCGCGTACTAAGAAGCTCGTAAAGAACGGCACGGCGATGAGCACGAGCAGCTTCGCCTGCCACCTCCGAGGCGCGATCGCGATTGCCCATCCCACTGGATAACCTACAAGCACGGAAAGGACCGTCGTCAGCGCTCCGTACGCGAGCGATCGCAAGAAGACTCGTAAGTAGGTTGGCTCGAGCACGCGCGCCCACGCATCACCGCTGAACCGGAGGACGACTTGTCCGAGCTCGTCGCGGTCGCAGAAGCTGTACACGAACATCGCAGCCGTGGGCGCTGCGACGAGGACAACGAGCCAAGTGAGCATGGGCGCCGCGAGGAGCCAAGCGAGCCATCCGGGGCGGTTGCGCGGGGCGTCGCTCATTGTGCGTTTCTCAGTTCGGTGACGAGCTTATCGATCTCGGACGCCATCTCCTTTCTGACGGCACGAAAGGTGGCGAGCTTAGGGGCCCCGGGCGGGTAGCTCGCGGGGTTCCCCAGGGCTTCGCGCGAGAGGCGCTTCTTCGCCTCTACGTTGGGGTTGGTGTAGGGGAATTTCTCGGAGATGAGCAGGCTTACCTCCGGGCGGAGGATATAGTCGATGAAGAGGTTCGCTCCCTCCGCGTTCTCTGCGCGGCGCGGGATGCACAGGCTGTCAATGAAGCGATGCGCCCCCTCGGACGGAAGAACGTACGCGAACTTCTTGTCCTTCTGATAGAGAAGGGCAGCTTCGCCGCTCCACACGACGCCAATGAAGACGTCCCCGTTGAGGAGCGCGGTCTTGGGGCTGTCGGAGTCAAACACCTTGATGAGCTTGATCCACGTCGCGAGCACGGGTCTGATCTTGGCGAGGGCCTCCTGGGTGACGCTGTTCGGGTCGAGGCCTTCCGAGACCATAGCCCAGGTCACGAGCTCTCTGCTGTCGGCCACCACGACGATGCGATCCTTGTACTTTGGGACGAACACGTCTTTATACCCTTTGATGGGTTCATGGACCTTCTGAGTGTTGACGACGATCCCAACGGTGCCAGCCATGTAGGGGGCTGAGTAGATCAGCTGCGGATCGTGCGGCAGGCCCCTCACCTCCGGAGAGAGATTCTTTCCATTCGGGATCTTCGTCCAATCTAGCCCCTGGAGTTCCTTTGACTTCACGAGCTCTTCGACGGCATACTCAGAGGGCTGGATGATGTCGTATTTGCCTCCACCGGCGACGAGCTTGTTGATCATCTCCTCGTTTGACGAGTATGTATCATAATTAACTTTAATGCCTGTCTCTCTGGCGAAGCCGTCGAGCACCGACTGGGGGATGTACTCAGACCACGCAAAGAGGTTAAGCTCTTTCTTTTTCAACGCTGGCATCGGAGGGACCGAGCTTGAGGCGGCAGCCGATTCAGTCTTTGTTCGGGAGCAGCCGCCCAGTGACAGGAATGAGACAAACAGGACCAACAGGAGAGCGCGCAACCTGATCATTTTGCCTCGGATGGTTGAGAAGAGTGATTGATGCGTCGAAGACGTTCCCCTGCCATGACTAGGATGACAGTTGCCACGACTAGGACGGTCGAGACGGCGTCCACGGCTGGGGTCAAGCCAACGCGCACCATCCCGTATATATGGACAGGGAGGGTGGGCGTGCGCGGTCCCTTCGTGAAGGTGCTCACGATGAGCTCGTCCATCGAAAGGGCGAACACGAGCAACGCTGACGACAGCATGGCGGGCGCAAGGTACGGTACAAAGACGCGAAGCAGCGCGACTAGGGGCGTCGCGCCGAGGTCCAGCGCGGCCTCCTCAAGAGTTGGATCCAGGTCCGCTAGCCGCGCGCGGATGGTCGCGAGGACGAACGGAATTGAGAACGTTGTATGCGAAGCGACAATTGTGAGGAAGCCGAGATCCACATGGAGGAGGCGGAAGAACACGAGGAGACTGACGCCGATCACGATCTCAGGTGTCGCGAGTGGAATCACGCTAAGCGCGTTTACAATACGCTCGCCAGGTATTCGCCAACGGTAAAGCGTCCACGCGCCAGCGGTGCCAATTGAGACGGAGAGTACGGTCGTCAACGCCGCTATCGCTATGCTATTATCAAATGCCTCGACTATGGGCACAGAACGCTCACCCATTGTATGATCTGCTATATCGCGCGCGAGCTCGGCGTACCATCTCAATGTGGCCCCGTCGTCAGCATGAAATGAGCTCACGGCGACTACTAGGATAGGCGCGTAAAGGAACATCATCAATAAAACCGTCACGCTGGCAAGAGCACGCTTCATCGCACTCACCATACCAAAAAATGACGGCCGATGGAAGGGTTTCAGCGGACTATCTTCAACCCCCGCCTCAGCGAAGCGCCGCGCGTGCTCGGCCCCGGTGGGACGCCCCCTCCGGCAGCCGGACCAGGGCCGGGCTCGGTAGCGCCGCACGCTCTACCTATCCTACATTCACTCGAATCGTGCGACATTATCCTTCCGGGTGACTCAGAAGGGATTGACAACAGAAGGAATTTTCTTGTTTTCTATCGACGGTTGAGCGCTTCGAGACAACTTTCCTCGGAGAATGATTCATGGGCCTCCTTGTTCACGACGAGCTTATCGGGCTTCATGCTGCGGTTGTGTCAGCGCGCCTTGCCGGCAGCCGTTCCGCTCTGCTCACGGGCATCGATCGAGCTTTCGTTGCGGGCCTCGATCTCGCAAACGACCCCAGCGACCAAGTCTTGCAAGATCTCGACGCCCTTAACGCGGTAGATCGGCTTGGCGACGGCAGCATTCCTCTTATGTTGTGGCTCAAGAACGCGATCGCAAGGAGCCGGCCGATGGCGGAAGCAGGTATATTCGAAGCTGCCCTCGATCGCGTG
Organism: uncultured Polyangiaceae bacterium; assembly: GCA_964437785.1. Lineage (GTDB taxonomy): Bacteria > Myxococcota_A > Polyangia > Polyangiales > Polyangiaceae > CAYTJL01. The sequence continues at coordinate 25,365 of CAYTJL010000068.1, forward strand.
CGGCATCGCTGTGGCGAGGCCGGACCGGTGGCCTGCAACCCTTCGATAGGCTCGTTAGACGAGTCGCCTCCAGCCCCCGAAGTCATCGAAGTGACGGTCTACAACGACGATCTGGTACTCTCGTGGACCGGCACGTTTCCTGGGAAGGCGCAGATCGCTGATGTTATCCGACGCGTCCTCGTCGAAGGGACAATCGGGCGTCCAAATGCTACGTTTCCATCGACACAACACGAGATATGGCTCGCCTGCAGAACGGATGAAGGCGAGCTGAAGCTGCCCAATTTTCGGAAGCTCCGTGACATCGCTGCGCCCCCGCGGCGATCGCTGACCTTCAACCTTCAATGGAGCACGCGCGTGTCCCGCGGAGGGCAGGAGTCATGAAAACGGATACGCTCTACCCGGAAGAGATTGCCTTTTGTGCTTTGGCGGATGATTATTTTGCTTCGTCTGTGGTCACGTGGAGAGCCTGCGATTCGCCCTCCCCGCGGCCGCTCATCGCTGGGAGTCACCCCATCCTCGCGAGACGCATGGCCGAGATCGGAGAGAACGAGGACGACTACGATCACCCCCACGACGCCATCATAGCGCTCCACAGCGCGTGCTCAGAGATGCCGGAGCCGGCATTTTTCGCGCGAGCTGGGCTCCACGCGAGGCTGCTTTTGGCCGTGCTGCTTCATGCGAAGACTACCAACATCCTCTCGGGCGACGCTCGCGACGGCGCCTGCGCGGCGTTCGCCGCGTCAGCGCTTGATCTGTTTCACGACGCCTGCGAAATGGACCGCGTGCTCGTGCTCGCGGAGGTGGTGCTCATGTGCAGCCCGCACCTGGATGTGCATCTCGGCGACACGAGCGCAAGAAGCGCATTGAGGGTGATGCTGCGTAGCCGGATGCAAGCGGCCGCCGACGCGGCCAACCAGCTCCGCAATCCGGACTCCGCGTTGCGCTTCATCGACGCCGTGGATCGGGCCATCGCCCGCGATCCGACCGGCAACCCATCGAGCGCGCTGGAGCGCGTTCGCTCCAAAGCGCTCATGCTCCGAGGGCTGGGCGTTGACGCGCTCGCGGCAGCGGAGAAAGCCGTCCGCTTCGCCACCACGAATGAGGACCGCCTCCTCGCCACAACGAACCTAAAGGAACTGCGCCATGAGGCGCTGGGGGAACCTTTGGACTACGTGGCTATCGCCGCCGAGGTGTTCACGAGGGCTGTTGAAGGCGGGAAATCGGTGAGCGCGATGGTGGAGGCGTTCAATCGGGGTAACGTCGTGCCCTCCGTTGACTTCGAGGCCACGACGAGCTCCATTCAGAGCGTCATGGCCGCTGCAGTTGATGCCGGTTTCGACGTTCAAAAGACCCTGTTATTTCAGGTCAAACAAGCCTTCTCCGAAGGCCGCCCCGAACGCGTCGAGGCGCTCTGGCCGGCGCTCTCGGACCTCGCGCTCTCAGAGGGGAAAGATGGCGTCGACGCGGCTCTTCTGCTCGCGTTGAGCGACCGGGCCGCGGCGCCCGAGGCGCTCGCGGCGGCGATCGATCGCGCGACGAGGGAGCTTCGTGGAACGGAGCCTCTCGAGATCAGTCGATCGGTCGCGCTGTGTTTTGCGCAACTGCCCTCCAATCGAGCAAGGGCGCTCGCGTGGGGCTCGATGCTCCGGTTCCAGGAGCATTTGGTCCGATCGTTTGAGGGATCGCTGGGCGCAGGCACCCTCGAGCAGAGGATGGATCATCTGCGCTTGCTCTTCCCAGATCTAGAGTTGTCGTGCTTCATGCTGATCTCCCTCGCTGAGGTCGCCACGTCGTCGGACGACGAGCTTCTCCTCTTCCGTCTTCTGCATAGGCTCTTCAGCCTCTTCTCGGGGTTCGCGCTGCGGGTTGAGCGCACATGGAGGAGCCTTGCCGACAAAGGTTCGGTCGAGGGCATTCGTGATCAGCTCGCCGCGCTCTCGCGCGCCATCGGAGCGGGCGACACCGGCGCGATCCAGAGGCTTCGCGAGGATATTTATGCGCGTCTCGTGAGCGTGCGGCGCATTCTCGAGCCGATTGCCCGAGGAGGGGATCAAGATGACTTCACGTTCCCGCAGATCGTCCTCACGCGCACCGCGTCTATCGTGCACCGAGCCGAGAGTGAGGAATCCCAAACGGTATTCTTACTCGACAACCTCAAAGGGCGCCCGCGGCTCATTCAAACCAGGCTCGACGAGAGGAGTTTATCGTCGCTCGCTTCCATCGCCGATCGTGATCGCCGGATGCTCGACGATGCTATGTTGACCCGGCTCTCCGAGGATATCATTCCTTACTCCAGCGGCGATCTGCCGGCTTGTTTTGGGGTGCGCCTCGGCGGCGCGCTTCACGCGATCCCTTGGCCGGCCTTGAAGACGCGCGATGGGCGACGCATCGGCGAGGCAGCGCTGCCCATCCTCTTGACAGGCGAGTTGGAGCCCCGCGCCGCCTTGGCGCTGAGAGGCAGGCTCCCGCGTGTTCTCGCGCTGGGGGATCCGCACTACGGTGCGCAAAAGCGTAGGAGCGGATCCATCGGAAGGGGGGTACTTCGAAGCGCTCGTGAGGGCGAGGCTTGCCACCCTTCGCTTCCTGGGACAAAAGAAGAGATCCTCGCGATTCAGGAGAGCTTTCCCGGGACCACGACCGCGCTGTTTGGTCGGGCCGCAACCCGGTCTGCGCTGCTTCGCGCGCTGCACGACAACCCTCCCGACATCTTGCATATCGCTACCCATGCAATCTCGCACGTGGGAGCGAAAGAGAGATCTCACCTCGTCCTCGCATGTGAGGGGGACGACGCCCCGTCGATTTTGGGGTTCGATGAAGCATCGCTCCTGGACCTGAGCGGCGTGCAGCTCGTGGTGTTGAGCGCGTGCTCCACCATGCACGGAAGCGCCCGTCAGGTGGAGGGTATCCTCGCGCTCTCGTGGGCGTTTAGGGCTGCGGGGGCGAGCGCCGTAATTTCGACGCGCTGGGAGGTAGTCGACGACGCGGCCGCGTATTTGTGGGGAGTCTTTTATGGGGGGTTGGCTGAATGCGCGACCATTCCGGAGGCGCTCCACTCGGCTTGCGGCAAGCTTCGAGCCGACCCCCGATTTTCGGATCCTTTTCACTGGGCTGCGTACCAGATCGTCGTCTGAGCCGGTGTCATAGCGCGGTCGAGAGACGTCGCGGAAGGGGATGAGTTGCAACAGCTAAATTTAGTGCGGATCGAGGATCGAGCGCCGCCCAATCTTATAACTTCCTCAGCCCGCCGGAGCGATCTCCACCTCCCGCGCCCACCCCTCCGCCCCAGCCACGTCGAGCAGCGCCTCCCGCAAGAACGCCTGCTCGGCGCCGCTCGGCAGACACTCTTGAAACACCGACAACATGGCAGCGCGTCTCGTCGTATCGAGCTCCCCCCACTCCTCCACGGGGGGCAACGCCCCTTCCACGAGCGCCTCCTGAACCCGCAGAGCAGCCTCCCTCGCGCGCGCTTCTGCGCTCTTGATCTTCACGGACAAGTTGCTGACGCTCGTCCCTCCCGCGCCGAAGTGCTCGAGGAGCCGTGCGAGGACGCTGTTGATGCCCGTCCCGGCGAACGTGTGCCAAACGGTTTGCCGCTCCTCACGAACGAGCGGCCTCACGGCTCGACTCACCGGGACCTTCGAGAGCAGGCCCCGCGCATGCGCGAGCCACATCTCCGCGGTCTCATCGAGCCCTTCAGGCACACGAGCCGACGTAAGGAGATCCAAAACCTGCTCGCACACGCGACGCCCGAGCACCTCCGGCCGCCCAGCCCATTGAGGCGCTGCGCCCGCAGGAGCGGGCGTTACGCGGAGCACCCCGCGCGCGAGGTCCAGCTCCGTGATCTTCCAACCGCGCCCGGCGAGCCGAAACAGCGGCCTGTTCGGGCCGAGCATCAGGACAAACCAACGATCGAGCGTCCCTACGAGCGTGTTGCCGTGGCGCACCGTCAAGGTGTCTCCCCCCTCGAACACCGAATACAGCTTGTAAAACGTCCTCGCGCCAAAGCGCTCTTCGCCCCGCCGGCCGAGCACCAACGCACCATCAACAGCGTCGAGCCACCCGTCCGCGAGCAAGTGGTCCATCAGGGATTGCAGCTCGTGCTCCAAAAGGCCGGCGAAAGCAGGCACAAAATTCACACGCGCGATGAGCTCACCCCGCGTGAGCCCCCCCGACTCGAGCACGTTGGCAAAGATCTGATGAACGAGCACCGTCCACATACGCGTCGAGAGCGGGACGTCTTCGATCCATCCGGCTTGGTAAAGCTCCGTCACGGCGAGCGCGACGAGCAACGTCTCCGGCCCTTCGAGCAGAAACGTCATCTCTGGACGGGTGCCCGGCCTCCGCCCACTGCGACCAAGCCGCTGCGCGAGAGAGGCCACCGTCCCCGGCGCATCGAGCTGGTAGACCTCATCGAGATCACCAATGTCGATGCCAAGCTCCATGCTGCTCGTCGCGACGAGGACCGGATCGGGCGACCACTCGAAAGCCTGCTCGGCCGCGTCGCGCTGCTCGCGCCCAACCGAGGAGTGATGCACCCACGCCTTTACGTCGAGCCCCGAGAGCTCCCCCGCGAGCGCCTCCGCATCCCTGCGCCCTTGCACGAAGACCAGCCGCTTTTTCCCTGCGCCCAACGTCCGGATCACCTCCGCGGCCCGCGCGTCCGTGCGCGCGGCGCGAAAGCGAAAGAGCGGGGCGCGAGGCTCTTTGGGAGGTGTGATGACAATAGGAGGCGCCTCTGCGTTGCTCCCTTGAAGCCAACGCGCGAGCGCGGCCGGATTCCCGACCGTCGCCGAGAGCCCGATACGTTGGATGTGCCGGCCACAGCGGCGCTGCAAGCGCTCCAACACCGACACGAGATGCGCGCCTCGCGCGTTGCCCGCGAGCGCGTGGACCTCATCGACAACGGCGATCCTCACCTGATTGAGGAGCACGTCCGCGCGTGCAGGAGCGCTGATGAGGAGCACCTCCAATGACTCCGGCGTAATCAAGAGGACCGCGGGAGGCTCCGCCAAAATGGCCTTCTTTTCGCGGGCGGCGGCGTCTCCATGCCACTTGCCCGCGGCGAGCCCCATGGCCTCCGCCATCCTCACGAGGCGCCCCTCTTGGTTGTTGAGCAAAGACCGGAGAGGTGAGACGTAAAGCGCAGAGACCCCCGGGAGGCGCTCCGTCAAAATCCGGCTGAGCACCGGGAAAAATGCGGCTTCGGTCTTTCCACCCGCGGTCGGCGCGAGCAAGACGACGTCACGAGCGCCGAGGATCGGCGGGATCGCCATCGCTTGGACGGGGCGGAGCGACGGAAACCGCAGCACCTCCGAGACGAGGTAACGCACCGACGGGTGCAGGCGCGCAAAAGGCTCCTCGCTCACAGATCGATCTCGTCGGACAAAGACTCTTGCTCGACCTCGCCGGGCAGGCGGCCTTCGCGCGCCGCCCGCTCTTGATCGGTCATCGCAGGTGAGCCCGCCTCGTCGAGCCGAAGCTGATAATGCTCCTCGGGCACGAACGTGGCGTGCTGCTGCGCGCGGCTGAGCACGCTCACGAGCTCGCGCAAAAACCGCCGCGGCGTAATCTCCACCCGACCGCCAAAGGCCCCCGCGACCTCGCGCGCGAGCGCTCCGAGGAACTTGTCCGTGATCCGATGAGCCGTGCCCGGATAACAGACCTCATAAAGCTCGCGCACGCGCGACCCCACCTCGATCAACCGCGGAACGTCGAACGCGGGCAACCGCACCTGCACCGCGTCCATGTCTGGGAAAGGCCCCGTATCGAGCCGGCCAATCCGCTGCTCGAGCGGCTCCAGCAGGGGCACGCCGCGCGGAGAGTCGAAGAACGACGTCGTTCCCGCGATCACCATCAGCGTAGAGGGGAGCTGCCCCGCGTCGAGCGCGCCCATCCAGTTTTGAATCAACGTAAGACCACCTTTGCGCGCGTCCGCCCGCGGCACCTTCACGAGCCGCTCGACCTCGTCAATCAAAAGGACGAGGCCGCGATACCCAGCTTGCACGGTGACCGTCGCGAGCGCGCGCAACATCCCGAGCGCGTCCTGATGGCCGAGCTTGCCAGAGATGTTCGCTTGCCTGCGCGCGCTCGCTGCGATCTTGTCGTCGCCTCCAAGCCACTGGAGCATGGCGCGCGCTTCGGACGCGTCCTCGCGGAGCGACGCGCGCACGTACGCGTTGAGCGCCTGCGCAAACGCGGGCGCGGCGTCCACCACAGGGCCGAGCATCCGCCTCGCCTCGGCCTCCAGCGCGTCCGCGAACCTCGGGTGATCATCGCCGATCCCTTCGCCGATGTCGGGATCAGCGACGCGCTCCGAGAGCCGGAAGAGCCACTGCTCCAAGACCTCGCGGAGCGCGCTGTCGAGCTTGTGCGCGACCCCGAGCCCCGCCGCGGCGGCGCGATAGATCGCGATTGGCTGATGGAGCGGCACCTCTGGATAGCTCACGCGCACGTAGCTCGTCGCGAACCCCGCGGCGCGCGCCCGCGCCGCGAACAACCGCAAAAAGAACGTCTTGCCCGCGCCGAACTCGCCCCGCAAAAAGCGGTAGCGACCTCGCTGGTCCGCGATTCGACCGAGCTCTTTTTCGAGCGCCGCCACCTGCGCATCAATCCCGGTCGCGAAGTGCTCGAGCCCTTCGCGGGGCACCTCACCGCCGCGGAGTGACTCGATGATGATGTCTGCGATGCGAGGATCGATCGACACGCGGGGCTCTCCTTACGCCGTCACGAGCGAGGCTTCCAGCGGTACACCTGCTCGTCGTCCTGCTCCTCGACCGTAAAAGGCACCTCCGCGCCTTTGGCCTGCAAAGCGCGCTGGATCTCGTTCACCTGGCCGCGGAGGAGGAAAGGCTTCTTGCCGATGAGCTTCGCGAGCTGCGTGACGCCGATCACCTTCTTGTCCGCGATGACGTCGATCACCTTCAGGCTCTCGGGCTCATCACGGAGCGCCTCGCGCGCGTCCGAGAGGCGCTTGCCCGGCGCCGCGATCACGCGCGGCGCGATCGCTTCCCGCGCGTACGGGGCCGGCGTTCGAGCTTCGATCGCAGGCTCTCCCGTCCACCACGCGGGCGGCACCGGTCGTCCCTCCTCGGGCAAGCTCAGCGCGCCGAGCAACGCGATGGGGACGATGACCTCTTCGAGGCTCGCGCCGCCGTGAAATCCTCGGGCCTGTGTCCCTGCAAAAGCACCTACGGACGTGAGCAGGTGGATCGGCGCGTTGCGCAGCCCCGAGCCCGAGAACGTCGTCGACGAAGCGAGCGGCTCGCTCGACCAGCGTTGTGGGCCCTTCGCAGCCACCCTGCGATCTGCGGCCCAAAACGGCGTGTGACCATGGTCGCTCGTCACGACGATCGCGAAGCCCCGCCGCGCAGCCGCTTCGAGCACGTTCGCGAGGCCGCCGCCCACGCCCGCGAAGCGCCAGGGCCCCATCGCGGTCGTCTCATGGCTGCTCAGCGCGTCGTCCACCCCGTTCCATACAGCCGCGATGACCTCGTCTTCGTCCGCGTTGATGCGATCGAGGACGTTCGATCCATCCGCGCCGAGATCACCCTTGAGGAACAAACATTTCGCGATGTCGCGGAGCGCTGCGTTCTTTGCCCACGCGTCGCGATCCGCGCGCGCGCTCGCGGCGGCGTCCTCGGCCTCGTCGAGCGCAGGATTCCTGGGGATCTCCCCTGCGAACAGCGCACGACGAGCGTGGCTCGTCACGGTCGGGATCGGCGAGAGACCAACGTGCAACGCGCCCGCGTCTTCGAGCTCGGTCTTGAGGCGCCCTTCGGTGCTCGGTAAACGAAGGCCGACGTTGCTCTGCGCGCTGTCGCCGAGGATGAGCATCTCGTAGAGCGTCCCGAGATCGCAGCCGTCCAGCACCACGAGGAGCACGCGGAGCCCTGCGTCGACGAGCGGGCGGATCAGCGCGCGCGTCACGAGGTGGAGCGGCAACGGATCGGGCAACGCCGCGTTTCGATAGGCTTCGACCTCACGCG
>CAYTJL010000068.1:33449-38909 GCA_964437785.1 uncultured Polyangiaceae bacterium
CGAACGAGATCGAGCGCGTGGCGGAGCGCGCCGTTGTGCAGGTTTCGTTCGAGCGGCTCGAGCTCGATCGGGGAAGGTGGCGCGCCGGCCGCTGTTTGATGCGCGTGCTCGTGCAACGCGGCTTCGATCGTAGAGCGCAGCAGCGGGTGATGAGGCGCGTCTCCGCTTCGAAGCCCAGCGCGATGAGCGAGCGCCTCGGCCGAACGCAGGCGATCGATCGCAGCGATGGGTGAGCGCCGATGGGCCTCGCGCACCGCGCCTTCGACCAACACGCGGAGCGCGTCCCATTCGCGATCGTCATCGACGCCGGGGATCTTCGGCGCGACGGCGCGGCCCCGCGCGCTGCCCGCGAGCGCGCCCGCGGCGAGCAACGGATCGAGATCGCCCTCCCCGATGGCCCACGCGAGCCACTCCCCTTCACGACCATGCGCCGCGGAGAGGAGCTTCTTGACGAGCTCGGGGAGCCTTGGTTTTGGGGACCCATCGGTGATCCATCGATCCAAGAGCACGGCGGGCGGGAGGTGCGTGAGCTTGCGATCGAAGCCGATCTCCGCGGCGGCGATCACCTGCTTGACCTCCTCCTCGGTGACGACGCTCCCGCCGGTCAACGTCCACGCGCCGCTCTGTCGCGCGAGATCTTCGGCGTGATCGAGGATCGCCCGCGCGAGCGTCGCGTCTTGGATGCGCACACAAAACCTGCCCGCGATCGCGGCGATGACGTCCTGCGCCTCCACCGTGAGCGGCCGGCGCAGGTACGCCCGATCGAGCAAATCGATCGGGATCCGAAGGCCTTCGGGCACCGACGCGATCAAGCGCCCTCCGCCGAGGAGCGCGCTCCGCAGCGTCAGCTCACCGCGCGCGATCGCGAGCTGCCACGGAGCGCCGCCGTGTGTGATCGTCGCGGGAGCGCCGAGGATGGATGGATGCGCGCGGACGAGCACGAGATCGGCCTCGATGCGTCGCTGCGAAGCGTGGCGGCGGAGCAGCCAGTCGAGCACGCGCTCGCCGAGCGTCACGAGCGGCTCCCGCCCTCGGGATCGCGCGCGGAGCGAAGCGTGAGATCGAGATCGAAGTGGTCCCCTTCGAGATCGCTCATCGCCTCGTTGAGCGCGGCCAGGACCGCTTCGCGGAGCGCGCGCTTGGCGACGGCTTTTCGCTGCTTGGTCACCGATCCCGCCTTCGGCTTCACGTCGTTCTCGGGCGGAGGCTTGGAGCTCCGAGGTTGGCGATCGGGGCTCCGATCGTGGTCGGGTCGCTGTCCTCGCTTGAGCACCTCGCCGAAGATCCGGTCGGCCTCCTTCACCCACGTGCTCGCGACGGCCGCGAGCCTCCGAGGCTCGCTCACGGGCTCACGCAGGATGTTTTGCAGCGCGGTGACCACGGCCTTCTTCTCGGCTTCGGAGCCGTGATCGCTGACGTGCTCGAACGCCCGTTTTTGCATGTCGATCGTCGTGAGCGCGCTCTTCTCGCCCGCGAGGTGGCGTTGGAGCACGGAGAACGCCTCGACCATCGGGCCGCCGTCGAGCGCCGCGAGCGTGCGCATCCGATCTCCATGGGCGGTGGTGGCGAGCAGATCGCCGAGGAGCTCGGAGAGCTTCTTGACCTCCTCGGCGCGCTTCGACGTACCGGGCGCCACCTTCGCCCAATCGAGCACGGATCGATAAAGAGCGACGAAGGAGTCGACGTCGTCCTTGAGCCGCCGGGCCGCGATCCCGACGTCGCGTGACAGCTTGGATTGTTCGGGCGGAGAAGGGAGATCCGCGCGCCCTTCCACGCCGCACACGCGCTTGGCCACGCTCCGCGCCTTGTCCCACGTGGGCGCGTCGACGACGTCGGCCTTCACCAGATCGAACTCCGCAGGCAGGCTCGCGAGGCCGTCGATGGTCTGGCCTTCGCCTTTGATCTGCGCCTCGTACCCCTCCACCTGGAGCAGATAAAAGAGGAAGAAGCGGATCACGTCGTCGTTGAAGCCAAAGCCCTCTTTGCCCCCGGCCGAGAGCTTCTCGCGCAGCGAAGACGCCTTGAAGCGCGCGGGCTCTTTGGCGATCCATCCATGGATCGCGGTGAGGAAGCGCCCATCGGTCCTGCGGCTGATCGAGCTCTCGCTCTTGTAGACCATCTCGAGAGGCACGCCGTACGCGTCGACGATCTCCATGTCGCCGCTCTTGAGCTCGACGTGCTCGCCGGTCTGCGCGGCCTGCGCCACCCACTCGGCGAGGCGCTCCAGCTCGGTGCGTTGAACGCGTCGTTTGAAGTGCGGGTGCTGCGGATAGCGCGCGTCCAAGATCGCGATCGCGATCCCTTCGAGCGCTTTGCTCGTGTCGCGCCCTACGACCGAGATCCCGTTGAGGAGATCCGAGCAGCCGTGGATCGCGCCCTCCTCGAAGTAGAGCCGCCGCACCGCGCTCTTCAGCACCTCGTGCTGCGTGCCGAGGAAGGACTCGAGCGCCAACGCGATGCTCTGCGCCTCCCTCGGCGAATATTGATCGTCGAGGAAGGTCCTCTTGTCCTCGCGGATCTTCTCGATCGCCGCGGCGTTCTCGAGCGCGCGCTTCTCAGCGTCGGTGAAGTGCTCGGGGAGCCAAGCGACCGACCATTGGCGCTTGCGACGGCGCGCCTCTTCGATCGTGTCGATGTCGTCTTGCCGCGTGGCGCCGGGCTTCTCGTCGAAGGGATAGTCGACGAGGATCAACAGGTCGCTGTCCCCCGCGTCGAACTCGTTGTCTTGCCCGGCGTAGCTCAACGTGCGCACGTTATCGAGGCGCACCTGGCCCTTTCGTTTGGTGCCGCGCCACGTGACGTTCAAGGTCGCCCGCTTCGATTTGCCGAGGCCCAAGCCGAGCTCGCCGTCGATGATCTTCACGCACTGGGCGAAGCGGTCTTGGTGCATGACGCGACCCCGCGCCGCGGCGAGCACCTTCTCGATGTCGATCTGCTCGGTCTTGATCGTGATGATCGGATCGTTCGCCTCGCCGGTCAGTTGGATCTGAGGCTCGTTCGCGGCCAAGGTCCGAAACAGGCTCACCACCTTGCTCACGCCGGTGCGCTCGGTGAGCGCGCGGACGTCGCTCTGGTTGAGCCGGAGGAGCGTCGCCGCGGTCACGCGCTCGCGCAGCGATCGCCCCGAAGGGAAGTACGGTCGCTCGCTGAGCTGACAGAGGAGCACCGTTCGAACGAGCTGGTGGAGCTCTTCGGGCTGGGCTCCCGTGACCGATCTCGCCGCGTCGTCGATCTTGCCGCGGAGCCTCTCGTACGTGTCGGCGGCGTCGACGAAGCGTTTGGCGACGGGCGTCTGCTCGCGCTTACGCACGCTCTCGACGTTGTCGTAGGTGAAGATGATGTCGAACAGCGCGCCGAGCGGGAGGAACGAGCCCACCTCGAGCGCCGGGTACTGCGCGAGCAGCCCGTAGAGCGCGGCGATGGCGGTCCTGCTCCGCGAGAGCGCTTGGGTCACGTCGACGAGCACCCGGAGCAGCGCGGGATGGAAGGGATAGAGCTTGCGCGTGACGGCCGGGCTCAGCTCACCCGACAGGTCTTTGATGGCCTCCGCGTGCTTGCGAAACGTGGCCTCGATCGCGCTCTCGAACGCCTCTTTGGTCTCGGGCCTGCGGCGGAGCACGCGGCGCGCGGCGACCTCGTAGAGGTCTTGATCTTCGAGCGTCAAAAAAGGCTTGAAGCGATCGCTGATGAAGCCGAGCTGCTCGCGGAAACCCTTCTCGGAGAGGTCTTGCGGGCACGTCTCGGCGATGTCTTGTTGAACGGCCACGGCCACGAAGAACGGCACCACCCGGCTCGCGGCGCCGTCGTGGTCGACGAGCGAAGAGAGCTCGTTGACTTGGGCCATGTACTCCTCGCGCCCTTTGCCGCGGATCCAGATCACGAGCTCGTCCACGAGCCACGTGATCGCGGTGAACCCGAGCGCCTTCGCGTGCCGCGAGATGCGCGCGAACCCTTCGGGCGCGGGCACCCAAAGGTCCTCGGGCCGCACGGCGCTGCCGCCGTGATCGCGCCACGTTTGGAGGCGCGCCGCGAGATCGAGCTGCGCCTCCAGGTTGCCTTTGCGCGCGCGCTCATAAAACTTCACGCTCGGTATGGCCTCGTCCTCGATCGCCTTCTTCAAGAGGCCATCGAGGCCGCCGTAGTGCCGCGCGGCGTCCCGCTCGATCAAGGCGAAGATCTGTTGCTCGTTGGTGAACGTGAGCCGCTCGGCCCCGTCGGGCAGCGCCGCGTTGAAGGCCGTGTAGAGCGCCGAGCTGAGCGACGCTTTGCCCATCATGTTGACGCGGACCACGAGCGTGCGGTGCTGATCGATCCACGCGTGGTTGGCCCGCAGCGCGGAGAGGGCCGGATCGCCCACGGCGTAGAGGGTCTCGTCGCGCTCGAGCATCTTGCCGAGCACCGTCATCAAGTGGCTCTTGCCGCTGCCGAACGTGCCGTAAATGAAGCGCCCCGTGTCGCGGCCCTGCGCGACGCGGTTGCCTACGTCGCGCAGCATTCCATCGAGCTTTTTGTGAACCTCGTCGGGCAGCACGAACTGTTCGAGGCTCCGGCGCACGCGATCTTCGGAGTCGTCGAGCCGGGTGATGAACTCGTCCAGGGCTGTGATTTGCGGTAGATCGAGGGCTTCGCGGATCAACATCATCGGGTCCAATGGATCGAGACCCGCGCCGGGGGGCGCGGAGCGCGCACACGCGGCCCGCATGATAGGGCCGCTCCCCGGCCTTGTCTTTCGCCTCAGCCCGCGCTCGGCTCCAAAGCCTCCGAGGGCGCGCTGCTCTTGTAGAGCAGCCTCGTCGCTTCGAACAGCGCGTCGAACGAGGGCTCGCGACCCTCCATCGATTTGAAGAGCTTCATGCCCGCGTCGATCCTCTCGACCACGCGGCTCGACAAATCCCGGTTGCGCTTGAGCCCGGCCAGCTCGCGCACGATGGGCGGCGGGGGATCGAGCTTGAGCAGCGCGGTGAGCGCCGAAACGAGCCCTTGTTCGTCGCCCGCGTCCGCCGCTTCGGCCGCGGTCTGCACGATCACCTTGGCGAACGCGAGGTGCACGGCCGCCAGCATCTTGTTGCGCTCCTCTGGAGTGTTGGGCTCCTTCGAAGCAGGGACAGACGGCCGCGCATCCATGAGCGCGTACCAGAGCGAGGAGAGAGCAGCCCAGTCACCCCTTTTCAGGAGCGCGCGCAGGACCTTTGCTCCCTCGTTCTCCCATGCAGAGCGCGTCGCCAGCATCGACGCGAGCATCGACAAGAGATGGTGGCTCAGGGCCCTTTTCTCCAGACGAGCGAGGAGGAAGCCGAGCCGGCGGCCCCGCGGGACATCGTGTTGTTCGAGCCAACGGAGCAAGCTCCACAGCTCGTTATCATCGTCCGTCTTCTCGGCCCTTGCCTCGACGAACGGGCGCAGGCTGGCCGGCGCGCCGAAGTCCCAGCGAAGGCCGGCGTCGAGATGCCGTTGGGCCGC
>CAYTJL010000069.1:0-38893 GCA_964437785.1 uncultured Polyangiaceae bacterium
AGAGTGCAACCTTGCCAAGGTTGACGTCGCGGGTTCAAATCCCGTCTCCCGCTCCGCAGATTGCCTCTGCATCAAGGCCGGATTGAGGTTCCCTCATCCGGCCTTTTGCTTTTGCTCTCGGGCCAGGCCCGTCGCCGCTTCATCCGCCGCGTAGAAGCAGCGGTGCGCTCGTGACGATTCATGAGATGACTTCTAATGAGACGCCGTAAAGGCTCGCCGGGTCCAGATTGACATGCTTCACGATTGGGGGATTGGATAGACGGTTGTCTTCAGACCGACCTGCGCGACCGGATCCGCGCCATGGAGCGTGCGCCTACGCTGGTGAGCCGGTTTGAAGAGCGAGAGCGGATCCGCCGCCGGATCGGGCAGACCACACATATCGCGGCGCGCAAGCGGGCTTGAGCGCGCTTTCTTCGGGGTCCACCTGCGCACCGCGCTCGAGCGCCTGGGAGAGCTGCGAGCGTTTTACAGAGGTGGCTTTGGAGGTGGCCTATGAGGATGTCTCCGCGTTCAAACCGTCGATGGGAGACGCCCGCGCGGCATTCCAACAAGGCGTGAGGCTCCCCCGGGAAAGATCGATCTCGGTAACCACATCGGGGTTGATTCGAGCGCCGTCTCCACGATGTGAGATGGTGTAAAAAGAAGGGATGCGCGCACGAACGGCCGCTGCGGTGACCCTCTGGGCCGGGCTCTCCCTATGGGCAGGTTGCGGCGGCAGGAGCTCGCTGCGCGAGCCGAGCCCTTCCTCGTCCGAGGGCGGCGGCGGCGCAGGGGGCTCAACGTCGTCGTCTTCGACGGTGACATCCTCGTCCGGCGCTTCGTCCTCCAGCTCTTCTTCGTCGTCGTCCAGCTCGTCGTCGTCGTCGTCCAGCTCGTCGTCGTCATCGTCCAGCTCGTCGTCGGGGAGCTCGGGCTGCACACCGGGCGCGATCGAGCCTTGTTATGACGGCCCGCCCGGCACGAACGGCGTAGGCGCGTGCGAGCCTGGTATTCGAACGTGCCAAGCAAACGGCATGTTCGGGCCTTGTCTCGGTCAAACGTTGCCTGCCCCCGAGGCGTGCAACGCGCTCGACGACGATTGCAACGGCGTCATCGACAATGGCTGTGCGCCCGGCTGCGCCGATGGCACGCGCGAGGGCTTCGTCAACACGGCGACCCACCCGCTCATCGCCGGTTGCTCGGGCGGCTGGTCCGTGCCCGGGTTGATCGCGACGCTCGCGCCCGCGTGCGATCACGTCGCGGGCAACACGAGCCCCAATCCTTCGGGCGCAGGGTGCAGCGTGGCCGACCTCTGCGCGCCCGGATTCCATGTCTGCACGGGGCCGAACGACGTCGCCGCGCGCTCTCCCTCGGCGTGCGCGGGCGCCGCTCCAGGGCCTGGGCTGTTCTTCGTGACGCGGCAGAGCAGCACCGGGTGCAAGGTGTGCGCGCTCGGCATGAGCACCGATCCGGTCACGTGCACGGGGTGCTCGTGCGCGGCCGGGTGCGCGCAAACCACGCTCACGGCCAATGATCTCTTCGGGTGCGGATCGCTCGGTGAGGTCCTCGACAACGAGTGCGGGATCTTGGATCGCTTCTCCAACAATCTTTGCGCCACGCTCGGCCCGCCTTGGTCGTGCGGCGGCGACGGCTGCAACGAGGCCAACGCCGTCACCAAAGGATCGAGCGCCGCGGGCGGCGTGCTCTGCTGCGCCGATTGATCGCGCGTGGCTGCGATCACAGGACCGTGGTAGCTACCGCGTCACCGACGATGAGCCCTCTTCGCTCGCTCTGGAGCCTCGATCCCGAGGTCGCGTTCCTCAACCACGGATCGTTCGGCGCGTGCCCCATCGCCGTTCAAGAGGAGCAGGCCGCGATCCGCGCGCGCATGGAGCGCGAGCCCGTCCAGTTCTTCCTGCGCGCGCTGGAGCCGCTGCTCGACGAGGCGCTCGCCAGCGTGGCGTTGCTCACCGGCGCGCAGGCCGACGATCTCGCGTTCGTGCGCAACGCGACCGAAGGCGTGAGCACCGTCCTCGCGTCGCTCGATCTCGCGCCCGGCGACGAGCTGCTCACCACCGACCACGCCTACAACGCATGCGCGAACGCGCTCCACGCCGCGGCGGCGCGCGCCGGAGCGCGCGTGGTCGTGGCCAAGATCCCCTTCCCCATCACGTCCTCCGACGTGGTCCTGGGCGCGCTGCTCGAGCGCGTCGGGCCGCGGACCAAGCTCTGCCTCATCGACCAGATCACGAGCCCAACGGCGCTTATTTTTCCGATCGACGCGATCGTCCGCGCGCTCGCCGATCGCGGCGTCGACGCGCTGGTCGACGCCGCGCACGCGCCCGGCATGGTGCCGATGAGCCTCGAAGAGACGGGCGCGGCGTACACCACGGGCAACTTCCACAAGTGGCTCTGCGCGCCCAAAGGCGCCGCGTTCCTCCACGTCCGCCGCGACAAACGCGATCGCGTGAGGCCGCTCGTCGTGAGCCACGGCGCCAACGCGACGCGCGCGGATCGCTCGCGATTTCGGCTCGAATTCGACTGGACCGGCACGTGGGATCCCTCCGCGTACCTCGCGGTCCCGAGCGCGATCCGCTTCCTCGAAGCGCTGCCCGGCGGCCTCGCCGCGTGGATGCGCGACAACCACGAGGCCGCGGTCCGCACGCGACGCCACGTGACGGCCGCGCTCGGCCTCGACGCGCCCTGCCCGGACGCGATGCTCGGCGCGATGTTCTCGCTGTTCTTGCCCGCGCAGGGCGCCCGCATCGAGGCGCTCCACGAGCGGCTCTACGATCACGCGCGCGTGGAGGTGCCGATCTTCATGTGGCCGCAGGGCCCCGTGCACGTCGGCGGCACGGGCTCTACGTACCCGGTCGACGTGGGTCGCGACTCCGCGTTCGCGGTGCTGCGCGTCTCGACGCCGCGCTACGTGGAGCCTTCGTGGATCGAGCGGCTCCTCGCGGCGCTCCGCGCCGAGCTCGCGGACGACTGATCAGCGCGCGGCTTTGGCGCGCCCCGCGGCCGGCTCCGCGGGCTTGCCGAGGTGGCCCGCGTGCGTCCACGCGCGCTCCAAGCCGATCGCGCACCACGCGAGATCGGCCTTGGCGCTGCCCGCGACGACCTGCACTTTGTCCCCCCACTGCGCCGGCGCAGGGACCGCGAGGGTCTTCTGGCCGCGGAGGGACTCGAGCGCCTCGTCGGTCGCGGAGAAGGCGGCGATGCCCTCGCTCGCGAGCGCCGAGACGGCCGCGGCGGGCACGAACGACGCGACGATCGCGCGCACCCCGCCGAGCTCGGCGGCCTGCTCGACCGCGACACGGACCTCGTCGAGCGACGCGAGCACGAGCGCATACCCGGCGATCCCTTCGGCCACCGGAGGGAGCGCGGGCGACGCGACGCCGCGCGCACCGACACCGGGCTGGCCTTCGGATCGCGGCAAATGCTCGACGATCGCGAGCGTTGCGGGGCCCTTCAACGGCACCGGCGCGGGCGGCGCAGGCGCCTTCTTGGCGGGGGTCTGCTCGCCCTTCTTGTCGCGCAAAATGAGGACGTCATCGGTGGGCAACGCGCGCGGCACCGTCACGCGCACGGGCCGCTTGAACGATCGCGGATCGCCCACCGCGCCGGTCGCGACCGCGTACGCGAGCGTCTCGGCCGACGCGACCACGAACGACGGCGCGCCCGCGGCGCGCGGGCCCGGATCCACCGTGCGCATCGAGATGCCCACCTGCGACGGCGGGTAGATCTCCGACGTGAGGATGCGCCGATCGGGCTCCAAAATGCGCGCGCCCGTGGCCACGAGATCGACGAGCGCGCCCGACTGCGCGAGCACCTCGAGCACCTGGCGCGACGGCGGCGCGACGAGCAGATCGAGGCGCGACGGGACGCGCTTCGATTTGAGCAGCAGCGCCGCCGCGAGCATGTCGCGCAGCGTGACGCCCGAGTCACCGCCCAAGACCACCTGCGAGACAGGCTTGCCCGCGAGATCACGCACGGGCCGCACCACGCCCGCCTCGTCCATGAGGAGCGGATCCACGGTCGCGAGATCGAGCGAGATCACCTCCTCGCACGGCGCGCCGGGGTCCGGCACGAGCGCGCGATGCGCCTTGGATCGCCGCTGATCGCGGAGGAACACCTCGGTCTTCTCGTCGCTCACGAAGAGCGCCGCCGCGGCGCCGACCTGCGGCGCGATCCCGCACAGCACCGCGCGCTCCGCCACGGAGAGCAGGCGCGCGCTCGGCCCCGCGAGCTCGAGCACCACGGGCGCGCCGTGCTCGCGCTCGATGCGGCGCACGACCTCGTCGATGCCGCGCCGGAGCAGCTCGAGCGCGACGTCGCGCGCGCACACGAACGGGCGGATGCGGCCCGACAAATGGACCTGCACGCTGCGCGGCGGCCGGACCCAAATCGATCCCGTCGCGAGCGCGCGGCCGAGCTGCGCGGGCGAGACCACGAGCGAGAGCATGCCGATGCCGCCGACCGTGGCGAGGCGAGGATCATCCGTGAGCGCGAGCCGCGCGGGCGCCGCGAACCGCTCGATGTGGACCGGCCCCGGGAAGCCGATCCCGGGCCGCGCGATGGGCACGTTGTGCGTGGGGAAATCCGGGGAGACCGAGCGCGGAGCCCCCTCCTCGACGTCCGAGAGCGACGCCGCGTCCGTGACGCACGTGCCGTCGTACGCGACCGCGGCCTCGACCGTGGTCTTCTTCATGCCGGCGGCGAGCGCCTCGCCGAGGGCGCGCGACGGCGAGCGCGAGAGGATGATCTGGTCGACCTTGACCTCGACCAGATCGCCTCTCAGCTGCGGATCGGCGGCGCGTCCAGCGAGGATCTTTTGAGGCATCGTGCGGGGCGGATCCCCTGCTCGTGCACGCATGGTAGATGGATCGTCCTTCCCAAAGAGGCCGATGAGGGCTGATCGTCCCGACCCCGAAGCGAGCCGGGGACGGCGCTCAAAGGTAGGCGCACGTTAGCCGCTCGCCGCAAGGACGGTCAAGGCGTGCCGTAGAGCGGGTGCCCCGGGGGCGGGAATGGCTCGGTTATGGGCAGGATGCAAGAGGGTTCGCGAAAGGTCACGCGCGGGTATCCGCCGCTCGATCGATCGAATGTTTCCCCATGCTCGCAGGTTTGGTTACCCTACCGGCCCATGTTCCAGACCGTGCTCAAAGAGGTCGTCGAAGGGACCGAAGGTGGTCTCGCCACGCTGCTCATGGACTTCGAGGGCATCGCGGTCGACAGCTACTCCAAGCCCGACGCGCCGTTCGACATCACGACGATCGGCGCGGAGTTCAGCGTGGTGCTCAAGTCCATCCAGCGCGCGGCGCAGATGCTCGACGCGGGCGAGACGGCCGAGGTGGCGATCCAAGCCGAGAAGGTGACGACGCTCATCCGCGTGGTCAACGCGTCGTACTTCGTGGCGCTGTCGCTGAGCCCCGACGGGAACATCGGCAAGGCGCGTTACATGCTCCGCACCCGCGTGCCCAAGCTCCGCGAAGAGCTCGCCTGACCTCCTCGATGGCCGCTTCGGTGTTGGTCCTCTCGGGCCCCAACCTCGATCGCCTCGGCAAGCGCGAGCCCGCGATCTACGGCACGACCACGCTCGCGGACATCCACGCGATGTTGGCCGACGAGGCGCGCGATCTGGGCGCGCGCGTCGAGTGCCGGCAATCGAACCACGAGGGCGATCTCGTCACGTGGATCGGCCGCGCCGCGGACGAGGGCTTCGCGGGCGTGGTGATCAACGCCGGCGCGTACACGCACACGTCGCTCGCGATCATGGACGCCATCAAGGCGAGCGGCCTGCCCGTGATCGAGGCGCACCTCACGAACCCCGAGGCGCGCGAGGAGTACCGGCACAAATCGGTGATCGCCTGCGCGTGCGCCGGCAAGGTGAGCGGCTTCGGACCGGACTCGTACGTGCTCGCGCTGCGCGGGCTCGTCCGAAGGCTCACCCCGCGATAACCACGATGGCCAAGCTCTACTTTCGCCACGGCACGATGAGCAGCGCCAAGACGCTCAACCTGCTGGCTGTCGCGCACAACTACAGGAGCCAGGGCAAGCAGGTGCTCCTCCTCAAGCCGCGCATCGACGATCGCTTCGCCGCGGGCGCCATCGTCTCGCGCGCGGGGCTCGACGCGCCGGTCGACCTCCTGCTCGACGCGGACACGAAGCTCGATCCCAAGCGGTTCGAGGGCCTGCACTGCGTGCTCGTGGACGAGGCGCAGTTCCTCTCGGCGCGCGTCGTCGAAGAGCTCCGCATGCTCACGCTCACGCCCGGCGTGCCGGTCATTTGCTACGGCCTGCGCACCGATTTTCAGACGCAGCTCTTCGAGGGCTCGCGGCGGCTCTTGGAGCTCGCGGACAGCATCGAAGAGGTCAAGGTCACCTGCCAGTTCTGCAACCGCAAGGCGATCGTCAACATGAGGCTCGCGGGCGGCAAGGCGGTCTTCGAAGGCGAGCAGGTCGCGCTCGGCGGCGACGATCGCTACGCGCCTTCGTGCTTCGCGTGTTACGCCGCGGCCTTGACCGAGGCAGGCCGATCGATCGTCCGCGCTTGAGTGGCATACTCGGGGCGTGGAGAAGAAGCAGAGCGACACCGAGGGCGCGTGGCGCGATCTCTTCGGCGAGATCAAGGCGCAGGCGAAGATCATGGGCGGCCTCGTGGGCCTCCTCTGGGCGATCCAGATCATCAACGCGATCGTCTTCGGCGGCCGGCTCGCCGCGCTCGGCATCCACCCGCGCACGCTCTACGGCTTGGTCGGGATCCTCTTCGCGCCGCTCCTCCACGGGAGCTTCGCGCACCTCCTCGCGAACACGCTGCCGTTCGCGTTGCTCGGCGCCATCGTCATGCAGCGCAAGAAGCGCTACCTCGCGATCGTGAGCGCGATCTCGGCGATCATCGGCGGGCTCGGCGTGTGGCTCATCGGCGCGTCCGCGTCGGTGCACGTGGGCGCGAGCATCCTCATCTTCGGCTACCTCGGCTACCTGATCTCGCGCGGCTTCTTCGAGCGGCGCGTGTGGCCCATCGTCGGCAGCGTCGCCGTCTTTCTTCTTTACGGCAGCGCGCTCTGGGGCGTGCTCCCGAACCAGATCGGCGTCTCGTGGGAGGGCCACCTGTTCGGCTTGATCGGCGGCATCGTGGCGGCCCGGCTCCTGCGCGACGGCGCGCCGGCCGCGGCGCCCGACAAACGTCGCATCGCGGCCTCTCCCAAGGCGCGCATCGCCCCCTCCCCGTCCCCTGCCGAGGCCGCCGGGGACGACGATCTCGACGCCCAGATCGAGCGCCTCCGCCGCCGAGGTTCTTGATCGACGGGTCACGGTGTAATGGCTCGGCGCTAGATGCGTCCGTACGCCGCACCAGGAGGACCTTCGATCATGCCTCTCTCGATCCGAGCGAAGCTCTCGCTCGCGCTCTCGGCGCTCGCGACCGCGTGCGCGCCGGGCCTTCCATCCTCGTTCCCGAACGAATCCGCGGCGTCCCCCGACGCCGCCGAGGCGCCTCCGGCGTCCGTCGGCGTGATGCTCGCCGCGGATCCGCCGCTGCCGGGCGAGCGCGCCGAGGGGTGGGCAGGGCTCCACGACGCGGGCTCCGGCGACGCTCCGGCCCCGATGGGCGATCACGCGCACCACCATCACAACCACGGCGCGCCCGCGCCGGACGGAGGCGCCGATGCCGGCCACGCGCATCATTGAAGCGACGATCGCGGCGCTCGCGCTCGGCGCGACCGGGTGCGTGTCGACGTCGATCGGCTCCGATCTCGCGCGCGTCCGCGAGCTGTCGCGCGCGCCGATCGCCGACGGGCTCGTGACCTCGGACGTGGACCCCGCGAGCGCGAAGGATCTCGCGGCGCTGCTGCGCGATCCGCTCACGGCCGACACCGCGGTGCGCGTCGCGCTCACGCAGAACCGCGAGCTGCGCGCGCAGCTCCGCGAGCTCGGCGTCGCGCGCGGGCTCTACGTGCAAGCGGGCCTGCCCCCGAACCCCGCGTTCCGCTTCGACGTGCGGAGGCCCGCCGATCGCACGCAGCCGCTCCAGACCGACTTCGAGGTCGAATACGATCTGACGCACGCGATCCTCGCGCCGCTCCGCAGCAGCGCCGCGCGCGCCGATCTGGAGGCCGCGCGCTACCGGTCCGCGGGCGCCGTGATCGAGCTCGGGTTCAACGTGCGCGCCGGCTTCTACGCCTTCCAAGCCGCGCAGCAGAGGCTCGCGATCGCGGTGCGCGCGCTCGACACGCTCGCCGCGGGCAGAGATGCGGCGCGCGCGCTCTTCAAGGCCGGCAACATCCCCGAGCTCGACCTCGTGACGCAGGAGGCCGCGTACGAGCGCGCGCGCGCGACCGCCGCCGAGATCGAGCTCGACGCGCTCGATCGGCGCGAGCGCATGCAGCGCCTCCTCGGGCTCCACGGCAAGGACACCGCGTGGACCGCCGCCGCGGCGCTGCCCGCGGCCGGCGCGAGCGACGGAGCGCCGCAGGATCTCGAGCGGATCGTGATCAAGGCGAGCCTGGATCTCGCCGAGGCCAAGAGCCGGATCGAGGCGACCGCGAGGCGCGTCGGCCTCGCGCGCACCGAGGGGCTCCTGCCCGAGATCGCGATCGACATGCACGCGGAGCAGGACGGCCGGAGCTTCGAGATCGGCGGCGGCGCGCGCATCACGCTGCCGTTCTTCGATCGCAGGCAGGGCACGGTGCTCGCGCGGGAGTCTGAGCTCGGCGCGCAGATCGAGCGCTACCACGGCGCCGCGATCGATCTCCGATCCGCCGCGCGCGAGGCGAAGAACCGCGTGCGATCCGCGCACATGCGCGCCAAACAATACGAGGACGTCATCGTGCCCGCGCGGCGCCGCGTCGTGGAGCAGAGCGTCCTCCAGTACAACGCGATGCAGATCGGCGTGTTTCAGCTCCTCCAAGCGAGGCGCGAGGAGCTCGACGCCGAGCTCGCGTACGTCGAGACGCTGCGCGAGCTCGCCACCGCGCGCGCGGCGCTCGACGCGCTCGTCGCCGGGCGGCGCGTCTCGTCTCCTTCCAACATGCCCCCTTCCGGGATGATGAGCGGCGGCAACGACAACGGCGGAGGTCATTGAGATGGATCGTCGATCGTTTATGGCATTCTCTTCGGTCGCCGCCGGCGCCGTCGCCCTCACCCATGCTCGTGATGTGTTTGGGCAAGCCGCGCCGCCCCCGGCCGCGGACTTCGCGGCGCCCGGCAAACAACCCAAGGTCGTGACGCCCAACGGGGCCACGCTCCCGCTCCGCGTCATCGACGGCGTGAAGGTGGGCCATCTCGTCGCCGAGCCGGTCGATCACGAGTTTGCGCCGGGCCTGCGCGCGGAGTGTTGGGGATACAACGGTCGTGTCCACGGCCCCACCATCGAGGTCGTCGAGGGCGACCGAATCCGGCTCTACGTGACCAACAAGCTGCCTGAGCCCACCACCGTTCACTGGCACGGCGTGGTGCTGCCGAATGGCATGGATGGAGTCGCGGGCCTCACGCAAAAGCCTATTCCTGTGGGCGAGACGTACGTCTATGAGTTTACGCTCCGCTACCCCGGCACGTTCATGTACCACTCTCACTACGATGAGATGACGCAGATCGCGCTCGGCATGGTGGGGATGCTCATCGTTCATCCGAAGCGCCCGAGGGGGCCGAGGGTCGATCGGGACTTCGTGATGATGACCCACGAGTGGAAGATCAACGCGGGCGCCAAACGGCCCGACCCCAACGCGATGAGCGACTTCAACGTGCTCACGTTCAACGGCAAGGCGTTCCCGGGCACGGAGCCGCTCGTCGTGGGCAAGGGAGAGCGGGTGAGGATCCGGCTCGGCAATTTGGGGCCGATGGATCACCACCCCATCCACCTTCATGGCCTCTCGTTCACGGTGACGGCGACGGACGGCGGGTATGTCCCCGCGTCGGCGCAATACCCCGAGACGACGGTCCTCGTCCCGGTGGGGAGCACGCGTGTCATCGAATTTACGCCCGAGGAGCCGGGCGATTGGGCGATGCACTGCCACATGACCCATCACGTGATGATGCAAATGGGCCACGGCCTGCCCAACATGGTCGGCGCCGACACGCGCGCGCTCGATCAGCGGATGGGCCGGGTGATGCCCGACTACATGAGCATGGGCGCCACGGGGATGGGCGGCATGGGCGAGATGCAGATGCCCGTGCCCAAGAACAGCTTGCCCATGCGCGGCGCCAAAGGGCCTTTTTCGTACGTCGACATGGGCGGCATGTTCACCGTCCTCAAGGTGCGTGAAAAGCCCACCGAGGCCGATCAAAAGGGCTGGTTCAAGCACCCTTCTGGCACCGTGGCCGGCCCCGCGAGCCCCGCGCAGCTCAAGGCGGACGGCATCGATCCGACCGCCAAGCGCTGACGAATCCATCCATCAATCATCGTCATCGTCGTCGCGGTCCACGCGCGGGACCCAGCCTTGGGCCTTACGGGCCCTGCGCGCCTCGACCGCGGCGGCGAGCCCGGGCGGCAGCGTTTGGAGCTGCTCGCGGCGCATCCAGCGCATCACCTGATCGCCGAGCCCGGGCTGCGCGTCGGGGTACGACATGTCCCAAGACGCGGTGATCTGCTCCTCGGCGCTCGTGACGCCCGTGCCGCAGCCGATGGGCCATTGATGAGGGATGTACGTATAAGGTGTGTAGTCGGGCGTCGAGGTGAACGCGTCGAGCGGGAGCCCCGCGTTCTCGATCTCGAGGTTCGCGTACGGGATGCCGAAGATGTGCGCGAAGAGCTTGTGGAGCGAGGCCACGTCGATGTGCGTGTGGGTCACGTATCCTCGCTTGACCCACGGAGAGATGATGACGAGCGGCGTCCTGTGGTAGTCCACGTGATCGCCGCCCTGCTGCGGATCGTCCTCGGTGATGACGACCAGCGAATTGGCCCAATAGGGGCTGTGCGAGAGCGCGTCGAGGAACATGCCTGTCGCCTCGTCGTTGACGGCGCACATGGTCTCGGGCGTGGGGTTCGTGCTGGAGAGCCCGACCGTGTGA
This sequence comes from uncultured Polyangiaceae bacterium, assembly GCA_964437785.1. Taxonomy (GTDB): domain Bacteria; phylum Myxococcota_A; class Polyangia; order Polyangiales; family Polyangiaceae; genus CAYTJL01. Next base: position 10,990 of record CAYTJL010000069.1, read on the forward strand.
TCGTTGGGGAGCGTCATGTAGACGAACGGCTCCAGGTTGCACGCGACGCGGAGCCTCCCCGCCGCGTAACACGCCTTCTCCAGATCGTTGTAGCTGATGTTCTGGAACGGGCCGCCCGGGTACTTGGCGTCGATCGGGTCGAACCCGGGAGGAAGGCTCTTGGGGTTGCCCACGATCTCGCCCAAGATATTGTATTTGACACCGTGGTTCTGGAGCCACTCGAAGAGCGACCCCTCGTCCGGGCGGCCGACGGAGGCGATGCCGCAGAGGGGCACTTGGCGCGCGTCTTGGCTCCACGTGCGCTCGCAGAAATCCGTGGTGCGGCCGTACGTGGTCCATTGATGGCCCTGCGTGGATTTGACGGCCAAATTATAGAAATTGTCCGCCAACACAAAGTCTTGGCCGAGCGTGCGGAGGTTCGGCCACACCATATCCATCTCGGCGGTGGTGGGCTTCATGGCGAGGAGCGGGTCGCCCTCCACCGTGGAGAGATCGCCGAAGAGCGCGTCGAAGGTCTTGTTCTCCCGGACGATGAAGAACACGCGTGTGATGGCCTTGGAGGGTCCTTCGGTGTTCGACGCCGGGACGGGGAAATCCGCGGCGCCCGGGGGGCAGCTCACGGTGGGATATCCCGGCCTCGACCCGACTCCATAGCTCGCCTTCACCACCGCTTCTCCGGCCGAGAGCTGGGCCGCCGAGGGCGCCTGGATGATTTGAATGCTGCCGCGCATCTCGTCGTCGCCTTGGCCCGAGCCGATGGGGTTCGGGTCGTTGTACGACCCGATGGGCCCGCCGCGCATGTTGGCGATGATCACCTCTCCTGCCTCGCCCACGGCGAGCCCCGCCGGCCACCACGAGGTGGGGAGCTGCCCGAGCGGCGTGAGCACGGGCGGGCTTTGCGCGAGGTCGACGTCGTAGCCGGCCACCGCGTTGACGCCCGAGAAGAGCACGTAGAGCCGGCTCGACGCCTCGTCGAAGGCGACGAGGGACGCGTCGAGCCCGGGCGCGTGGGGCGCGGCCTCGACGGGCACGTGGGTGACGGCGTTCGTCATCCTGTCGATGAGCGAGATGGTCTCTCCATAGTCGTTGGCGACCGCCATCCAACGGCCGTTCAAGAACGAGATGCCTTGAGGGTTGCCCTCGGTCGAAAATGTCCGGCTCACGACGGGCATCGAGGGGTTCAAGAGATCGATCTCGAGCACCTTTCGGCTGCCCCAGACGCTCGTGTACGCGAAGCGCCCGCTCGCGTCGTGAGGGTCGAAGAACACGCCGAAGGTCTCTTTCTCGTTCAAATCCACCTCGCCGAGCTCGGTTTTGTAGGTGGGTGACAGAGGATCGATGTCGAGCACGACCGCGCGCGCTTCGAGCACCGGCGTGACGATGAGGCGCTTTTGGTCGGGGCTCGCGGCGAGGCTCGCGGCAAAATACGGATTTTGACCTACGGCCGGGATGGGGATCGAGGCCGCGTCGTTTCGGGTCAACGTGCCTGTCGCCGGATCGAACGTGACGGCCTGCGCGACTCCATACGACGTGGGCAGGTAGATGAGCGTCGAGGAGACGACCGCGATCGCGCTGTTGAGGTTCTCCGGCGGTTGGAAGACGAGCGTCGACGTGACCGGGCCCGCCGCGCTGCCGATCTTGGTCCTGTCCACCGCGCGGAGCACGTGATCGTCGTTGCCCGTGTCGAGCACGAGCGCGTAGCTCGTGCCGGGGACGAGCGCGAGCGCGCTCGTGGTGCCGCCGCGGACGCCGGGCTCGTCGAACACGTGCTCGACGCCGGCAGGCTCGATATAACGGCCATCCGGGAGGACGCGCGCGGCGGGCTTGATCGCGCTCGGGCCCGTCGCCTCGAGCGCGGCGCCGAACGGCGCGGACGCGGCGCACGCGCCGAGCGGAGGGGTCGGATACGTCCCGTCCCACGCGGGGCAGGCGTCGAGATGGGGAATCGAGGCCCACGCCCCGACCGCAGGACATTGATAGGGAGTCTCGGCCTCGGAGCAGCCTTTGCCCGGGCAATCGTAGGCGCAGGACGTGGGCGCCGTGAGGTACGGAGTCGGATCGACCCCGCCTGTCCCCCCGCCGCCCGCGGCCCCGCCGCTGCCGCTCGACGAGGACGTCGTCGTGATGGGATCGGCGCACGCAGGCGCGAGGAGGATGGCCGTGGAGAGGAGCAACGCGCGCTTCTTCGGCATGACAGCGCGAGGCTATCAGGGCGTATCGGCGCGCGAGCGGCCTATTCGAACCACCCTTGCAAATAAGCCTCTCCGGTCTTTCGCTCGACGTAGACGAGCGCCTCGGCGGTCGCGCCCCTCCCCGCGGGCGAGCGCCGATCGCCCGAGCTCAAGAGCACGCGCGCGTAGTCGCGCGAGACCGAGGACTTGGTCCACCACGCGCCGTCGAGCCGCATCACGAACGAGAGCCGCTCCACCGCGAAGAGCCGCGGGTTGGGGACGCGCGAGCCCACGCCGCGCGCGTCGGGATCCACCGCCACCACCGCGCCCGGACCGATCTTGCCGAGCGGGATCGGCGACGACAAAAGCCGCGCGGGCTCGGCGTCCGCGAGCGACGTGCGGCGCTTGCTCCACTCGCCGGGGAAGCTCAGCTGATCGCCGCGGCGCTTGCCGCCCGCGCCGAGCGCGACGTGCGCGGGCACGAGCTCGGAGCGCGCCTCGGGCCTGTGCGCGTCGCGGACCGCGAGCACGCCCACGCGATCGGCGCCGATCTCGGCGCTGAGCTCGGCGAGCAGCGCGGGGAGCCGATCCGGGTCGGTCGCGCGATCGCGCGAGAGATCGAGCTGCACCGGGCGGCTCGGCGCGATCTTCGAGATCGTGAGGCGGAGGCCCGTCGCGGGCGCGGGGAGCTCCACGCGCTCGAGCTTGACCTTGAGCGCGCGGAGCAGATCGGCCTCGTCCGAGAGCGGCCCCGGGAACTGCACCGACAAGCGGACGGGCTCCGCCTCGCGGATCAGGATCGCGAGATCGATCTCGGAGCACGCCTCACCGCGCGCCGCGAGCCGCACCGCCGCGCGCGACGTCATCCCGCGCAGCGCGAAGAGGAGCGCCTCCGCGACCTCGACGCCGTCCTCGAAGCGCGTCTCCTCGACGACGATCCGCGGCGGGGTGTACGCGAGGAGCGGCGCGTGATCGCGGCCCATCGCGAGATCCATGATCTCGCTCGCGCGCTCGCCGAGCCGCGATCGCGCGGCCGTGCGCGGCAGGCGCGTCAGATCGCCGATCGTGATCACGCCGATGCGGATGAGCCAGCTCGACGTGTCCGGGTCGACCGGGAGCGCCTGCACCGGCAGCGAGGCCATGGCCCGCGCGCTCTCGCCGAGCCCCGATCCCGCGATGGGGTGCCTGCCTGCGGTGAGCGATCCCGAGCCGGGCGTGCCGCGCAGCGCGGGCGCCCAGCGCGCGAGCGACTGCGCGATCCGCGGGCCGCCCGCGAGCGCGAGCCGCACCGAGTGGCCGAGCGCGGCGATCCGCTCCTCGAGCTCTTCGAGCAACGCCTCCTCGCCCCCCGCGAGATGCGCGGCGCCGGTCACGTCGAGCCAGACCGTGTCGTACGGCCCGCTCCCCCAGCTCACGCGCGGAGCCCCACGCGGCAGCGCTTCGAGCGCGATCGCCGCGGTCGGGCCGAAGGTGAGCGCGATCTCGGCGACGCGGCCGAGCGCGGCGTCGATCTCGGCGTAGCTCACGCGGTGCACCGCGATGCCCGCGAGCCGCGCCCTCGCGTCGGAGACGCGCTGCCCGACGCGGATCCCCGCGCGCCGCGCCTCCTCGGAGACCGCGTCGATCGAGGCCGTGCCCTCGACGCGCACCTCGCGATCGGCCTCTTCGTCGGCGGTGAGCACCACCGCGATCGGCGCCTTGCCCGTCGCCCGCTGGCGCGCGAGCTCACACGCGAGCTGAGGGAGGACGACGGCGACGATCCGCTTCGCGCCCGCGCTCATGACGACATCCCCCCCGCGCTCTTGAGCTCGGTGACGGACGCCTCGCGGCGCCCTTCGAGATCGACGTAGCGCGCCGGCCCGACGCGGCCGCGCCGCTCCTTGGCCACGCGGAGCATGAGCTCGTGCTCGCCGAAGCGATCGAGCTCCACGCGCATGGCCGCGGGCAGCGGCGTCGCGCGCGGCGCGAGGCCGTCGGTCAAGAGCAGCACCGTCGCGCCGGAGTCCTCGATCGCCGCCGCGATACGGCGCACCGGGTTCGCCCATCGATCGACCCGCTGCGCGCACCGCTGCCCGGGCACCCCGGACGCGTCGATCACGATCACCGAGAAGACGCCGCTCGCGGCGGTCTTGACCGCGACCCGGCCGATGGCGTCCGCGGGCGCGTGGATCACGAGCAGCTTGTCGAGGTCCACGCCCGCGCGCGCCGCGGCCGGCGCGAAGAGGCTCGGCTCGCTCTCGATCCACGCGCACCACGCGCCGGGGGTGTTGTCACCGCCGCGGAGCTTGGCCTCGGCCTGCGCCGACGCGCACGCCGCGAGCGCGATCGTGGTGGCGCGGGCGAGCCCGTAGGGCGCTGACAGCTCCACCACCGCGCCCCGCGGCAAGCCCCCGTCCGGGAGGGCCTCGCCGATCGTCCCCACGTGGAGGGGGAGCGCGGGTGCAGGCTCCTTGACGAGCGAGTCCGCGGGGATGGTCCGAGCAAGAGGTGCTTCGCGCAACGCCATACTGAACATATTACCAGCATCCTGTCCGTCGGCTTCATCCTCAGGGGGCTGTGGCGGACATTCCTTGTCCGCCCCTTGCTCCATCCCTCTTTGGATGAGCCGCTCTGGACATCACGGAGCTTATGGCCGAGCCGGCCCGTAGGGGATGCCTAACAATGTCCTAGTGACAGGGTATGTCCTAGCTACGGCCGGCGGGCGCGGCCCTGTGCATGCCCATCGTCACCGGCGACGAGTCATGTCATGCTGCGGGCCGTGCTTTTGCGGCGGGCCAAGATCGTCTGCACCATCGGGCCGAGCTGCGACACCCAGGACGCGATCAGTCGCCTGATCCGCGCCGGGATGGACGTCGCTCGGCTCAACTTCTCCCACGGCTCTCACGAGGAGCACGGACGCCGCTACGCGACCGTGCGCGCCGCGGCGGAGGAGTCCGACAAGCCGGTGGGCGTCCTCCAAGACCTGTGCGGCCCGAAGATCCGCTGCGGTCGCTTCCCCGGCGGGACGGCGGCGATCGAGACGGGCGCCGTGGTCTCGATGATCGAGGCCACCAAAGAGAGCCCCCCCGCGGCGCCGGGCGAGGTCCCCATCTTGTACGAGGGGCTCGCCGAGGATCTCCGCGCGGGGGACGTCATCCTGCTCGACGACGGGCGCGTCACGCTGACCGTCGATGGCGTCGAGCGCGTCGACGGCAAGCCGTCCGTGCGCGCGGTCGCCACGCTGGGCGGCGCGCTCCGCGATCGCGTCGGCGTGCATCTCCCGTCGCGCCGCGTGCGCATCGCGACGCTCACCGAGAAGGACAAAGCCGATCTCTCCTTCGGCCTCTCGCTCGGCGTCGACTTCGTCGCCCTCTCGTTCGTACGACACGCGGACGACATCCGGCTCACGCGCGAGATCACCGAGGCGTGGGGCCGCCCCACCCCCATCATCGCCAAGATCGAGACGCCGAGCGCCATCGAGCAGCTCGAGCCCATCATCCTCGCGGCGGACGGCGTCATGGTCGCGCGCGGCGATCTCGGCGTCGAGCTCGACCCCGAGCAGGTGCCCGTCATCCAGCGCGAGATCCTGGGCCTCTGCCGCATCCATCAGAAGCCGGTCATCGTCGCGACCGAGATGCTCCAGTCGATGGTGACGGCGACGCGACCGACCCGCGCGGAGGCGAGCGACGTCGCGACCGCCGTCTTCGAGGGCACCGACGCGGTCATGCTCTCGCAGGAGACCGCGACGGGGAACCACCCGCCGCTCGTCGTCGAGATGATGGTGCGGATCATCGCCGAGGCCGAGAAGAGCAAGTTCTACCGCCCGCTCCCGAGCGAGCAGCCGGGCCAGCGCGTGAACATCGCGCAGTCGGTCGCGCGCAACGCGTGCGACATCGCGCGTGACATCGGCGCGAGGGCGATCGTCGCCTTCACCGAGAGCGGCGCCACGGCGCGCTACGCGTCGAAGCACCGGCCGATGGCGCCGATCTTCGCGCTCTCCCCCAACGTCGCGGTGAGGCGCCGCCTCTCGCTCCTCTGGGGCGTGCTCCCCTTCGCGTTCGACGTGCTGCGCGACGCCGACGAGATGGTCGATCGCGCCAACGCATTCTTGCTGTCGCAGGGCTACGCGTCGCCGGGCGATAAATTCGTCGCGATCTTCGGCGCCCCCGTCGGCGTCCCGGGGACGACCAACTCGATCCGCGTGAGGGTCGTCGGATGACGGACGCGGCGAGCGTGTCGTCGACCGGATCTCGGACGCTCCGAGATCCCGAGACGCGCCCGCCGCCGAGCTCCGGCTTCCCCTCCATCGACAAGTACGAGCTCATCGAGGAGATCGGCCACGGAGGCATGGCCACGGTCTACCGCGCGCGCGATCCGCGCCTCGGCCGCGAGGTCGCCGTCAAGGTGATCCACAAACACCTCCGCGAGAACGTCGAGGTCGGGGCTCGCTTCTTGGCCGAGGCGCGAGCGTCCGCCAAGCTGCATCACCCGGGCATCGTCGAGGTCTTCGACGTCTCGAGCGAGGCGGACACCGAGCGCTACATCGTCGCCGAGCTCATCCGCGGGGTCACGCTCCGAAAGCTCCTCACGCAGCACCGCGACATGCCTGCCGAGGTCGCCGCGTCGATCGTGCGCACGCTCTGCGACGCGCTCGAGCACGCTCACGACGCGTCGATCATCCACCGCGACATCAAGCCCGAGAACGTGCTCGTCGAGCTCCCGCGCGATCGGCTCGTGCCGAGCTCGGGGCGCGGCACGCGCGAGCACCACGTCGACGACGAGGACAGCGTATCGGACGCGGTCAAGGCGCCGGCCGCGGCGCTCGACGACAAGCCGAGCGCGCCGAGCATCGGCGAGACGCAGCGAAGCCCGCGCGAAGAGGTGCTCCCGCAAGCGACGCGAAGCCCCAAGAAGCGGCGCGAGCGCGCCGCGCAGGCGCAGAAGCAACGCGCGCCCGATCGCCACGTCATCATCAAGATCGCGGACTTCGGGATCGCGAAGATCCTCGACGCGCAGGGGGTCACGTCCACGGGGCAGGTCCTCGGCTCCCCCGCGCACATGGCGCCGGAGCAAATCGAGGGCGGCGACGTCGACGCGCGCACCGACGTGTTCGCGCTCGGCGTGCTGTTCTACGAGTGCCTCGTCGGCCACCTGCCGTTCGAAGGGAAGAACCCGGCGCAGGTGCTCCGCAAGGTGCTCGAAGGGATCTTCCCACCCGCCGATCGCGAGCGCCCTTCGGTGGGCGGTCGATGGGCCGCCATCGTCGCGCGCGCGCTCGCGCGGGACGCGGACGCCCGCACACCGTCCCCAGGTCAGCTCGGCAAAGAGATCGAACAGGAGCTCACCGCGCTCGGCGTGCGCAACCCCAACGCGCTGATCGAAGAGTATTTTGAGCACCCCTCGGATCTCACCGAGCGCCACCACGCGGCGCTCGTGCCGCTCCTGCTCTCGCGCGGCGAGAGCGCGAAGCGGCGAGGCGACATCACGGGCGCGGCCGCCGACTTCAACCGCGCGCTCGCCCTCGCGCCGAACGATCTCACCATCCTGAAGCGCATCACCACGCTCAACACGAGCAACGCGCGCAGGATCGCGCTGAGGCGCGCCCTCACGATCGCGTGCGCCTCGGCGGCGCTCGGCGCGGCCGCCTACGGCTCCGCGCGCGTCCTCCGATCGCACGCGCCCCCGCCCATCGCGTCCTCGCCGGCGCCGCCGATCGACGACGAGACCGGCGAGGTGCCGCCGCCCGACGTCGAGCCGAGCGCGACGGCGGCGCCGACCGAGGTGAGCACGGCCGAGCCTACGGCGAGGCGGATCCCGCGTGTCCCCGCGACGCCCGCGATCGCCACCGCCGTCGCTCCGGGCCCGACCGAGCGCCGCGTGCGCTTCCTCGTGAGCCCGACCGGCGGTCGCCTCACGCTCGACGGCCGACCGCTCGAGTGGTTCAACCGCACGCACGTGCTCAGCGTCGGCGCCCATCAAGCGCGCGTGGAGCTCGATCCATCGCCGTGCTGCAAGCCTTTGTCGTCCACGATCCGCGTCACCGCTCCGCCCGCGGACAACCCGGGCGAAGAGCTGCTCATCCCGCTGCGCATGGATCTTCATCCGGCGACCGTCACGCTCACCGACGGTCCCCCCGGCGGGCAGCTCTCGTGCTCGTCGGTCGCGCTCTCGCTCGCGCCGGGAGGCCGCGCGCAGGTCAAGCTCAAAGACGCCTCGGAGAGCGTGCCTTGCATGTTCACGAGCGACAAACCTCCCCGGAAGAAGACCGTCACGCTCCGCGCGGGCGAGCAGAACCGCATCGCTTGGCCCAAGGATTGAGCGCGGTCTCGACGAGAGGCGCCGTTGTCCGGTAGAAGGTGTTCCTCAGTGGGATGAGGCACCAAGGAGCATCCACAGCGGGCCTCGTTCGCGCCTTGCGGATACTCTGCTGTTCGCCCGCGCTCGCCGCGCTGCTCCTCGCCGCATCCCCTGCCCGCGCGGACGACGCGCAGTCCTTCGAGCTCGCCAAGAACCGGTTCGACGCAGGGCAATACGACGAGGCTCACAAACGGTTCTCCTCGCTGCTCGAGCCGTCCGCCGAGCCGTGCGATCGCGTCACGTCGAGCGCGACCACGCCGTGCAAGCTGACCGACCCGGACTTCGTCGAGCGCGCGCGCGCCTTCGACGCGGCCTCGCTCCTCGCGCTGGGACAAGAGCCCAAGGCCGACCAGAGGATCGAGGCGATCCTCCGGCAAAACCCGAGTTACAAGCCCGATCCCGCGGTCTTCCCGCCCGCGGTCGTCGACCGGTTCACCGTGGTGAGCGGTCGCCTCCGCACCGAGCTCGAGAAGATTGAGCAGGAGCGCGATCGCAAGCGCCGCGATCAAAAAATCGCGGAGGAGAAGGCGCGCGAGGCCGAAGAGAAATGGATCGCCGACGTCGCGCGCATGGCGAGCGAGGGCGTCGAGCGGAATTCGCGCTGGCTCGCCCTCTTGCCGTTCGGCGTGGGGCAATACCAAAACGGCGATATCGGCCTCGGCGCGGCCTTCACCGTGGGAGAGGCGCTGCTCGTCGGCGCGTCGCTCGTGTCGGCGGGGCTCGTCAATTACTTTGCGACCCGCGATCCCAATCAACTGACCCCGAGCGGCGAGCAGCTCAACCGCGCGGATCTCAACCAATCGATCCGCACCGCGGTGCTCGTCAATCAGGCGACCTTCACGGCGTGGGCCGTCGCCGCGGCCGCAGGCATCGTGCAAGCGCAGATTGCCTTCAAGCCGATCCGTATCCTCCCGCGCGCACGCACGGTGCCCCCCAGGCCCAAGGCCCCACAACCCCGCGCGCACATGCCAACGCTGAATCACGAGCCGCTTGGAAGGCAGGGGCCTTATGCGAGCACACCACCACGGGCACAGGCACCCATGAGGGTGCCTGTAATGATTACACTGGCTGTCCCAGGTGGTGTTGGCCTCGGCCTGACAGGCACCTTCTAACAGCCCGTTGATTTATCTGCTCGCACCCGCCTGACGTGTCCTCGCTGCGCGTGATGACACCAGGCCACCCATCCATCCATCATTCATCCTTCGCTGGCTTCGCCCTCGCCTTTGCGCGGCCGGAGACCGAGGAGCTGTTGCTCGAACCTCGATAACCCGTCCGATACGAGGAGCCGCAGAATGTCGGCGCGGGTGACCTTACCGACCTGCTTTTTTTGAATCGCCGCCGCGACGAGGTCGAGACGTTCGATCATCGGTTCAGTGAGTCGAAATGAGGTGTGGATCACACGTGCAACGTACAACATCGTTGACGATTGTATCAATAGGATCTTTTGAAAAATGATCGAACGAGCAGTGTGCACCAGTGTAAACAATGTTAACGATGATGCGTTTGAGAACACGGCCCTTTCGGCCCGTTCTGCTGGAGCGCTTCGGTCCCGAAAAATTCGAACATTTTTCGAGCGCTGACAGCAGCCCCCCGGCTGCGGTAACAAGCGCGGCATGCCGACCCTTCATCGCTATGAGGTCCTCCCCTCGATCCCCGAGAAGCTTCAGCCGCTGATGTCCATGGCCAGAAACGTCTGGTGGTCGTGGAACGAGCGCGCGCGCGCATTGTTCGAGCGGATCGACCCCGAGCTCTTCGAGTCCGTCGCCGAGAACCCGATCGCGCTGCTCGCCCGCGCGCGGCAGGATCGGCTCGACGCGCTCGCGAACGACGCGGGATACCTGGCCGAGATCGCCGAGGTGCGCAGGTTGTTCGAGGGCTACCTCACGCGGGAGTCGTGGTTCGAGCGGACGTACGGGAGCACCCCCTTCGCCTCGACGAAAATCGGTTATTTCTCGATGGAATTCGGGCTCCACGAGGCGCTGCCCGTCTACTCGGGAGGGCTCGGCGTGCTCGCGGGCGATCACCTCAAGAGCGCGAGCGATCTCGGCGTGCCCGTCGTGGGCGTGGGCGTCGCGTTCTCGCAGGGCTACTTCCGGCAGAGCTTGGACTCGGAGGGCTGGCAGCTCGAGCGCTACCCGCCGAACGACTGGCACGACCTGCCCGTCTTGCCCGCGCTCGATCCCTCGGGCAACCGCGCGTTCGTCGACGTCGCGCTCCCCACGCTCGACGGCAACCCTCAGGGCCGCGCGCGCGCCGTGCGCGTCGAGGCGTGGCGCGTCGACGTCGGGCGCGTCCCGCTCTTCTTGCTCGACAGCAACCTCGTCGAGAACGCGCCCGAAGATCGCGCGCTCACCAACACGCTCTACGGCGGCGATCGCAACCACCGCATCCGCCAAGAGATCCTGCTCGGCGTCGGAGGCGTGAAGCTCCTCCGCGCGCTCGGGATCACGCCCACCATCTGCCATCTCAACGAAGGCCACTCCGCGTTCCTCGCGATCGAGCGCGTCCGCGAGCTGATGGTCGCGCACGGAGCGTCCTTCGCCGCGGCCGCCGAGGCCGCCGCGGCCGGCCACATCTTCACCACTCACACCCCCGTCCCCGCGGGGAACGACGGCTTCTCCGCCGAGCTCATCGCGCCTTACCTGCCGGTGCTCGGCGAGGGAACGGGCCTCACGCCCGACGAGGTCATGCGGCTCGGCAGGGTCGATCCGAGCGCGGCGGGCAGCGAGTTCTCGATGCCGGTGCTCGCGATCCGCCTCGCGGATCGCCACAACGGCGTGAGCCTCTTGCACGGCCGCGAGGCGCGCGCGATGTGGCGCGTGCTCTGGCCGCGGCTGCCCGAGCACGAGGTGCCCATCGGCTCGATCACCAACGGCGTTCACATGGGCACGTGGATCGCGCCCGAGATCGCCGCGGTCTACGAGCGCACGTTCGGCCCGGGCTGGCAGGAGCGCGGCGACGATCGCGCGATGTGGGCGCGCGCGCTGGAGATCCCCGACGAGGTTTTGTGGAGCGCGCACGAGCACGCGCGCGCGGCGCTCGTCGCCTCGATCCCCGATCGCGTGCGCGCCCACGCGGCCGTGCGCGGCATCCCCTTCGACCCGAGCGCGATGCCCGCGCCGCTCGATCCCCGCGCGCTCACGATCGGCTTCGCGCGGCGCTTCGCGACGTACAAACGCGGCACGCTCCTCTTCCGCGATCCCGAGCGTCTCTTCCGGATCTTGTCGCGCAACGATCGCCCCGTGCAGCTCATCTTCGCGGGCAAGGCGCACCCGCAGGATTGGGGGGGCAAGGAGATCATCCGCGACATCGTCCGCGCGTCCCGATCCGACGCGTTCCGCGGCCGCGTCGTCTTCTTGGAGGACTACGACATGGGCATCGCGCGCGCGCTCGTCTCGGGCGCCGACGTGTGGCTCAACACGCCGCGCCGCCCGCTCGAAGCGAGCGGCACGAGCGGGATGAAGGCGGCGCTCAACGGCGGCCTCCACGCGAGCGTCCTCGACGGCTGGTGGGCCGAGGCGTACACGGGCGACAACGGCTTCGCCATCGGCCACGGCGAGGAGTACCGCGACGCCGAGCAAGGCGATCGCGTCGAGGCGCAGGCGCTCTATCGCCTGCTCGAAGACACGATCGTTCCGCTCTTCTACGATCGCGACGAGCGAGGCGTGCCCCGGAGCTGGATCGCGCGGATGAAGCGGAGCATCGCGTCCGTCGGGCCCGCCTTCAACACGACGCGCATGGTGCAGGAGTACACGCGCACGCTCTACGAGCCCGCCGCGCGGAGGGTCCTCGACCTGACCAAAGACGGGCTCGCGGAGGCGCGCGCCCTCGCCGATCTGCGCGCGCGCGTCGCGGCCGCGTGGCCCGGCGTGAAGATCCTCTCCGTCGAGAGCGACGCGGGGAGCCCGCTCACGATCGGCGGCAAAATCCGTGTGATCGTGGACGTCGACCTCGGCTCGCTCGAGCCCAACCTCGTCGCGGTGGACGCCTACTACGGCAAGCTGCGCGGCGGGCACACCCTCAACGAAGGGGCCGCGGTCACGCTCTCGTACGAGGCGCATCTCGGCGACAACAAGCACCGCTTCGCCGGGACGATCCCCGCGGCGGAGACCGGCGAGCACGCCTTCGCCGTGCGCGTGATCCCCTACGATCCGCGGCTCCCCGATCGCTTCACGACGCGCCTCCTCACGTGGCTCTGAGGCCGCGGACGCGCGCTTGGAAGGAGGCGCTCGAGCGCGTCAGTGCTTGAGCGCCTTCTTGAAGCGCTTCGCGTCCGCGAACATATCGACGTTGGTGAAGACGTACGTCGCGTCGGTGTGCTTGGCGGTGCGCGCGATCTCGCCGAGGCGCTCGATCGCCGGATCTTCGTAGCGCGACTTGTGCCCGGCGGGGCCGTGGAGGCGGTAGTAGGCGACCTGTCGCTTGGAGATCCCGGCGAGGAGCGGATCGCGCGCCGCCACGGCGCCGACCTCCGCGGCCATCTCGTCGCACTCGTCCGGGTCCCAGCCCGGCGCGGGCTCGAAGACGACGCGTTCGAAGCGCGGCTTCACGCTCACGAGGAACTCCTTGACGATCCCCTTGTTCGCGCGCGTGGCCTGGAGCTCGGGCGGCGCGATGAACACCGCCGTCTTCGCGGACAGCTCTTCGGCGATGGCGCTGATGCTCTTCAGCGCGGTCTCGATCACCTTGCCGTCGCGGAACCCCTCTTGCCCAATCTCGCGTGGGCCGAGGAGCGCGAAGCGAAACCCCTCCGGCGCCTCGCGACGCCACCTCCGAATCGTGCCCGGACCGGGGAGGGAGACGTGCGTCTCTTGCACCTCCACGAACGAGAACTCGCGGAAATAGCGCGTCGCCGGGACAGGGAATCCGGCGCAGCCGACGGTAATCATCGGCGTTACCCTAGCGTAGGAGGGGGTCGGCGCAAATGGCCGAATCGCGCATTCGCGCGCGCGCAATTTCTCAGCGCGGCGCGGGCTCGGGCAGGCCGATCATCTGCCGGACGAGCCCCTCGCCCAGCCGCCTCGCCGCGGCGCGGAGCGCCTCTTCCCGTAGCAGGAGCCGCTTCGCGGGCCCATCGGCGCCGATGACCTCGCTCGCGACGAGCTCGTGCGTGGCCCGGGACCCCGCGTCGATCGCCGCGCGCCCCACCACCGAGACGCGCACCGCGCGCGCGATCGGGCGCCCCTTTTGATCGATCGCCACGCCCGCGGGGCCCTCGTCGACCCGCACGAGCGACACGACGATGGCGCCGCCCTTCTCTCCCCTCCGCGCGAGCAGCCCGAGCCGCGCGAGCTCCGCCCTCGCGCCGGCCTCGATCTCGGCCGCGATCGCGGCGTCCGGCGCGCGCACATCGCCGACCTCGACGAAGAACGGGCCCGCGTCGTCGCGGGCGATGTGCGCGACGCGGTAGCCGCACCCCCCGAGCGCGAGCGCGAGCGAAGCGACGAGCGCCTCCTTGATCAACGGGATCTCCCGAGCTTCTTGTGGAGCCTCGCGCGACGCTTCTCGCGCGCGTCGTCGCGCTCGTGGGTCCCGCGCTCCACGAGCGCCAGCGCGGCTTCGTACGCCTTGACGTGGTGCTCGTAGAGCTTCGCGAGATCGAGCCGCACCGCGGGGTCGTCGACGTCGTCCACGATCGACGCGTAGTCGAGGAGCGCGCGCGCCTTGTCGCCGCGCGCCTTCGCGATGTCGCCGCGCGCGCGCACCGCCCGCGCGCCGCCGCCGCGCGAGACGGCCTCGTCGATGATCGCCGCGGCGCGCGCGCCGTCGCCGGCGCGCAGCATGGTGCGCGCGGCGCCGACGAGATCCGACGCGTCGAGGCCGGGGCTCACGTAGGCGCCCTCGCCCGCGGAGGCGTCGCCCAGCGGCTCGCCGTAGAGGCCGACGAGCGCGACCATCGAGAGGACGTCCGCCTCGTTGTGCTCCACGACGCCGTCGAGCGCGGCCTCGTCGCCGGTGCGGAGGAAGTGCGCGTACGTCGCGACGATGTCGCCGCCGGAGACGTCGCCGATGCGCGCGCGACCGAGCACCTCGGACTCGATCGCGACGAGCGTGCGGGAGCTGAGCCTCGCCCCGTGAACGCGCCTCGCGACGTGGACGAGATCGAGGTGCGGCCGCTCGGGCAGCGGAGGCATCCGGTTCATCACGCAGCGCGCGCGCAGCAGCGGGGCGTCGAACGCCTTGCCGTTGTACGTCACGATCATCGACGCGCCCGCCAGCCTCTCCGCGACGCGCTTCAAGATGGGCGCCTCTTCGCCGAGCCTTCGGAGCAAGAGCTGCTCGACGATCCACGCCGCGCTCGACGCGTCGAAGAACGCGAGCCCGACGAGGAACGCGACCGTCCCCGTCCCTCCGCCGAGCCCCGTCGTCTCGGTGTCGAGGTAGAGCGCGCGCGTCGGGTCACAGGCCGCGAGCGACGGATCGAGCGCCAAGAGCGCGATCATCGCGGGATCCGCGTCGCGCGCGGCGACGAGCGGGAACCTCCCCACGCGGGACGCGGGCGCGGCGCGCCTCCGGCGAACGTAGAGCGGTCCGTCGTCGGTCTCTTCGACGAAGAACGGCAGCTCGCCCTTCGTCGGATCGGCGCGCGGCGCCGGCGTCGCGGGCCTCCCGGTCATGCGCGCGATGCGCTCGCGGAGCTCGTCCAGGATCGCTCCGCGCGCGGGGCTCGCCGGCGCCGCGGCGGCGGGCTCAGGGCGCGATCCGCCGAGCGGAGGGAGCCTCGCGAGCTTGGTCTTCAACGACGCCATGACGCGAGGGGCTCATGGCAACGGCAGCGGCGCGGCGCCCGTCAGCGCGGCGCTCCGCTCGTAGAGCAGCTCCTGGAGCGCGCGATCGCTCGCCGCGCGCGACGCCGAGACCTCGCGCTCGTCCGCGAAATAGCGGCCCGTCACGCCTTCGAGCGACGGATCGATCGCGAGCTTCACGCTCGTCTTGGCGCCCTCGCGCACGCTCGCGCCGCCCATCCCGAAGCCGGTTCGAAGGAGCTTGGTCCCGATCACACCGGGGTGCAGCGCGTTCACGGTCACGCCCCGGCGCGCGACCCGCCGCGCGAGATCGAACGCGAAGAGCACGTTGGCGAGCTTGGATCCCGCGTACGCGGAGTAGCCGTCGAACCCGCGATCCGCCGCGAGATCGTCGAGGTCGAGCTCGCCTCGGTTGTGCGCGATGGAGCTCACGACGACGACGCGCCCCTTGGCCGCTTCGAGCGAGGGCAACAAAAGGTGCGTGAGCAGGAAGACCGCGAGGTGGTTGATCGCGAACGACAGCTCGATGCCGTCCTCGGAGAGGCGCCGCTCGGTGAGGAACACGCCCGCGTTGTTGACGAGCGCGGCGAGCGGCCCCCTCGCGGCGACGTCCTCGGCGAGCGCGTGGATCTCGGCCTTGAACCCGAGATCGCCCGCGACCGCCTCGACGAGGTCGCTGTTCGTCGCGCGCTTGATCTCGTCGCGCGCGTGCTCCGCTTTGTAGCGATCGCGCCCATGGACCAGGACGCGGGCGCCGCGGCGGACGAGCTCCGCCGCGGTCTCTTTGCCGATGCCGTCGGTCGCGCCCGTGACGAGGATCGTCTTCGTCATCGGGCGCGAGGGTATCAGATGGATGCGAAGGCCGCGTCCGGGATGTCGAGCGCCGACGTGTCCTCGCGCCCGAGCACCTCGGCGCCGTGGCGCACGTTGGGGAGCACCGTGCGCGCGAAGTACGCCGCGGCGGCGCGCTTGCCGCGATAAAACGCGCGATCTTTGTCGCCCTCGGGGCCCGCCGGGAGCTTCTGCTCCGCGTCGATCGCGATGCGCGCGCCTTCGAGCAGGAGCCAGCCCACCGCGACCTCGCTCATCATCTCGAGGAAGCGGTTGGCCGCGAGCGGCACCATCACCATCTTGCCCATCTGGAACCACGCGAGCATGCGCATCGCGCTGCCGCCGAGCGCCTCGTGCGCCGCGGCGAGCTCCTTCACGAGCGGGCCGAGCTCGGGGTGCTTGTCGTTCTCGACCACGAAGGCCTGGATGTCGCCGAGGAACGCTTGCAGGTTTTGGCCGCCTGCCTGGCCGAGCTTGCGGCCGACCAAGTCCATCGCCTGGATGTGGTTCGTGCCCTCGTAAATCGAGAAGATCTTCGCGTCGCGGCAGTACTGCTCGACGGGGTAATCCTTGATGTAACCCGCGCCGCCGTAGGTCTGGATCGCGGTCTCGCAGATGCGAAAGCCCTGATCGGAGCCGTACGCTTTGACGAGGGGCACGAGGAGATCGACCTGCCCTTGGTGGTAGCGGGCCTTGTCGTCCTCCTTGCCTTGGTAGAGGCGCGCGGCGTCGGAGTGGCGCGCGAGCTTGATGATGAGCGCGCGGATGCCCTCGACCTTCGCCTTCATGTCGAGGAGCATGCGGCGCACGTCGGGGTGCTGGAGGATCGCGACGCGCGGCGCGGTCGGGTCCTTCCACTGCGAGATGTGCGGGCCTTGCTTGCGATCACGCGCGTACTCGAGCGCGTTGAGGTACGCGCTCGACGCGACCGCGATCCCTTGGATGCCGACCGAGATGCGCGCGCCGTTCATCATGCGGAACATCTGCGGCATGCCTTGGTGCTCGACGGTGCCGACGAGCTCGCCCACACATTTACCGTTCTCACCGAAGTTGAGCGCGCACGTGGACGATCCGTTGATGCCCATCTTGTGCTCGATCGCGCTCACGGAGACGTCGTTGCTCTCGCCGAGCGATCCGTCGTCGTTCACCTTGGTCGCGGGGATGATGAAGAGCGAGAGGCCCTTGGTCCCCGGCGGCGCGCCTTCGACGCGCGCGAGCACGAGGTGCACGATGTTCTCGGCGAGGTCGTGATCGCCGCCCGAGATAAAGATCTTGGTGCCGGTGACGTCGTACTTGCCGTCCGCGCGCTTGACCGCGCGCGACGACGCCGAGCCCACGTCGGAGCCCGCGTGCGGCTCCGTCAAGCACATGGTGCCGCCCCACGCGCCGCCGTACATCTTCGGCAAATAAAGCTCTTTTTGCGCGGGCGTCCCGAAGTGCTCGATGACCTCGGCGGCCCCGAACGCGAGGCCCGGATACATGTTGAAGGCCGCGTTCGCGCCCGAGAGCAGCTCCTCGACCACCACCTGCACGGTGGCGGGCGCGCCCTGGCCGCCGTGATCGGGCGAGACGGAGAGCGTCTTGTAGCCGGCCTCGTAGACCCTGTCCCAAGCCTCTTTGAAGCCCGTCGGCGTCTTCACGCGGCCGCCCTCGAGCCTGCACCCCTCGCGATCGCCGATGGCGTTGAGCGGGCCGAGCACCTCACACGCGAACGCGTAGACGGTGTCGAGCACCATGGAGACCTCGTCCGGTCCCCACGCGTCGAAGGGCTCCTTGCCCAAGATCTCCCCCAGATGAAATTGCTCGAAGAGCAGGAAGCGCACCTCGCGCAGGTCTGCCTTGTAACGGTTCTGGGCGGTCTGGGCGTTGGACACGGCTTCCTCCTCTGCGGCCTGATCGCTGGGCCATCGCTCGACCCAGCTCAGCGCGCGCCGGCCACGGTATGTAGTGGCACTACATAGCGAGCATTACCACGCCGCTGCGCTGCGTCAAGGGTCGCGCGTGGATTGTGGAGGGGGAGGAAGCGTGGAGAGGTTCAGCCGGACGGGGACGGTAGGCCGAGAGGACAAGGGCTGGTCCTCGAACGGGAAGCTGAGGAGCACCGCGGTGATGTTGTCGGGGCCGCCGCGGGCATTGGCGGCGTCGATGAGGCGCTGGGCGATCCCGTCGAGCGACCGCTGCTCGTGCACGATCGACGTGAGCGCGTTCTCATTGACCACGCCCCAGAGCCCGTCGGTGCAAAAGAGGTAGAGATCCCCGGGCCTCGGCAGGACGATTTGCACGTCGACCTCGACGGAGGGAGACGGGCCGACCACGCGCGTCAGCACGTTGCGATAGCGGGGAGGCGGCTCGACGTCGTCGCCGAAGTGCTCGCGCCACATCGAAGCGGCGCTGTGATCGTGCGTGAGGAGCTGGAGCTTGCCGCCGCGCAGCCGGTACACGCGGCTGTCTCCGACGTGCGCGATCGCGAGCTCGTTGCCGCGAAGGACGCCCACCGCCACGGTCGTGCTCATGCCGCGGATCGCAGGGCGCTCGAGCGCGACCTCGTACACATGCAGGCTCGCCAGCTCGATCGCGGTCGAGAGCTGATCGGCCAAGTCCAAATCGAACCCGCGGAACGTCGTGAAGGTCTTTGCGATGGCGTCGAGTGCGAGCTTCGACGCGACGTCGCCCCCCGGAGCGCCTCCGACGCCGTCGGCGACGCCGAAGATGTCGAGCTCACGGTCGACGATCATGCTGTCTTGGTTTGCGGGGCGGATCACCCCTGTGTGCGTGGCTCCTGCCGCGCTGACATGGAGCGCTTGAATCGCCGCGGCGGAGATGGATTGTGTTGGCATGTTCATGGTCGCACCCACCAATCGGCGGCATCGAACACGACTTGAGGAGAAAATCGACGCGGCGAAGGGCCGCTGAATTCTCCAGGCTTTGGAGGAGATTCAGGGCTTGCGGTAGGGCGAGCGGGCGACTCGACGGGACGTCAAGGATCGAGGATGAGCTCCCCAAACGCGTCCGGGACATGGAAGTTGGGCTTGGGCGTGCGAGGCGGGCTCCACGCGAGATAGGAGCGCTCCCCCGTCCCCTCCATGCGATAGAGCCCGAGGGGCAACCGCGCGCCGCCGCTCAGCGCGCCGGCGATCTCGGGCGCCGCGATGAGCGCCTCGATGACGGCCGTCCGCGCGCGCGGATCGCGCGTCGTAGCCACCTTGAGGGCGCCCGACCAAGCGGTGTTTTGCTTGCCGCGATCGCGATCGATCTCGATGTCGAAGAAGTGGCCAAAAGGCCCGAGCTCGACCTCGTAATAGTGCTTGGGCTTGGCCGGGTCCGGGGCGATGAAGACCTCGGCGCAGTCCTCGTTGTAAAGCCCCTTGCGCTCGACGTCGGTCGGGTGCGACGTGTCCACGTGGAGCCCCGCGCCCGAGAGCTCGAAGAGCACGTAAAGACCGGTCTTGTGCCAAAGGAAGCGCGCGGCGGTGGTGATCCCCGTCTTCTTGCCCGAATAATCGGTCTCCCACGTGACCTTGGGGGCGCGCGCCCACGCGGCGTCGTCTCCGCGCCCATCGATCTTGACCGAATCAGCGCCGAGCGAGGCCGCGTGAGCAGAGGGCTTGTTGGAGGACGACGGCGGCGGCGTAGGCGCGACGGGCGGTGTGGTCGAGGGCGGAGGCGCTGTCGCGGTCGACGGCGGCGGGGCCGTCGGCCCGGAGGACGGCGGCGGAGATGGCGAATCGCCGCCGTGCTCGACGCCGGAGGGCGGGAATTCAAAGGGCTTTGACGGCGGAGAGCCCGGAGGATCGTAGTCGATTTGAAACGGCGCGAGCCCCTTGAAGTGGACCGGACGAGGCTTGCTCACGAGCGCGGCGCCGTCGCCGATGATGGAGGTCTTGGCCAAATCGAGCCCGTACCTCCGCGCAGCGATGGTGATGAGCGGAGAGGTGACGCTCCCGCCGAGCTCGCGCCCGAGCGCAGCTTGGTTGTAGAGCCCCAAGAACGCGGAGCCCACGCGATCGACGAGCACGGGGTTCGTGCCCCCGATAGCCACGTTCTCGGGAGAAGGATAGAGCCTCTGAAAGCCGTCGCCGTTCATCGCGGGGGCGCCGTCGCAGAGGACCACGTCCGGCGTCGAGATCTCGAGGACGTCGACCATCCGCTCGGCGAAGGCGCGGAGCGACGCCATGTAGAGCGCGCGATCCTCCTTGGGCTCGACGGGGTTACCGTCTTTGTCTTTGCCCTTCTTGAGATCCAGATACTCGTTGAGCTCTTTGTGCATGCGCCACTTCTGCTTGTACGCAGGGGGCTTGTCGGAGAGCATCACGGTGCCTTGCATCCCCTTGATGGCGAGCGACACGACCGAGTAGCGGTGCGCCTTGACCTTGGGGATCGAGATGAACATGCCCTTGTCGAGGTGCTCAGCGAGCACCTTGGGGAGCAGCAGGTTCGGCACGTGCGTCGACGCGATGCCATTGATGGCGAGCGGCTTGCCGGGTTGATCGCCCTCGACGTCGTAGACGCCGTCGTCGTCCATCGCGACGAGCTTTACGCCCTCTTCCCGAGCCATGGAGTCGTAGCCGAGGAGCGAGATCACGTTTTGCCAGTGCTTGTGGGAGATGCCGCAGCCCTCGGCGATCGTGATCGCTTTGTGGCCACGCGCCTTGAGGCACTGGACCACGCCGCGCGTGAACGCGACGTCGGTGGAGCGGCCGTGGACGCCGTCATCCCCTTTGTACTTCTTGGGGTCTTTGATGCTGTCGAAGCCGCAGAGGTTGGGCTTGAGCAAGATGGGCGTCGCCGCGGGGCGCTTCGGGACGACGGCCTCGCAGATGCGTTTGCCGAGGTCGAGCGGGCCCTCGCCCGTGAGCACCGTGACCGCGGACGTGTCGCTCTTGAGGCGCTCGATATGGCGCTTGCGGAGCGCCGCGCCGTCGACCGCGCCGCCCGACGTGATGAGCGAGGGGCCAGGCTCGTACTTCTCCGAGGCGTGCGCGCTCACGTCGGCGACGGGCGCGCCTTTGTCGAGAGACGCGCTCGCGGAGGCAGGGGCGGCGACGACCGAGGAGGCCGCCGCGGCAGAGGCGGAGGGCGCGAGCTCGCCGGGGGCGCCGGCGTCGGGCGGCGCGCTCGTGTTGCCGCACGCGGCGGAGAGCGCCGCGAGCGCGAGGAGGCGGGGACGAAGGGTCTTCACCCCGCCATCCTACTACCGATCATGGGACAGCCGTGAAGTTGAAGAACGACTTTTGCACCCGCGCGCCGTTCACGTCCCAGAGGATGTCGCTCGACTGGAGGATCAAATAGCTGTCGCCGGGGTGGAGCGTGAACGCATATCCGGTCTCGTCCACGAGCGCGACCTTGCCTTTGGTGATGGTCGCGTGCTCGGTGAACGGGAAGTGAATCGCCACCTCGCCGCGCGTGCCTTGGAACACGCCGCCGAGGAGCCCCGCGTTCGCGTAGTCGACGCGCGCCGAGATCGCGGGGTCGCCGTCGATCACCGTGCCTCCGAGCCCATCGGGCGGGCCGAGGTCCGTGAGCTCGTCGTCCGCGACGACGCTCCCGCGCTCATAAACGATCATCGGACCGGGCGAGTCCGCGGCCTCGACCCTGTTGAAGAACGACTTCTGCACGCGATCACCCTCGACCTCCCAAAGGATGTCGCTGCCTTGATGGATGAGGTAGCTGTCGCCCGGGCGGAGCACGCGGCGGACGCCCGTCTCGTCGGTGAGCGCGACCGCTCCGTTCATGATGGTGGCGTGCTCGGTGAAGGGGAAATGAATGAGCACCGTGCCGCGGGTCGCTTGAAAGACGCCCGCCAACCGATCTCCTTCGGCGTAGTCGACGCGCGCCGAGATCGCGGGGTCGCCGTCGATCACCGTGCCTCCGAGCCCGCCCGGCGGGCCGAGGTCGGTGAGCTCATCGTCGCTCACGACCTGACCGCGCTCGTAGATGATCATCTCCCCTTGGGAGATGGCTTGTGCCGCGCTCTCCACACCTTCGATCGAGCTACAGCCGGCGGAGAGAAGCGCTGCCATGACGAGCATCGTTCGCATGATTATTTCTCCTCGTTACACCCCTCGCTGATCGTTTGGAGACGCAGCGGGGCTCGTTTCGTGCGGGGATCATCCCCGCGGCGCAGGAGACAATGGACATCGGGGGGCGCGCTGTTAACCTGCTCACGCGTCGAATCACTCAGGACAAAGTGTCCGCAATCGAGGAGCACCATGGAAGGGTTGAGCGGCATCCTCTCGTTCGTTCGCGCGGCGGAGCTCGGCAGCTTCACGCGCGCCTCCAAGGCGCTCGGCGTGACCGCCTCCGGCGTCGGCAAATCGATCACGCGGCTGGAGGCGGAGCTCGGCGTGCGCCTCCTTCATCGCACCACACGTCGCCTCAGCATGACCGATGAAGGCGCGGTGTTCTTCGAGCACTGCCGCCGTGTCCTCGACGATCTCGAGAGCGCGCGCACGATGATCGCGAACCGCGGCACGGCGCCCTCGGGGCGCCTGCGCGTGAGCTTGCCGATCACCATCGGCAAGAAGGTGGTTATCCCGGCGCTCCCCAAATTCATGGCCAAGCACCCTCACATTTCACTCGATATCCGCCTCTCGGACAGGAAGGTGAACCTCATCGAAGATGGAATCGACGCGGTCCTCCGCGTCGGCAAGCTCTCCGACGCTTCGCTCGTGGCGCGGCGGGTGGGCGAACAACAGCTCTTGACCGTCGCCTCCCCCGACTACGTCGCGCGTGAGCCCATCGCGTCGCTCGGCGACCTGACGCAGCGGCGCTGCGCGACGTTCCGCTCACCTTCGAATGGAAGGGACTTCGCGTGGATGTTCCGCATCGACGGCCGCACCGTGGAGTGGCAACCGCGGCCGTTCCTGCAAATCGACGACGGTGAGGCGCTCGTCGAGGTGGTCAAGGCGGGGCTCGGCGTCTGCCAAGCGCCCCACGTGATGCTCTCCGAGGGGCTCGCGAGCGGCGCGCTGGTGGAGGTCTTATCGCATCTGCGCCCGGAGCCGGACGTCATCAACGTCGTTTATGTGAGCCAGCGCCACTTGCCCGCGCGGACGCGGGCGTTCGTCGATTTCGCCACGTCGCTCAAGGGCCTTCACCCCGACGTCGAGCCTGCCTCGATGCGCGCGCCCCGGTCGATCCGCGGACAGCACCGTTGAGACGATAACGATGGAGCGGGCGCTCACCGCGGCCGGGCGCCCTGGGCGAGCCGATAGACCACTTGGGTCCCTGCGATGATGTCGTGGAGCGCGCGCTTTTGGCGGCTGAGCGCCGTCACCACGAACCCGCCCGCGTAGAGGAACGCCAGCACGACGTGGCTGATCAAGATCGCGCCGATGATCGATTTGGCGCCCTCGACGCGCGAGAGCTGCACGATGGAGCCTTTGAGCCCGCTCACCCCTTCGGTCCAAGCGATCTCGAGCCCCATCAAGATAGGGAGCCACATGGCCGAGAGCGTGCGCTCGATCGCGCGGCGAGGGCCGATGCGCTCACCGCTCACGCTCTGCACCTCCAAGCGGAGCGCGTGCTTGCCCAGCGTCTTGCCATAATAGGCGTGCCCCGCGGTGGTGTACGTGATGTGGACGAGGAGGCCAATCCAGCCGAGGGCGCCGATGAGCGCGCTCGCGAGGATCGCGTCGAGCGTTGCCGCCGCGGCGCGCACCCAAAACCCTGCATATTCGACGCGCGTCGGCGCGGCGGCCTCGAGCGCCGCGATGAGCTCTTCGTAGGTGGCATAACGCTCGACGGGCTTCTTGGCGAGCAGACGATCGATGATGGCCGCGAGCGCCTTCGGCACGCGGGGCTCGCGCTCCGCGAGCGGAGGCGGCGCGCTCGACAGGTGCTTCGAGATCACCGCGACGCTGTTGGGCCCGTCGAAGGGAGGCTCCCCCGCGAGCAAGTGATAAAACGTAGCGCCGAGGCCGTACATGTCTGCGCGGTGATCGAGCGGCTCCCCCAAAGCCTGCTCAGGAGCCATGTAATAAGGCGTGCCCATCACCGTGCCTTCGCGCGTGAGCGCGAGGTTCGGATCACGCGGCTTCGCGAGCCCGAAGTCCGCGATCTTCAGGTGGCGCCGCTCGTCGATGAGCAGGTTCGCAGGCTTGATGTCGCGGTGGACGATCCCCGCGCGGTGCGCGTCGCCGAGGCCCTGCGCGACCTGGATCATCAAGGTCCTCGCCTCCTCGGGATCGAGCTTCTCGCCGCGGTTCAACGTCGCTTCGAGCGACTCCCCGTCGACGAGCTCCATCGCGAAATACAACGCTCCTTCGGCCGAAGGAGACGCCGCCGTCGGGCGCACCTCGGAGATCGCAGGCCCGGACGAGACCGGGAGCGGCGTCGAGGTCGCGTCCGAACGCGGCGCCCTGCCGATGAAGAAGATCTGCACGACGCGTGGTGAGCGAAGCCGCGCTTGGGCCTGCGCCTCACGGATGAAGCGCTCCTGCGCCTCGACGTCGCGGGCCAGATCGCGCGGCAGGAACTTGAGCGCCACGGGCCGATCCAGCGCGAGATCGCGCGCGGCGAAGATCGTCCCCATCCCTCCGAACCCGATTTTGTCGCCGATCAAGAAATGATCGACGCGCGCCCCTTGCCGTATCTCCGCGAGCCCCGGCAAAGGCGTCGCGCCCGCGGGTGGCGTATTGACCGGCACCGTGACGTCGAGCGCGAGGACAGCTTCGGAGGAGTCGGCCATTTTACGCCTTGTATCAGCGTAACGCGGCAGCGAGCTTGGCTGTGTTGTTTTTGCGGTGGGAGGACGAGAGGGGGTTGGGAGCGCGGGCGGCGGCGCCTACTTCTTGGAGTCGTGTTGCCCGCTGCCGTTGGGGCTCGAGATCCCCGCGGAGCGGATCATCCACGGCTCAGGAGGGGGCTTGTCCGAGCAGTCCTCTCCGAGCGAAGGAGACCACGTGTTGGTGACGGGATCGTTACCCTGGTTCTGACCGCCCGGATCCGACGGATCATCCTCCGCGTCGCCGTCATCACCGTCGCTGTCATCGGCTCCGCCCGACGCTTCATCGGAGGAGAGCGGCTCTCCAGCGGAGACCACATCGCCGGTAGAATCCGGGACGTCGCCGACACAACCCATCAGGGCGACCGAAGCGCCCATGACGAGCAGCCCAACGATCATTCCGACACGCATTTCAGCTCTCCTCCGACTCAGCTGCGTCCATGTCAGCGCAGGCGCCATCTGAACCAAACCCGTATTGCTTGACGAGCTGCGACATCCTCGGTCGCTTCATTCCGAGCAGCGTGGCCGCCCGCGTGATGTTCCCGTTCGCCTCGGCGAGCGCGCGCGCGATGCAGTCGCGCTCGATTTGCCGCTTCAAGTCGCCCAGGCTCACCCCTGTACGGATGTGAGCGTAGGCGACGTCGGTCGGCGAGGAGCCCGGATCTGACGCCTGTTCATTTCCTGACGCGCGAGACACAGCGTTGTTCGCACTAGCAGCAGGCGTGCCATTCGCAACCGAGCCCACGTCGCCCGCCGGCTCTTCGATCACGTTGAGCGCGAGCTTCTCGACGGTGTTCGATGCCTCGGGGGTCGCGATCTCAGCGAGGCCGCGGAGGCCCTCGACGTTGTTCGTGACGTCCGCGGCGTCAATCTCGTCGCCCTCGGCGAACAGCGCGGCGGCGTGCAGCGCGTTCTCCAGCTCGCGGATGTTGCCCGGCCACGGGTGCCGCGCGAGGACGGCGAGCGCGCGCGCGGAGAGGCGCTTCTGCGCGCCGCCGCGCTCGGCCGCGACCTTGGCCAAGATCGCCGACGCGATGGCGCCGAGATCGCCGAGGCGATAGCGGAGCGCGGGCACCTCGAGCACCACGCCGCGGAGCCGATAATAGAGGTCCTCGCGGAACTCTCCGCGCGCGACCATCGCCTTGAGATCGCGGTGCGTCGCGCACACGATGCGGACGTCGGCGCGGATGGGCGTGACGCCGCCCACCCGCTCGAACGTCTTCTCCTGCAGCACGCGAAGCAGCGCGACCTGCGTGCGCGGCGAGATGTCGCCGATCTCGTCGAGGAAGAGCGTGCCGCCTTCGGCCATCTCGAAGCGGCCCCGCTTGCGCGCGGACGCGCCGGTGAACGAGCCCTTCTCGTGGCCGAACAGCTCGGACAGGAGGAGCGTCTCGACGAGCGCCGCGCAGTTGACCTTGACGATCGAGGCCGCCCTTCGCCCGCTCGCCTCGTGGAGCGCCTCGGCCACGAGCTCTTTGCCCGTGCCGCTCTCGCCCCGGATGAGCACCGTCGCGTCGCTCGGGCCGACGCGCTGAATCGCGTGGAGCAGCGCGATCACCGCGGGATCTTTGCCGACGATCGATCCCTTCGCGGCGGGCCGCCGATCCGAGACCGCCGGCATCGACGGCGGCGCGTACGACGTCCTCCGCTGGCTCGGCGCCGCGCTCTCGGGCCCGGACGCCGGCGCCGTCAACCACGCCGCGTCGACCGTTTCGAGGGCGATCCTGCGAGGATCCTCGGGGCGGGCCGCGTTGTTGGCGGAGACCTCCAGCTTGGCGAGCTCGACGAGCTCGCGCCGCGCGAGGAAGCGCGCGCGCATCGGATCGGTGAGCCCCGACGCGAGCCCCTCGCGGAGCTGCACCGCCGCGTCGAGGTGCGTGCGCGCCGCGCGCGCGTCGCCCGCGAAGAGCGCCGCGTAGTGCAAGAGGACGTGCGCCTCGCGCGCGAGCTCTTTGTCTTGGCTCTCGCGCGCCAGATCGAGCGCGCGCTGCGCTTCGGCCGCGAACGGCTCGCCCGCGGCGCGCGACGTGAGCGCGGCGAGGAGCGCGTTCTCGGCGTGGGCGCGCGGGGAGCACGCGGTCTCTTCGGCGAGCGCGAGCGCCTGGCGCGCCCGCGCGACCGCGCCCTCTTCGAGCGCGACGCGCGCGCAGAGCGCGTGAGCCTCGGCGATGCCGTCGCCGTCGTCGCTCGATCCGAGGCCCTTCTGTGCAGCGTCGAGCGCGGTCGCGGCGGCGATGGTGTCGCCGCGCGCGAGCTGGATGCGCGCGCTGATCATCGCGAAGTGCGCGGCGCGCGTCCCCGCGATGGTGGGCCCGCAGGCCTTGCGCCCGAACGCGAGCGCGTGCTCGGCCTCTTCGATCTGACCGACCATGAGGCGGAGCTCCGCGATGATCGCGATGATGTGCGCGAGCGAGAGCTTGTCGCCTTGCTTGTGGCGCATCGAGAACGCGCGCTCGCCGAGCCGGAACGCCTCCGCGTAGTCGTGCCGGCGGGCCGCGATCGTCGTCAGGTTGGTGAGCGCGAAGGCGACCGCGCGGGGCTCGTCGTGGCGCTCGCCGTCCGCGAGAACCCCTTCGAGCATGGCGCGCGCGTCGTCCATGCGGCCCGATTGGAGCAGCGCGATCGCGTGGTTCAACCGGGCGCGCAGCTCGCTCACGATGTCGCCCGCGAGCGCGGCCTCGCACGCGTCCGACGCGAAGTGCTCTTCGGCGGACGCCCACGCGCCGCTGCTCAGGTGGATCTTGCCGAGCACGTTGCGCGCGTCGAGCCGCACGCCGGGCGAGGACGTCATGCCGAGCGCGCCGTTCGCCTCGCGCGCGGCGCCGTCGAAGTCGCCGGATCGGAAGCGCACGTCCGCGAGCTCGACGCACGCGCGGCCCTTCGCGTCGCCGTCGGGCGCCGCGTCCATCGCTCGTCCGAGCGCGATGGACGCGGTCGTGAGATCGCCGCGGGCGCGGCTCGCGCGGCCCAACGTGAGGAGCACGTCGAACGCGTCGCCCGCGCGCGCGGCCACCGTGCGCGCGAGGCTCTGCGCGCGCTCGGCGTCGCCGAGGCGGAGCGAGAGATCGGCCGCCCGCCGGAGCAGCGGCGCGGCG
>CAYTJL010000070.1:0-31715 GCA_964437785.1 uncultured Polyangiaceae bacterium
CCATGACGAGGGAGGTCCCCTTGCGCTCCACCCTTCTTATCCCGGTCTCACTGGTCTTCGTCGCGTCGCTCTTCGCCGCGTGCGCCAACACGAGCCCCGTCCAAAACACCACCGGGACAGGGGGTGACGGGCAAGGCGGGTCGGGCGCGGGGACGCCGAGCTCGAGCACGTCGGGCACCGGCGGCGCCTCGACCGGCTCCACCTCATCGAGCTCCGGCTCCACCGGCGGCGCGTCCTCGTCGAGCTCGTCGGGCGGCATGGATGACCCGTGCGTGGGCCACACGGACGGGTCGTATTGCGGCGGTGACCTCGGGGGCTTGGCCGATCATTCGAGCCAATACACATGCTCCGGCGGCCACACCACCACGGTCACGCCCTGTCCTTATGGGTGCTCGAACGGCGCGTGCGACTCGCCCCCTCAAGACCCTTGTGCGTCGGCGCAGTCGGGCAACGGGGCGTATTGCGGATCCGGCCTCTCGGGCGGTGATCCCAACGCCCTCTACACCTGCCAAAACGGCTCGACCGCCAACAAGGTCAACTGCCCGAACGGCTGCAAGGTCAACCCGCCCGGCGTGCCCGACGTGTGTCATCCCTCGGGCGACCCGTGCGTCAACGCGAGCTCCGGCAACGGTGATTATTGCGGCGCGTCCCTCAACGCGGGCGACCCGAACGTGCTCTACACCTGCCAAAACATGGCCACGGCCAACCAGGTGACGTGCGCCGCGGGCTGCAAGGTCAACCCGCCCGGCGTGCCCGACGCGTGCAACCCCGTGGGCGGCGGCATGTGCTGCGTCAATGAGCCTCCGGGCATCATCACCCAAGCATACAGCGCGTGCGGCAACGGCGGAGTCCATTATGGGATGGACTACGGCACGCCCGTGGGGACGCCCATCTACGCAGGGATCTCGGGCACGGTGGTGGGATCCGCGCTCGGGTTCCCCAACTGCTACAACAACGGTTGCACCCAACAGTGCTGGAATTCGTTCAACTACGTCAAGATCAAGAGCGACTGCGGCGACCCGATGAACGGGGCCAAAGACCTCTTCGTCTATTACCTCCACATCAACGATCTCGCGCCCGGCGTCGGCAACGGCGCGCACGTCGATCAAGGCCAGCTCCTCGCGTACAGCGGCAACTCGGGCTGCTCGTCCGGCCCGCACATCCACATCGAGACGGCCTCGGTGAACGCGGGGTCGTCCGCGTCGCTCAGCACGTGCAGCTCGGTGAACCCCGCGAGCCGTTATTGCAATTGACGACTCGATTGATCGCCGGGGCCACCTCGGGCTATGAGGAGCGCCCTCTCGACGACTCCTCATGTCCCCCGATCGCCTCGCCCTCAGCTTGATCGCCGCCGCCGCCTTGATCGGCGCGTGCACGAGCCGCGCGTCGGACAAAGATCCTCCGGGGCGCAGCGCCTCCTCCGCGCCCGCTCCAGCGTCGGGCAGCGCGCCCATCCCCAGCGCGATCGCGAGCGCGCTCGCCGACGCAGGCGCCCTGGACGGCGGCGACGAGCCCGCGGGCGATCCGCTCGCGAACCACGTGGAGACCAAAGAGGGGCTCCTCGCGCTCTTCTCGATCATCCGGCCTCCCAAGCGCGACAGCAACGCGGACGGCTTCCTCCAAAAGAGCTTTGGGACCGACGGCCCCTCGCACATCAACCAAGGCAACAAGGCGTTCGCGCGCCACTTGGTGAGCAAAGAGAGGTGCCTGCGCGGGCTCGCCGGCGTCACGCTGCAAACCGAGGAGCAAAAGGCCAAGTGCGGCGCCGAGAACATGGTGCCTATTTACAAAAAGGGCCGCGCCGACAAGGCCAAGGCGTGCATCGACATCTTCGAGTTCCCCAACAAGCCTTGTGAGCTGCCGTTCGTGTGGGTCGCGCCCGTGCAGGCCAAGGTCATCTGCGAGCTCCAAGGCAAGCGCCTCTGCTCCCAAGAGGAGTGGATCCTCGCCTGTCGCGGCGACCCGGCGGGCGGGCCGGATCAGCTCTTCGCGTACGGCGAGGAGATGGACCTCGACGCGTGCAACACCCATAAGCCCGCGGCCGACTTCAGCCCCGGGTGCGACGGCGACTCGGCGTCGAGCGCGTGGCGCACGTGCTCGACCAACACCGAGCCTGCGGGCTCGTTCCCCAAATGCCGCTCGCGCTTCGGCGTCTTCGATCAACACGGCAACGTGGCCGAGATCATGGCCCGTCGCGACGCGACCGACGGGCTCTGGTACAGCCAGCTCAAGGGCAGCGCGTGGTTCTATACAGACGTGGCGCGCAAGCCGAACGAGCGGCAAGTCAAAGGCGGCAGGGAGACGTACCCGGACCACTGCGCCCACGACCCTCGCTGGCACGTCGAGCCGCTCCGCGAGGCGTGGCACGTCAATTACCACCTTGGATTCCGCTGTTGCAAATCGGTCAAATAATGATGATGATCTCCATCGACGTTCGGGAGGGGCTCACGGTCTCAGGGCTCCTCCACGAGCCGGCCAAAGGGCCCAACGCGGTGATCGCGCTCGCGCACGGCGCGGGCACCGACATGCGCCACCCCTCGCTCGTCGCCGTC
The DNA here is from genome assembly GCA_964437785.1 of uncultured Polyangiaceae bacterium. Taxonomy (GTDB): domain Bacteria; phylum Myxococcota_A; class Polyangia; order Polyangiales; family Polyangiaceae; genus CAYTJL01. Next base: position 2,553 of record CAYTJL010000070.1, read on the forward strand.
GCCGAGGGGCTCGCGGAGAGGGGCTTTGCCGTGCTCCGCTACAACTACCCTTACAAAGACCGCGGCGGCCGCGCGCCCGACCCCATGCCCCTGCTCCAAGCCACGACGCGCGCGACAGCCGATCTGCTCCGCGCGAGGTTCCCTGACAAACCGCTCGTGCTCGCGGGCCGCTCGATGGGTGGGCGGGTGTCGACGCACGTCGCGTGCGAGGCTGGCATTTGTGAGGGCGTGATCGCGCTCGGATATCCGCTCACGGCCGCGGGCAAGCCCGAGCGCGTGCGATCCGCGCACCTCGCCGACGTCAAAGCGCCGATGTTGTTCGTGCAGGGCACGCGCGACACGCTATGTGATCTCGTGATGTTCCGGCCCATCGTCGCGGCGCTCGGGGAGCGCGCGTCGCTCCACGTCATCGAGGGCGGCGATCATGGCTTTGGCGTGCTCAAGTCGTCGGGGCGCACCGCCGCGGACGTGATCGCCGAGGTGGTCGAGACGATGGTGCGTTGGGTGGAGGGCGTGGTCATCAACGCGCGGTGATGACCACCGGCGTGGACCTGCCGTTGCCGTCGCCGGGCCTCATCCCGCCCCAGCCTTCGGGCAACACGGGATCGGTCCAATTGAAGATGATGCGGCCGTCCTCGGGGGCGAGGTTCACGCACTCGGCGCTCTTGGGGTTGCCGAAGTCCTCGTGCCAATACGCCACGTGCATGGCGAGCGGCGCCTTGAGATATTGAATGTGCGGCACGTCGGTGAACCAAAGCACCTTGGGCTCGCCCTTGTCGGGCGTCATCGTGGCGATGTGGTCCTTCCACTCGATGGGGAAGAAGCCGATCGACGTGGTTGAATACTTGGTGTTGTCCATCCCGGGCCCGGGCACGCCGCCCTTGCCGGGCGAGAACAGCGTCGCATACACGGGCTTCGTCCCTTCGTAGAGCGTCAGCGTGCCGGGCAGGATCTTGGCCTCGATCCACTTGTCGCCCGGGTTCACGCCCTTGGGCAACGTGGCTTTGGCGCGCGAGATGGTGACGTCGCCCTCCTCGATGAGGGTAGAGGCGTCCCCCTTGACCGGATAATAGGTCTTCCCATCAATCTTGGTGGGCGCGTCCTCGATGGCGACCCAGCTCTTCGCGGGGAAGACGTCGGCCACGCGCTCGAGCTTGCCGCCCTCGGCGCGCTTGTACTTGGGCTTCAGCCCTTTGGTGCGGTTCCACGCGAGCGGCAGCTCCACGCCGCTGCCGAGCGGCACGCCGTGGAAGGTCGATCGACGCATGATGCGCACGCGATCCGCGGGCACGATCATCAGATCGGGGGTGACGAGCCACACCCGCCCTCCCTCTTCAAAGGCCTTGGCGTACGCGAGCATGGAGCCATTGGGGATGACGCGCCAAAGGAGCCTCCGCGGATCGCGCGGGCCGCCGCCCACGAGCCGCTTGCCCCCGGCGAAGATGGCGGGGACAGGGTCGGTCGCGGTGATGGGATCGTTGATGATGAGCTCCTCGTGGTTCTTGGACCACTCGGCGAGCTGCACGTAATGGCGCCTCGGCCCAAACTTCTTGTCTTCCTTGTCCTGCTCCTCTTTCGTGGGCACGCGGCTGTACATGGGCGCGCCGTTCGAGAACGCATAACGGAAGTACCAGACCGCGTCTTTGGTGGGCGCGATCTCTTGAAGGGCCTTGAAGTAAGGGTCTTCGACGTCGAGCGTGGTCGCGTGGTTCAAACACACGTAGCCGCGGGGCTCGACCGCGTAAAAGCCCCTCCCGCACCCTTTGCCCTCGATGCGCTGCGTGGACTTGAGCGGCACGCTCGTGCCCATGCGCACGTAGCCGAGCGCGAGCCCTTTAGCCTCGGGCTTTTTGTAGATCCACGCGAAATCGCCGATGGCCGCGAGGCGAGGGCGCTTGTCCACGACGGGCGGAGGAGATGTCTTATCGTCCTCCTTGTTGCCTTTGGCCTTCTCCTCGGGCGGCTCGAGGACAGCGAGGACGGCGGGCGGCTCGGGGAGCGTCGCCGACGCGCGCGGGGGCGCGTCGCCCTTCGCGGCGAGGGGTTCTTGGGGGGCGCCGGAGCAACCAGCCAGGATGGCTGCGCAGACGAGCGGGATCGGGCGCAGGGGTCGGGTGGACATGACGGACCGCCTACCCGAGCCGGGAGCGATCGGCCAAGTTCGGGGCCCAAGCCAAAGGGTCGAGCCGTGTCGATCGCCCAACGTGCGCCCATCGTTCAAGGCACCTTGCAGGGGTCTCCCCCTGGTCGTCGCGCTTTGTGGTTGCGGCGCCGATCCTCCCCGCGCCCCCGTCCAAGGCGCCGAGGTGTGGATCCCTTATTTACCTCCTCTCGGCAAAGACGGAGGGCAACGCGAGAGCGAGCCTCGCGAGCGCAAACGCGCGTCGGCGCGGGCGCCGAGGCAGCCTAACCACTTTTGGTTCTTGGATGTCCGGCGCGACGAGACAGGCGAGCGGCGCGAGTGGATCCGCGCCGACGCCTCGACGTGGGAGGAGCGTTGGGCGAGCGGCGCGATGATGCGTTATCGGGTGGTCGGCCGGTCCTCCGAGATCGGCCTCGCGGGCGTCATCGTGCAGCGCGTCCCAGATGGGTTGATCGAGGTCCTCGTGCCCGACGTGGGCCCTGAGGTGTGGGCCAAGATCCGCGTCGTGCCCAACGGCGATTGGCACCCGCTCGGCCTCATCCACCCGATTGAATGAGCCCTCACTTCACCAAATCACCCGCGATCGCGCGGATCAAATCGGCGTCAGCGGGGGTGTCGACCTGGGGGAGCTGCGGGAGCCACGACCAATAAGGCCCTCCGCCCAAGCACCCTGCGATGGCCTCGTCCGGCAAGCACGCGGCGCGGAGGTGCAGGTGATCGTCGTGAGGCGCGCTGTCGCCGGGCTGGAGCAACACCGTCTCTGCGTACCACACGAGCTCGGGATCTTCGCCGCGTGCGCGCGCATATTCGATGACGAGCGCCTCCAAATGGCGCGCGAAGAAGAGCCATTGCACGTTGGCCTCCTCCGACGTGATGAGCGCCTTGATGAGCTGCCACTCCCGCGGGACGTCGATCCGAACGAATTTCCCGGGCGCGATCTCGCCGATCCCGTCGGGCCCATACCGCACGAAGCCCGGCGAAGGCACGCTCCTGCCGTCGGGCGTGAGCGCGAAGATCAAGAGATCAGCGTCGCGCCCCGTCCTGTGCGATCGGTGCCCGCTCGCCTTGCCCCCCCACCGCGCCGACAAATCCCCCACCACGAGCGGCGCCCCGCCCGGGCGGAGCTCCACGACGCGCGCCGCCGCCTTGCGGATGGCCGACACCACACGTGGGTTGCCCCACGCGCGACCGTTGTTGCGATAGAGCACGAAGCCCTTACCCGCTTTGGGGAGCGCGGATCCATGGGTGAGCATGCCCTCGTGAGGCAGCCCAATCGAGCCTCGCAGCGCGGGCGCGAGCGGGCTCGGCGGCCCAAAGCACCCGAGCGCGAGCGACGCGAGCGCCGCGCAGACGAGGCCTTTGACGCTCAAAGCACGCCCTCCCCGGCCCGCCGGAGCAGATACCCCGCGACCTTGGCCTCGATCCCGCGCGCGCCCTCTTCGGAGGCGAACGACTCCGCGAGCTCGATTTTGCCCTCGCGCCGCGCCAAATACCCCTGCTCGATGAAGGCCGCGACGGCGTTCTCGATCACGGGCCCGCTCACCGCCTCCGCGCGCTCGATCTCGGCGCCCAAGAACATCTGCTCGCCGATTCGAAGGGCCTTTGCGACGAGGTCCTTAATCGACATAGGCCCTTTGACGAGCGCGCGGAGCGCGCGCGCGGCCACGCGATAACCCTCCAAGAAATTCCGAAGGACGGCCGCATAAAAGGTGACGTGGCCCCTGCCTTCGAGGCCGCTGTGGCCCGGGCCGAAGCCCACGAGCGCGCCCGCTTCGCCGGTGAGCGCGAGCTCGCCGTGCTCGCACATGTCGCGCAGCGTCTCCTCGAAGATTTGATCGAACGACGCGTCGGCGCGGAAGGTGAACTCGATCTTGAAGAGGCGCGAGAGCGAGAGCACCCGCTCGCGCAGCTCGGCGCGCGGGATGGGCGGCCCCCCGCCCGCGTGCGGCGCGAGCAGCGCGACGCTCACGAGCGCGCGATCGACGAACAGGTGCACGATCATGTTCTTGGCGATGTCGAGCACGATGCGCGTGTTGTCGGGCACCGTGTAGATGACGTCGTCGCCGTCGTAGTCGCGCGCCCGCTTCTTCTGCTCGCCCGTGAGCGTGTCGCCCGGCACGTGCTGCTTGATGAGATCACCGCGCACGTAGACGCGCGCCGCGTCGCGGATCGCGTCCTCGCGCAGCGCTCCGCTCGATCGCACGAGCGAGGGCGTCGCGCGCGCGCCGAGCCTCTGCGTGAGCGCGTGGAGGCGCTTGACGTGCGCGACCAGATCGATGTGCGAGGTCCCGCGCCGGCCGTGGCAGAGCAGCGTGGTCGCGACGAGCGCGCCCGGGGTCACCGCGGTGACGCGGTTGATCTCGCTCATCATGGTGTACGCGAGGCGCGTGACGATCGAGCGGCGCTTGGCCGGGCTCATCGGCGCGCCCTTCACGACGCCGACCTCGGCGCGCAGCTCGTCGAGCGTGACGATTCGCCCGATCTGCACGTTGGCCCGGCCATAGCGCTCGCGCAGCACCGCGCCGACCTTGAGCAGCGCGGCCGCGTCCTCGCGCTTCTTGGTCGCGCCCGAGAGCTCGCGCGCGTACGCGCCCTCTTCCATCATGCGCTCGTAGCCGATGCTCACGGGCACGAACGAGATCGCGCGCGTCTCGGCGCCGAGCGCCGCGTCCACGATCATGTTGAGCAGGCCGAGCTTGGGCTCCAGGAGCTTGCCCGTGCGGGACCTCCCGCCTTCGAGGAACAGCTCGAGCGCGTGCCCCTCTTTGATGAGCCTGCGCACGTACGCGTCGACCACGTGCGTGTAGAGCCGGTCGCCCTTGAAGCTCCTGCGGATGAAGAACGCGCCGCTCCGCCGGAAGATCGCGCCGATCGGGAAGAACGAGAGGTTGTCGCCCGCGGCGATGAGCGGCAGCGCGAGCCCGTGCTTGCGGAGCACGTACGAGAGCAGGAGGTAGTCGACGTGGCTCTTGTGGCTCGGCAAGAGCACGATCGAGCCTGTTCGCGCGGCGGCGCGCACGCGATCGATCCCCTCCTCGTCGACCTCGATGCCCTCGTAGACGCGGTCGACCAGCGTGTCGGCCACGAGCTCGAGCCCGCGCAGCGCGCCCGGATCCGGCGCGGCCTGCATGGCGCGGAGCATCCTTCGGGCCTTGTCTTCGAGGCGCGCGCGCTCCTCCTCGCCCGGCCCCGCCAGATCGCGCAGCGCGCTCTGGAGCTTCGGGCTGCGCAGCACCTCCTCGCGCACGCGATCCGCAGGCTTTTGCGCGGGTCCGAGCACCGCGCGCCGCTCGCGCTCGACCTTGCGGAGCATCGCGTACGTGACGCGACGCGCGGCGAGCGTGTCATCGGCGATGTTCTCTTCGGAGAGCAGATCGCTGAGCACCACGGGCTCGCCCGCGCGGATCACGCAGTGCGCGTGGTTGACGAGGAGCTGGCCCGCGGCGCGGATCTCGCCTGGAAAATCAGCCGATCCGAAGATCGTGTCCACCACCGAGAAGCCGAGCCGATCGGGCCTCTGGGTCCAGACGAGCGTCTCGGGCACCATCACGATCGAGATCCCGGTCGCGCGGTGCAGCGACAGGATCACGCGCATCAGATCGTCGCCCTCGCTGCGCCCGCGGTGCGTGGCCGAGCCCACGCGCGCGAGCACGGACGGCGGCCTCTTCATGAAGAGCACCGCGCTCTCCCCGCGGCGCAACGTCTCTGCGAGGCGATCGGCCGGGCTGCCGCGGAGCCGCTCCGGCCCGAGCCACGCGCCGAGCTCGTTCGCGAAGCCGATCCGGGGCAGATCGAAGCGGCGCGTCAGGTGATCGATCGCCAGCAGATCCACGAGCGAGACGTTGCGGACCACATGGACCACGGTGCCGCGCAGCGTCGCCGCGCGCACGGCCTGGACCCACGCCTCGGGCACGGGCAAGCGCTCGAAGAAGCGATCGTACAGCTTGCCGAGCAGCCACGCAGGTTGGAGCGGGCCAGTGAGGAGCGTCATCGGCGCTGAATCTTAGTGGAACACTCTCTATCGACGAGGATGCGGGCATGAGGGGGAGAGAAAAACTGCGCAGCGCCCGCGGAGCGTAGCCCCGCGCGGCGCTGCTTGCTGCTGCCCGCGCTCCTCTCTCAGGTGGGCGCGTGGGCGTGTGGGCGGGTGCTCAGACGTCGTTGGCGCAGTCGTCGAACTGAGCGCCGCAACCCGCCAGATCCTGGAGGCACGAGTCGCAGACCGCATCCGCGGGCTGCGTGTCGTCGCACCAGTCGGCCGCAGCGCAGTCGGTCGCGCACGCGCCGAGACAGGCGCAGTCGAGGAAGTCTTGATAGAGGTTGTCGGACGTCGCGTCACAGAACGGGCTGGGGTCGCCGTCGAGCGCAGGCGCGCAGGTGATGCAGTCGCCGCCGCCGGCCGTGCCGCCGCCGCTGCCGCCCACGATGGTCTCTTCGATCTTGCAGGCCGTGAACACCAGGACGCCCAGGAAGCTCACCACGAAAAATGCCTTCTTCACGCTAATCTCTCCCCGAGGCTAACGAAGTAAGCCCCGACACGAGCCACGCTAACAGAAAGGCACGACCTTCACAACCTATCTGCGCCGGCCGCTCGCTCTCGTCATCGCATGAGACGCCGAGGAAGGGCGATGCTCGTGGGGAATTTGTGCTCGCCGCGGCGCCTCAAGAGGCTTGTCAGGCTCCTTTGGACAAAGCCCGGAGAGACCTCTTACGATACGAGATAAGCTCGTTCGAAACATCGAATCATCGCTTGGCCAGCCCAAACCGTACGAGCTTGTGAACGAGGGCGAGCTCACGCCGCACCACCTCGCGATCGCGGCCCAAAATAGCGGGCACCGAGAAGCTCGTATAGGCGGCGAGCACCGCGCGCGCGGCGCCTTCGGGGTCGTCAGCGCACGTCTCGCCCGCGGCCGATCCGCTCCGAAGCAGTTCGGTGATGAGCCCGAGCTCCTCGGCAAAGAAGGCATCTGCCGCCGCCTTCACCGCGGCTGCGGGCGGTCCTTTGGGCGTGTTGCTCGGAGGACCGGTGGTGCAGCGCACGAGATCACATGCGTGCGTGCCTTCGTCGAGGAGGCCATAAAACGCGGCGAGCCTCGCATCAAACACCTTCGCGACGCGCTCGCAGCACGTATCGCGGGCCTCCTCCGCGCGCGCCGCGGCGGCCATCGCGTCGAGCACCGCGCGGTAGCGCGTGCGGGAGAGCTCCTCGACGATGGCCTCCTTCGAGGGGAATTCCAGGTACACCGAGCCCACGCCCACGCCCGCCTCCTTGGCGACGTCGGCGATCGTGGTCTTGGCGGGCCCGTAGTGGCGGAGCAGCCGATCGGCGGCCTTTAAAATAAGGGATCGGCGAGGAGCATCCATGCGGCGTGTGGTTCAGTACCCGTCGCCCGGCTCTTTGGCGACGCCGCCTGCGCCGCTCGGCATCGGGTGCTGCTCCTTCTCCAAGTAACGAAAGATCGTGCGCGGATCGACGCCCAAGTCACGCGCGGTCTGCGTGCGATTGCCGTTGTTGCGGGCGAGCACGTCGAGCACGTACCTGCGTTGAAAGTCCTCTTTGGCCTTCTCGAGCGGCATGATGGCGTCGCCCGCGCTCTCGATCAGATCGAGATCCTCGGGCGAGAGCAGGGTCTTGTCGCACAGGACGAGCGCTTTTTTGAGGCTATTTTCGAGCTGTCGGATGTTGCCCGGCCACGGGAACTTCTTGATGGCGGCGAGCGCCGCGGGGCTCATGCCCTTCACCGCGCTGCCGAGCTCGTCCGCGTACTTGGAGAGGAGCACCTTGGCGATGATGAGCACGTCGTCGCCGCGATCGCGGAGCGGCGGGAGCCACAAATTGACCACGTTGAGGCGGTAAAAGAGGTCCTCGCGGAACTTGCCCCCGCGGATCTCTTCTTCGAGGTTGCGGTTCGTCGCGGCGATGACGCGGATGTCGACCTTCTCGGGCTTGGAGTCGCCCACGCGGAAGACCACGCGCTCTTGCAGCGCGCGCAGCAGCTTGACCTGGAGGTTGAGCGGCAGCTCGCCGATCTCGTCGAGGAAGAGCGAGCCGCCGTTCGCCGCTTGGAACTTGCCGGGCCTCGTCATGACGGCGCCGGTGAACGCGCCTGTGACGTGGCCGAACAGCTCGCTCTCGATGAGGTTCTCGGGGATGGCGCCGCAGTTGATGGTGACGAACGGCCCGGACGCGCGCCCGCTCCGCCGGTGGATCTCTTTGGCGATGAGCTCTTTGCCGGTGCCCGTCTCGCCGGTGATGAGCACGCTGATGTCGGTGCTCGCGACCTTCTGCACCTTGCGAAAGACCTCGAGCATCGAGGGGCACGAGCCGATGATCTCGCCGAACTTTTTGTCTTCGAGCTCGGCCTTGAGCTTCTCTTTGTCGGCGCGGAGCGCGTTGAGGAGCATCGCGTTCTGAAGGATGAGCGACGCCTGCGACGCGAAGATGGCGAGCAGCTCGAGCTGCGTCCGCTCGAAGAGGTGCTTCACCTTGTCGTTGCCCACGTAGAGGGCGCCGATCACCTCGCCTTGGGACACGAGCGGCGCGCACATCACGCTGGAGAGCTTCATGGCGATGACGCTCTCGCTGCGCCCGAACGTCGTGTCCGCGAGCGCGTCCGAGACGATGAGCGGTTTGTTCTGCTCGATGACCTGCCGCACGATGCTGTCCGAGATGCCGCCGTGCGCGTCGGCGATGGCCGCTTTGTGCACGTTGCGCGACGCGCGCACCGACACGCGGCGCTCGTCTTTGCCGGGGGGGTTTGGGGGGACCTTCGAGGTCCCTCCATCGTGATGCTTGCCGGGCTCGCCCTCGATGAGGAGCAAGAACCCCTTGTCCGCGTGGGTCAGCTCGATGACGTCGTCGAGCATGGCCTCGAGCAGCTCGTCCAGGTTCCTGCGGTTGATGAGCTTCTCGCTGAACGCGAAGAGCTTGCGGACGCCCGCGATCTCTGCGCCCATCCCGCGCGAGACCGCGGGCCGCTCGTCGTCGTCCTGCTGCTGCGGAGGCGCCTCGGCGAACATCGAGAAGGCGATCTCGACCGCGCCGAGCGCGATGCGATCGCCGTGGACCAAGCGCGCGCGGCGCTTCTTTTTGCCGTTGATGGCGATGTCCGCGTCGCGATCGCTCTCTTCGAGCGCGAAGTCGCGCCCGTCGAAGAGGATCTGCGCGTGATGATCGACGACGCCCGCGCCGGTCAACGCGACGTCGTTCCCGAGGGCCTTGCCCAACGTAGTAACGGGCTTGTGGACGCTATAGACGCGCGGCGCGCCTGCCGCGGCGAAGAACTTCAACGTGGGCATGCCGCGCGATGATAGCAGGGGTGAAGCCGCGGAAGCTCCGAAGGATCACCAGAGCACGCCCTGGACCTGGCCGCCGACGCCGCCTTCGACCGGCATCAGACCACCGCCGAGGATCTTGCCGAAACGCATGGGCCTTTGCTCGTTCTCGACGATCGCGCCCGGACGATCGGGCTTGCCGATGAAGGCGCCGCCGATCAAGCCGAGCGTCGCCGCGACACCCTGGAAGATGAGGCCGCGACGCGGATCGCGATCGCCGGTCGCATAGAACGCGTACACCGGAGTCGAGATGGCCGCGCCGACGCCGAAGCCGAGCCACATCCACCCGAGCTGATTCCACGAAGGCGTCCAACCGATGATGGTGGCGATGGCGGCGCCCATACCGACGTTGAAGCCAATGAGGCCGCCCATCGCGAGCTTGGCGCGCGAGCCCGCCTCGCCGTTGCACTCGGGAGTCCTGATGTTGTAGCCGGGAGGCGTGATGAGGTTGTCGCCCAAGGTGTTGTTGACGTACGAATCGGGGGGAGCAGGGTTCAAGTTACAGTTGCTCGCGCCGATGCCGAACGCCATGCCGATCATCGAGCCCCACGCCGCGCCGGAGGCCACGAGCATGGTCTTTTTGGGCGTGGGCTTGAGGAGATAATAAAAGAGGCCGCCGGCCGCGCCGCCGAGCAAGCCGCCCGCGACCTCGGCCCGGGCGAACGCGCGGAAGCCCCAATGATCGTTGGCCGCCACACCCCATTTGAGCGCGGCCTCGTGCATCGACCAGATGGCGATGCCCTCGCCCGCGCCGAGCAACATGCCCGTCGCGATCGCGGCGGGCAAGCCCTCGGGGAGACCCTTCGTGTAGTAGTCCGCGAGATAAACGCCGATGGGAGCAGCGACGCCGAGGAGCGCGGGGAAGATCAGGTTGACGCCCGGGTCTTTGATCTTGGCCTCGGCGTCGATCCAGATGCCGAGCCCCGCGCCGTACGTTACGGCAGCGCCATACAGATACCCAATCTCGAGCCCGGAGCGGAGAGGCCGGCCTTGAGGGACATATCCAGGCTGCTGCTGAGGAGGAGCGTAACCGGGGGCGTAACCCGGGTTGTAACCGGGAGCGTAACCGGGCTGCTGCGGCGCCTGCCCCGGCATCTGGCCTTGCTGCTGGGGCTGCTGCCCGGGGATGGGCACCGGCAACGGCAACTGGCCGAGCCCCGGAATCTGCGGGAGCCCGGCCGCGGGCGGCTGCTGCTGAGCCGGATCGGCCGGCTGCTGCGCGAGCGCGCCCGCGGTGAAGGTTGAAACGAAAAGCGCGGAGGTTACGGCGAGGAGGTTACGGCGGAGCATGCGGCGGCACCTCTAGCACGAAAGAGACCAACGAAAACCCTTGCCCGCTTCATATCATTCTTGTGTGAAAAAAGGGGGCCCAGACGCGATCGAGAGCACGTTCGAGTCGGAGAATGCGAGGGGATGGGCCGAAGGCTCATGATGCCTGTTACGGCGAAGCCCAGTTGTTGCCGCCGTCGTCGGAGACGGTCACGAACCAACCCCGATGGTTGGTCCCGGCGACCTCGGCGGTGAGCAGGAGCACAGCGCGCTTGCCAAAAGCCACCATCGCGCCGAAGCTCACCCGGCCTCGATCGCTCTGCCCTTCCGCGACCGCGCGCGGCCGCTCATAGATGTTGCCCTCCGGCGCCTGCGCCAGATAAAGACCCCACTTTTCGCCCGCCTTGGACTCCATCATCGCGAGGACCCCTTGATCGACCGGGATCGCGACGATCCGGCGCTCGTGCTGCTCGGGCCAAACGCGGAACGGAGGGTTCTCGGGAGGCGTGCATTTGCCGGTCGCGATCTCACACACGATCAGGGTCGGCACGGGGGCGGGCGGGGCGCCCGTCGTGGGGACGGCCTTCACCTTGACGTCCGCCGCGAGCACCACGAACCGATCTTTGTTGCACGCGATCGGAGCGGCCGTGTCGACGTTGGGTGGGAGCGTGATGACCGCGACTTTGTCGGGCCCGAGCGCGACGATGGAAGGGCCTTTGGGCTGCTTGACGCGTTGGAGCGAGAAGCCGGCGGCGGAGCACACGGGCGCGCTCGACAGCTCGGCGAGGAGCGTGGGCGTCGCGACGATGCCGGGCACCTTTTGCCCTTTCTTCTCGAAGGGCTTGTCGGCCGTCGGGAAGGGCCTTTGGAACAAATCACGACCTTTGATGGAGAGCAGGATAGGCGGTTGGCCGTACGCGACGGGGACCACCTTTTCGCCGGTGGGCAAGCTCAACGGCGGGATGGCCTCGGAGCCCGGCTTGCCTCCATAGAAGATTGTCTGTTTGCGCGGGCTCTCCTCTCCCACGATGGCCGCGAGCCCGTCCCCCAACAAGACGGGCACGGCGGAGGTCGAGTCCAAGAGCCCTTTGACAGGGCCCTTGGGCGTGGGGAAGAGCGGCATGGGCGCGGTGAGCTGCGGCGCGTCGAAGGTGGCGAAGAACAACGTGGTTGTCTCGATGGTGCCGCCCGTCTGCGCCTTGGCGCCCGCGCGCGATCCCACCGCGAGCGCGATGTTGCCATCGTTGCTCACGTTCCAGTTGGCCCAACTGTCACGCTCGGCCTTGAGCGGCTTCCACGACTTGCCCGCGTCGTCGGTGAGGATGGCGACCGCGTCGGTGCCGACCTCGCCCACCAAGATGGCGCGCTTGTCGTCGAGGATAAAGGTCCTTCGCCACTGCGCCGACGTGGGCGCGAGCCCTTCGTCGAGCGCGCGCGCCTGGCCGATGCCAGTGGACAGCTCCTCGTTGGTGGCTTGTCCGCGCGGCGGCTGCACGACCGGCGGGGGATCGTCCTTTTTACCGCACTTGCACCCGGAGCACCCGCCCGCGACGAAGGGGAGCGCGACCGCGGCGGCGAGTGCGAAGAGGTTTGGAGTCGATCGCCTCACAGTCGTGATCTGTTATTCGACCCGATCCGGGTCCATGCAGCAACGGAACCCCGTCGAATAATCATGATAGGTGAAGTCGTGCGCGGTCGTGGCGTACGCGCAGCCCTCGCCGTTCTTGCTGGTGTCCATGTAATAACCCCCGCGGAACGTGCCGTCGGGGTCGTCGACCCACTCGTGCAGGTTGCCGACCATGTCGAAGACGCCATAGTCGTTGGTGCACGCCGACCGCGCCCCAGTGGGAGCGAGCGTGCCTTCGAGCTGGTTGATGATCGATTGGTTCATCCCTACGCGCCACAAGGCCTCTTTGGTGATCCCAAAGAGATGACCGACCTCGGCCACGGGGTGCACGTTGCGGATATCGTCGTTGCAAACACCGCTGCGCCGCGCCGACCCATACGGGAATTGGGTGGAGGCGCCGCCCCGACAAGCGCTCTCCCACTCACCGGCGGTGCAGAGTCGCTTGCCCGACGCGCGGCACGCGGAGGCGGCTTGCTTGCCGCTGATGTACCCTTGCGGGATGACGCCGGACTTGGACACGGCGCGCACCCGACCCTCGCTGCCGTCGACGGCGAGATAAGGAGACCACGGCCGCTCCCCGCCGCCCGGCAGCCGCTCGACCAGCGAGCCCTCCCACCGATCCACGCAGACACGATCGCCGACGAGCGCCATCTCGGCAGGGCAGCGCGCCATCGCGGACATGAGCTGCTCTTCGAGCTGCTCGTCGAGCCCGCTTACCTGAACAACCTTGGGTTGCTCCACCCCTTTTTTGACCGGCTTCGCGAGGAGGGGCTCCCCCACGCGGAGCGCGAGGAAGGCCGCGCCCTCGACGCGGGACGAGGCCTCGCGCGCGTCGCGGTTGGCGTAGCCCGGCGGGGTTTGAGCGGGCGGGGGAGAGCGGCCCCCGCCGTCGTTCAACGTGGTGGACGCGCACCCGAGCCCCGCGAGGGGAAGGAGCAGGGCGAGGACGTAGCGAGGCGTCGGCACGGCGCCCAAGGTTCGCCGGGCATGCTCTCGATTGCAACCCTGAACACGCGCGGGCCCCATGCTTTCATTCCTTTTTTCTTGAGGTGGAATGTTCTGCGAGAAGACGCCCTCTTCGGCACACTGGCCTACATGGCTCAAGGGCACATGACGGGGTTGGAGGAGCACATCCCAAACGAATCACAGAAGCCATCCATGGGCATGGGGCAGCCGGGGTCGTTCATGGGATCACAGAGCTGGCAAGGCGCGCCGCAAGGCTGGTTGAAGCAGAGCGTCGTAGGGTCTTTGCAGAGGACCATCGACGCGTCGATGCACGTAGAGCCCATGTCGCACGCGGTGGGGAACATCGGCGGCTGACAAGGCCCCATCGCGAACATACATGGATCACAGGGCGTCCCGCACACGAGCATCATCACCGAGCACGGGTCGGGCGGAGGTGGGCAGTCGGGGCCCGCGCAGGGACATACGATTTGTCCGATGACGCAGCTCCCCGCGCCGTCACACGAGGCCTCTTGCTCGGGCTTGCCCGGAGGGCACGTCGGATCTCCCTTTGGGCACGGATCGCAGGGCGCGCCGCACGGGAGCCCGAAGCAGTCTTTGGGCAGAGGGCACGCCGGCGGCTCTTCGCCGAGGCAGCGGCCCTCCCCATCGCAGGTGCCTTTGGTGACGACACAATCGGGGGCGTTGGGATCAGCGCACGACGACGATCCGCACGGCGTGCCACAAGGCTGCTCCAAACAAGCATCGTCCCCGTTGTCGCCCAAGAACACCTGCTCTCCGCACGCGGGCGCGAGCGCCGCCGCCGAGAGCGCGACCCCCACGATCGAAGAGAGCGCGGCGGCGCGACGGATCACGGGCCTTCCGCCGGCGGCGGGGGCAGGCCGAGGCGCGATCGCACGCGCGGCGCGAGCGGGCTCTGCGGGAACGATTTGAGGAACGACTCGCCGAGGCGCGTCGCGGCGGCGCGATCTCCGCGCATGGAGAGCGCCTCGATGCGCAGGACCAACGCCTCTTGACCGAGGGCGCCGCCGGGGAAACGGCGGGTGTGCTCGTCGAGCGCGGTGAGCGCGCGGCCCGCATCGCCCGCGGCGACGGCCTCACGCGCACGATCGAGCAACGCGACCTCTTCGGCGAGCGACGGGCGCTCGGCCTTGGCGGAGGCGCTGGGCTCGACGCGCGGCGCGCTGCGCGCGGGCACAACCTCGGCGGACGACGACGGCGAAGGATCCGGGGGCGACGCCTCGCGCGGCGCTTCTTCACGCGGGGCGCTCGCGATGCGCGCGCGGATCGGAGGCGCCACGTGACGCGCGGAGGCCGGCGGGGCGGGCGCTTCGGCGGGCGGTTGCAAGAGCCCTGCGCTGCCCGCGGTGATGAGGCCGATCGCGATGCCCGCGCCGATCCACTTGGCGATGCCGAGCGCGGCGGCGGTCGAGCTGGTCGCGGTGACGGCCGCGCCTACGCCGCCCGCGACGCCGAGCGCGACCAAGGTTTTGTCTTTGGCCCCCGAGGACGGTTGATCGTGCTTCGCCGAGCGCAGAAGGTCGGCGCCGGGGCCCTCGCCCTCGTCCCAAAGCCTACGCGGATCGCTCATCGCCCACCTCCACGAGACGAGGGGCCTGCGAACGCGGCGTCCCTCCCGGTCACGAAGGCATCGCGCGCTTGGGCCCGCACGACGATGCGTTGGAACTCTTCCCGCGCGCGACGGAGGCGCGAGGCGACAGTGCCCGCGGGCACGTCGAGCATCACGGCGATCTCCGCGGTGGGCAGCTCTTCGAGCTCGAAGAGGACGAAGACCACACGCAGATCCATGCTCATCGCGTCGAGCACCTCGTCGAGCCGCTCGCGCGCGCTCTTTTGCGCGGCGATCTCTTCGGGGCCCGGCGCAGGATCGAGCGGCTCGGACGCGCTGTCCGGGCCCACCTCGCGCCGCCGCGCGCGGCTCTTGCGCGCGTCCGACGCCACGCGCATCGCCGTGCTGAACAAGAACGCGCGCTCGCTGCCGCGCTGCACGTCGGCGAGCTTGCGCGCCACGACCCAGAACACCTGCTGCGCGCAGTCGTCGACGTCGGGCGCGGGCACGCCGAGCCTGCGGAGCGAGCGCCAAACGAAGTCGAAATGCTCGCCTACGATCGCGCGGAGCCGCGCGTCCTCGGCGGGGCTTCGCGCGATGGGGGTCGAGGCTCGGAACATCGGCTCCGTGGTCTTTCGTGAGGCGTCCCCGTCATCGTAGCGAGGGGGTGGGTCCACGTCGCGGTCCCCGAACATGCGACGCCTGCGCGTGCTGCTGTCGGGCCCGCGGTGTTGCCACCGGGGCGTCTCCTCCGTCCAGTCGGCGCTCGACGAGAACATCGACCGCAAGATGGAACCGTCCCCGCTGGGCGATCACAAAAAGAAACATCCGGGGGTCACGAGGCGATACGGTGCGGCATGGCGACCTTCCGCGAGCGCTTCGAGCGCTTGGTCGAGGCCCTCCGCGCGCACCCGCGCATCGACGTGCTCGCCACCGAGATCCGCCCGCCCGCGTCGCGCGAGGCGATCGCGCGCGCCGAAGAGGCCGTCGGCAAGGCGCTCCCTGAATCCATCCGCGCGTTTTATCGCGCGCACGACGGCGTCTTTTTGCTGTGGGGGATCAAGGGGAAGAGCTACCCGGGCGCGCCCGATCCGTTCGGGTTCCCGGACTACAACGAGCCGCCCGGCTGCATCAACCTCGCGCCCATCGAAGAGACGATGACGAAGGACTGGGAGTCGTCGAGCCACGTGAACGAGGTCTCGGACGATCACTGGGAGCAGCTCTTCGGGGAGAAGCCGCCGGAGGACGTGCCCGTGCGCGCGGTCGTGATCGACAATTTCTCCCGGTATAACCACGCCGATTTGATCCTCGGCCCGGAGCCGATGGTGATCGTCTCGACCGATCACGGCGCCGACATGGAGGCGTCGGACTTCATGGCGTTCGACACGTACCTCGACTGCGCGCTCTCGGTCTTCGGCGCGAACCGCTACTCCCACGGGTTCGGCATCGGCTGGTCGCGCGCGCCGCAGAAGATCGAGCGGTGGGAGGCGAAGCGCACGCTCGACGAGATCGTCGCGGAGCTCGACAAAGACGACGAATGATCGCCCCTTCGATCAGGCCTTCCTTCGGCTCTTGATCACGAGCACGGCCTTGCCCCCGCGAAACTCGGGCGAGACGCTGCCCCACCCCTTCTTCACGGCGAACCCCGCGGTGTCGCCCTGGTGCTCGTCCATGTGCGCGCTGAACTCTTCCCACACGGCGCGCGCCTCGTCCTCGGGCAGAGGTTTGTTGTCGACGAGCGCGATGAGGCGGGATTTCTGCGCCTGTTTGGCGGTCATTGGATGCCGTACTCCTTGAGCCTTCGATAAAAGGTGCGGCGCGGGAGGCCGACGATCTGCGCGGCCTTCACGCGGTTCCAGTTGGCGCGGTTGAGCGCGTCGAGGATGCGCTTGCGCTCGCTCGCCCTGTGCTCGTCGAGCGAGGTCCCCGCGCGCGGCTCCGGCGCCGCGGCGGCGGGCTCGACGCGCGGCGTGATGGATCGCGACGACGGCAGCTCGAAGTGCTCGATCTCGAGCTCCGGCTCGTCCGAGAGGACCCACGCGTTGAGCAGCACGTTCTCGAGCTGCCGCACGTTGCCGGGCCACGCGTACGCCATCAAGCGCTTGAGCGCGGAGCGCGAGACGCTGCGCCGCTCGCGCGAGTAGCGCGCCGCGAAGATGCCGAGGAAGTGATCGATGAGCAGCGGGATGTCGTCGAGGCGCTCGCGCAACGGAGGCACGCGGACCTCGATGACGTGCAGGCGATAATAGAGATCCTCGCGGAACGTGCCGGCCCCGACCATCGCCGCGAGATCGCGGTGCGTGGCCGCGATGACGCGCGTGTCGACGCTCTCCTCGCGCAGCCCGCCGACCGGGCGCACGACCTTCTCTTGGAGCACGCGCAGGAGGCCCGCCTGCATCTTCTGCGACATCTCACCGATCTCGTCGAGCAGGATGGTGCCCTCGGTCGCCTCGCGGAAAAGGCCGCGCCGATCGCGATCAGCGCCGGTGAACGCGCCGCGCACGTGCCCGAACAGCTCGCTCTCCAAGAGGTGCTCGGGGATGGCGCCGCAGTTGATGCCGACGAAGGTCTTCTTGTCGCGCGGGCCCGCGTTGTGGATCGCGCGCGCGATCATCTCCTTGCCGGTGCCGCTCTCGCCGGTGAGCAGCACGGGCACGTCGGTGTCCTTGACGCGATCGATGATCGCGTACACGCGGCGCATCGCTTGGCTCGTGCCGACGAGCCCCTGATAGCCGAAGTGCCCGCGCAGCACCGCGCGCGCCGATCGCAGATCGCGCCGCGTCGCCGCGAGCTGCGCGGTGCGGTGGCCGAGCGCCTCTTCGAGCTTCTCGCGCGCGGCGACGAGCTCGATGTTGGCCGCCGCGAGCTCGGCCGCGCGGCGCGCGTTCTCGTTGATGAGCCGCGCGGCGTCGATGGCGATCGCGACCTGATCCGCGAACGCGAGCAGCACGGGCAGCTCCTCCGTGAAGGCCGACGTCTGCTGGAGCCGCGCCTCCAAATACAGCGCGCCGATCACCGCGCCGCCGCGCGATCGGATCGGCACGCACGCGACCGAACGCAGCATGAGCTGGTGCACCGAGACGTAGTCGGCCATCCGCGCGTCCTCGCGCGCGTTCGAGGTCACCACGGGATCGCCCGTCGAGATCACGCGATCCGCGATCGACTGCGAGAAGCGCGCGTGCGGATCGCCGTCCTCCTCGCCGCGCGACGCGTGCACCGAGAGGCCGCCCGTGCGCGCGTCGCCCGACGCGGGGACGCCCTCGGCGCGCGCGCGATCGCTCTTCAAGATGACGAAGCCGCGCTCGGCGCGGAGCAGCGCGATCGCGTGATCGGTCACTTTTTCGAGCAGGCGGTCGAGGTCGTGCTCCCCCGCGATCGCGCGGTTGATCTCGAGGATCCTCGCGAGCCTGTCCTCGCCCGGCACGCCGAAGTGCGTGGTCGCCGCGCTGACGAAGTCGCGCATGCTCGCGGCGCGCACCGCCTTGCGCCGAGGATCGTCCCAGTACACCTCGCGCAGATCACGCGGGAGGCGCGAGGCGATCTCTTCGAGCACAGAGAGCGCCTCCTCGCGATCCTGCCGCGCGCGCTGCGTCTGCCCCGCCTCCTCTTCGAGCGCCGCGCGGGCTTCGAGCGCGCGCCACACCCAATCGCGCTGGCCCGACGCGCGCGCCGCGTCGAGCGCCTCGTTCGCCGCGGATCGCGCGTCGTCGTCCTGCCCGGCGATCGCCGCGACGCGGAGCCTCGCGAGGGCGAGCAGCGCCCGGTGCGCGCCCGTGCCGCCGAGGAGCGCCTCGGCGCGCGCGACCTCGCGGCGGAGATCGCCCTCGGTCCCTCGGCGCGACGACGCCAGCACGAGCACGCGCTCGAGCCGCGCCTCGGCCTCGTCGACGTGGCGACCCATCGCATGATGGGCCTCCGCGCTCTTCTGGCAGAGCGTCGCCGCGGCCTCGAAATCGCCCGATCGCGCGGCGTGCTCGGCCTCGAGCGCGAGGAGCTGCGCGTGGTGGTGCGGCGGCAGATCCGCGCCGTGCTCGGCGAGCGCGTCGAGCGAGACGCGCGCCCGCGCGAGGCGCCCGAGGTAGAGGTCGAGGTTCGCGAGGTTGAGGAGCGCCTGCCACAAGGTCGCGACGCGGCCCGATCGCCGGCCGAGATCGACCGCGGCCTCCAGGTGGCGGATCGCCGCCTCGAGATCGCCTTGTGTCTTCGCGATCCCCGCGAGGTTGAGGCGCGTGGTCGCGACGGTGCCCGCGGCGCCCGCGGCCTCGGCCGCGGCGAGCGCCTCCTCGTGCGCGGCCTTGGCCTCGGAGAGCTTGTCGTCCTTTTGCAACGCGAACGCGAGCGCGGAGAGGGCGATCGAGAGCACGCGCGGCTCGCCGAGCAGGCGCGCGAGATCGACCGCGTGCTCGAGCGCCGCGCGCGCCTCGTCGTGGCGTGAGGCGAAGCTCAGCGCGAGCCCTCGCACCGAGAGGCCCTCGACCGCGAGCGGCTGGATGTTCGGGGGCAGCGCAGCGAGCAGGCGATCGTCGCCCGGCCCGCCGGTGAGCCCCGCGCGACGTTGCAGCTCCGAGCCCGCTTCTTCGGCGTTTCGCGCGTCCGACGCGCGCAGGAACGCGCGCGCGCGGGCGAGCCAGAACGAGACGATGAGCGCGCGATCGCCCGACGCGTCGACCTCGTCCGCCACGCGATCGAGCTCCATGAGCGCGCGCGCAGGCTCGCCGCGATTTCCAAAGAGGCGCGCGCGCGCGATCGCGATCGACGCGGAGGCGTCGCCCTCCCAGCGGGCGAGCGCGTCCGCGGCCTCGTCGAGGTAGCCCCGATCGATGAGGTCGTGGACCTCGTCGGGGCTCGGTCGCAGGAGGCTCACGCCCTCGTCGCCGACCAAGCGATCGACGTCGGCCGGCACGACCACCGTCGCGCGTCCGAGCAGCTCCAAGATCGATCGCAGCTTGCCCGGGAAGCCCGCGGCGCGCGCGACCACGTGCTCGACGACCGCGTCGCCGAGCGAGGGCACGACCCTCCGCACGAGCTCGCCCGAGAGCGACGGATCGAGCGCGGGCATCGCGAAGATTTGGAGCGTGTCGCCCGACAGCGCGCGGCTCACCTCTTCGCCCGAGCCGCTCACCACGAGCACGATCTTCGCGCCGTCGGCTCGCAGCGCGTGGAGCTTCGCCGTCGCGTGCTCGCTCAAGCGATCCGCGTCGTCCACGAGGATCACGGCCGCGCCGCGATCGTCGCTGATCGCGTCGAGCTCGATCGCGAGCGCCGCGTCCGGGTCGTGCGCGGCGCCGCCCTCGACCCACGCCACGCTCCGTTCGAGGCCAAACGACCACGCGATGCGACGGAGCAGCGTGCTCTTGCCCGAGCCGGAGGGCCCGGTGATCATCACGCCGCCGCCCGGACGAAGCTCGTTGATGAGCGCGCCGAGCTCGGCCGCAGAGCGATCGAGGCCCACGATCGGCCACGCCACGAACGTCTCCTCGGGCGCGGGCTCGGGCAGGTGCGCCGCGCGCCGGAGCGCGTTCGCGACCTCGTCCACGCTCGGAAAACGAGCCTCGGGATCCGTCGACGTCGCGCGCGCGATCACGCCGGTGAGCGCGGCGCGCACCTCCTTGGGGAGCTTGCGCTTGCCGGTCTTGACGATCTCGTCGATGGTCGCGCCCAGCGCGAAGACCTCGGCGCGCACCGTGAGCGGAGCGCCTTGAAACAGCTCCGGCGCCGCGTAGCGCGGGGTGAGCCCCTCGGGCCGCACGCCGCCCTCGCGGAACGCGGCCGCGAGCCCGAGATCGACGAGCGTCGCGCGGCCGTCGTCGCCCACGATGATGTTCGCGGGCTTGAGATCGCCGTGGAGGAGCAGCGCGCGGTGGAGCCGCGTGAGCTGATCGATCGCGCGCGCGACGGCGTCGAGGCCGCGCGTCGTGTCGCCCTCTTCGAGCAGCTCCGCGAGGCTCCTGCCCTCGACCAGCTCGCGCACCAGATACGCGCGCCCCGATCCGGGGAGCCGCCCGAAGCGCAGCACGCGCGGCACCCCCAGACCTTCGACGCCCGAGAGCGCGACCGCCTCGCGCACCAGGGCCTCGACCTCGCGCTCGTGCGCGTCCTCGTCGAGCACCTTGAGCGCGAGCGTCGCTCCCGTGATGCGATCGAAGACGGCCCAGACCTCGCCGCCGCCACCTTTTCCGAGCCTGGTCCTTGGCTCGTAGCGCGGAGGAAAGAGGGCCCGTTTACCTGCGGGAGTGCCGAGCTGTGCCAACGGGCGAGAGCCTACACGAGCTTGGCTTTGCTCGGATACCCTCGACCTATGAAGACGACACACCTCGCCTTTGCGCTCGCGCTTCTGCTCGGGGCTGCGCTCGCGGTGCCCTCGTGCTTCGACCCGACGATTTACCCCGAGCACACGCTCGGCGACGGAGGCTCGGGAGCGGCTTCGTCGAACGCGTCGAGCGGCGGCGCCGGCGGCATCGGCGGCGCGGGCGGCACGGGTGGAGCAGGCGGCGGGACGGGCGGCGTCGAGGTGCTCCCGTGCGAGGGCATCATCTGCGGCGGAGGGTGCGTCGATCCTCGATCGGATCCCGCGCACTGCGGCGCGTGCGGCCACGCGTGCGCGGCTTCGGAGGTGTGCGATTTGGGCCATTGCGCGGACGCGTGCACGGGCATCCTGCTCGCGTGCGGAGGCGCGTGCGTGCACCCCGGCACAAACCCGAAGCACTGCGGCGGCTGCGACAAACCCTGCGAGGCCACGCACGTGTGCAGCAACGCCGCGTGCTCGTGCCCCGAAGGCCGGACCGCGTGCGGCGTCGCGTGCCGCGAGCTCGCCGCGGATCCCGCGCACTGCGGCGCGTGCGGCCACGCGTGTGCGCCGGCCGAGGTGTGCTCGCAGGGCGCGTGCAAGGCGTCGTGCGACGCGGGGCTCAGCGCGTGCGGCGGGCGGTGCGTCGACGCGAGCAGCGACGATCGGCACTGCGGCGGCTGCGACAAACCCTGCGGCGGCGGGCAGTCGTGCGTCGAGGGCGCGTGCGCGTGCCCGAACGGGCTCGTGCTCTGCGACGGGCTCTGCGTCGATCCGCGCGCGAGCGACGCGCACTGCGGCGGCTGCGGGAACGCATGCGCCGCGGGCGAGGTGTGCGCGTTCGGGGCGTGCTCCTCGATGGGCTGCATGTTCGGGTTCGCGTGGTGCGGAGGCGGCTGCGTCGATCTCGGGAACGACGAGGCCAACTGCGGCGGCTGCGGGCTCGTGTGCGGGGGCGGCCAAGCGTGCGACGGGTTCAACGGCATTTGCCTCTGCCCGCCGGGGAAATCGCTCTGCGCGGGCATCTGCGTGGATCAAGCGTCCGATCCATCGCACTGCGGCGGCTGCTTCCAAGCGTGCGCCGGGGGCGAAGCGTGCAGCGCGAGCGCGTGCAAAGCGGCGTGCGACGCGGGGCTCACCGCGTGCGCGGGCGCGTGCGTCGACCTGATGATCGATCCCGACGACTGCGGCACGTGCGGCCACGTTTGCACGGGCGGCCGCGTCTGCGAGGGCGGCGCGTGCGCGTGCCCCGCGGGCACCATGCCGTGCGGGTCACCTCCCCAATGTGTCGACACGCTCTACGACAACCTGCACTGCGGGGGCTGCGACGCGCCCTGCGGGGGCGGCTTGTTCTGCTCGAACGGGGCCTGCTTCTAGACTTCTATCGCCGGGCTTTTGACATTCCTGGCCCGCTTGGGCGATTCTAACGCCGAGCACAAGGAACCCCCATGCCCCTCATCGAGACGGAAGAGGCCGCGCGAAGGCTCGCGCGGGCCATCGCCAGCGATCTCTCGCTCTACAACGAGGACAAGATCGTCCTCGGAATTCAGAACGACGACCTCTTCACCGCGCTGGCCGAGGAGATCGAGGAGGGGCGCGCGCTCTACAAGAGCCGTGTCTCGCCCGCCCTCTACGAGAAGAACTTCTACGATCGAGCGCTCGTCGACATCTTGGTGAAGTCGAAGGGCCACATCAAATCGAAGGTCTGGTAACGCGGGCGGGACCTCCGTTGCTCGCCTCGATCACGATCGCGCTCCTGCCCGAGATCGCGCGCGGGAAATACCCCGCGCCGGCGTGGCTCATCTTGGTCTTGGGCGGAGTGATCGTCCTCGGCGCGAGCGCCTTCCTGCTCGTCCGCGCGTTGGTCCGGCTCCTCAACAGAGACGATCGGTGAACGAAAACACGAGCGTGGGCCCGCGCGCCGCTGCGGCCGGCCCGGGCGCCTCGACGGCGAGGAGGATCATCGTCGCGATGCTCCTCGGCGTGCTCGTGTACTTCGCGTTCGCGCTCTACACGGGCTTCGGGAAGATCGCCGACGCGCTCTCGCGCTACGCGTTCTCGACGTTCGCGGCGGCGTGCGGCCTCGCGCTCTCGAACTATCTGCTCCGCTATTTGAAGTGGGAGTATTACCTCCACGTCCTCGGCGTGCGCGGCGTGCCCAAGGGCGAGAGCCTGCTCACGTTCCTCTCGGGCTTCGTGCTCACGGTGACGCCGGGCAAGGTCGGCGAGGTGTTCAAGTCGATCGTGCTCTACCGCCTGCGCGGCGTGCCGATCGAGCGCACTGCGCCCATCGTGGTCGCCGAGCGCCTCACGGATCTCATCGGCGTCATCGTGATGATCGCGGCCGGCAGCTTCAGCTTCCCCGGCGGCGTGGTGTGGGCCGGCGCGGGCGCCCTCGTGGTGATCGCGCTCTTCGCGTTCATCGCGTCGCCCAAGCTCCGCGGGCTGTTCATCGCGCCGCTCCCTCGCCTTCCGGGCGCGCTCGGGCGGATCGGCGCGGCGATCGCGCCCAAGGTCGAGGTCGCGCTCGGCGAGCTGCGCGAGCTCACGACGCCGTCGCGCCTCGTCATCCCGACGATTTTGTCGATCGCGGCGTGGTCGCTCGAAGGGCTCGGGCTGTGGGTCATCCTCCGCGGCTTCGACGAGAGGCCCTCGCTGGCGCTCACGGCGTTCGCGTACGCCACGGCCACGCTCGCCGGCGCGGTCATCCCGGTGCCCGGCGGGCTCGGCGTGACCGATGGGCTCATCAAGGCGATGCTCTCCGGCCTCGGGCGCATCCCCGAGTCGATCGCGACGGCGGCGATGATGTTGATCCGCTTCGCCACCCTTTGGTTTGCGGTGCTCGTGGGGTTCTCGGCGCTCGCCGTGCTGCGCGCGATCCGGCCCGAGCTCCGGGGTGCGGGTGGCCCTCCGCCATCACCTAGAGCGAACGTCGATCGCGATCCTACTTGACTACGCCCCGCCCATCAGTGTGAAAGCTTGGAGACGGACATGGCGAATCAGGATCGCGGATCGTCTCTCGCGCAGCGGGTGATCGCTCACCTGAAGAAGCGATCTCCCACGGAGAGCTTCGTGGGCGCGAGCGCCATCGCGCTCGACCGGCTCGAATCGAAGCTGATGGTGGAGCTGCCGCCCTCGCTGCGCGCGTTCCTGCAGTTCGACTTCACGTTCGCGAGCCTGGGCAAGCGCTTCCACGGGCGCGGTCGCTTCGGCACCGACCCGACCAACCCGCGGCCGCGCGTCACGTCGATCCGCAAGCTCGCCGAGGCCAAGACCGACCTCGGGTGGACCGACTCCAAGATCCGCGGCAAGGTCGTCCGCCTGCCCAACCTGCCGAACAAGCCGTGGAACGCGCTCTACCTCGGCGAGGCGCGGCGCGACGGCGAGCTCGTGATCTTGGGCCTCGACAACGAGGACACGCTCGTGCGCGTCTATCCGCGCTTCACCGCGTTCGACCTCTACCTCGCGGAGCAGTCGGGCTTCGTCAAGCTCACGGAGTCGCAGCGGCTCGACGATCTGGAGTCGCACGTCGCCATCAACCCCGAGCTCGGATCCGCGGTCGAAGAAGAAGACGAGGGCGAGGCCGATTACTGACGGGCTCGCGCCGTTCTCGTTCGTCGCGCGCGCGGCCGATCCGCGCGATCGTCTCGACAAATTCGTGGTCGCGCGGCTCAAGGCCGAAGGGCGGGACGCGTCGCGCGCGGCCGTGCAGCGGTGGATCGATCACGGTCGTGTGCTCGTCGATGGATCACGCGCGCGCGCGTCGTCCGAGGTGCGCGAGGGCGCGCGCATCACCGTCGATCCCGAGGCGCCGGAGCCCACGCATGCGGAGCCCGACGCGAGCGTCTCATTTCGCGTGGTGTACGAAGATCCGTACATCGTGATCGTCGACAAACCCGCGGGCCTCGTGGTGCACCCGGCGCGCGGCCACGCGGGCGGCACGCTGGTGAACGGCCTGCTCGCGCGCGGCGGCTTCGATCGTGCGGGCGCCGATCCGCGCGACGCGATGGGTCACGTGCGCCCGGGCATCGTGCACAGGCTCGACAAAGGCACGAGCGGGCTCCTCGTCGTGGCCAAGGACGAGCCCACGCGTGAGGGGCTCAAGGCGCTCTTCGCGCGGCACGACATCGATCGCGAATACGTGGCGATCGTGATCGGGCGCGCGCGCGACGCGACCCTCGACACGCTCCACGCGCGGCACCCCACGGATCGGCTGCGCTTCACGTCGCGCGTGGCAGAGGGCAAGCGCGCGATCACGCACGTGCGGCTCGTCGAAGACTGGGGCGTCGCCTCGCTCGTCGCGTGTACGCTCGCGACCGGGCGCACGCATCAGATCCGCGTGCATCTCGCCGAGGTGATGGGCACGCCGGTGCTCGGCGATCCGCTCTACGGAGGCGCTCTGAGGGATCGAGCGACCCGCGGACGCGGAGTCGCGACCCACGTGGATCGATGGTTGCGCGAGCTCGCGAGCGTGCTCGGCCATCAAGCGCTGCACGCGCGCAAGCTCGGCTTCGTTCACCCGAAGACAGGCGAGCACATGGTGTGGGAGAGCGCGCTGCCGGACGACGTGGCGAAGTGCGTGGAGGCGCTACGAACGCGTGTTTGATACGTTGGCGACATGCGTGCTTATCCCTTCTTCGCGTTCGTGCTTTTGCCCCTCTCCCTCGCCGCTTGTCCCACGTCGGTCGACGAGCCGACGGGCGCCGCCGCCTCCAGCTCTTCGGGGTCGTCGAGCAGCGGCGGTGTCTGCGAAGGTCCGACGCCCCTCTGCGCCCCCGGGTGCGGCGGGGACGCCTTCAACCCGGCCACGTGCAACGGCGGCACGTGGAAGTGTCCGCCCGGTGAGGTCTTCGTCGACGACTGCCCTCCTGGGAGCTGCTTTGGCCTGCCGCTCGCGTGCGAGACGTGCCCGGACGGGTGGGCCTGTGAGCCCAACCTCGAATGTGTCGGGAGCTGCGATGGAGTCGTGTGCTTGGAGTGCCCGTCGAACCCCGGCCCTACCATGATTGGAGCGTGCGAGTGCTCGTGCAGCGCCTCCGGTGAATATTCATGCAAGCTGTCGCCGAGCTGCTGCAACACCGACATGGACTGCGGCGACATCGCCTTCGTGCCGTGCGTCGAGCACGTGTGCAAACAGCCTGTGCCCAATGGCTGCTGGAGTGATGCGGAGTGCCCTGTCGGCACCACCTGCCAAGGCGCCTTCGTGTGCCCGTGCGGCTTTGACTGCGATGCACAAGACACGCCCGGGATGTGCCTTTGACGATCTCCCGGAGGCTCAAACAGCGGTGATGGCGACGGTCGAGACCGTCACTCCCTCGATCTCCTCGGTGGTCGAGAGCTTTTGAAGCAACGCCTCGTCGTCGGTGGGCACGAAGAGCGCCAGCGTGGCCGCCGTGAGGCCGCGGCTCTTGGCGTAGCCGGCCGCCTGCTCGCGCTGCCAAGGCAGGTCGGAGCGCTGCGTGAAGCTCTTGACCTCGATGACCCCGGTCTTTCCCCTGCGGGTCACGTGCAAATCCACCTTGCCGTTGCCGGTCGGGAACTCGGGGCTCACGCCCAGGTTCCGGCCCGAAGCCTCGATGAGCCACCAATAGAGGTGAAAATGGCCCGCCGCCTCGGTGATGTGGAGATCCGCCCGCCGCGCTTGATCCTTCCAAGGGTGGATGCCAGCGGCCGCGAGCCGCTTCAAGTAGTCTCGATAGCGGCCCATGAGCGCGGGCAGGTCGAGCGAGGCAAAGACCTCGGTGAGATCGTCGTGCGGATCGACCACAGGCACGCGGCGATCAGCCATGTTGAGCGCGAGCCCCGCATAGAGCCTGCGCTGCACGAAGGGCGACGAGAAGCGGCACACGTAGCGGGGCAAGCCGTCTTCGCCGCGCGTCTTCTCCACGTCGATGACGCCGTTCATGTAGAGCTCGTTGCACCAAGGCTCATCGAACGAGAACGCCACGTCGGATTGGGCGTAGAGCCGCGCGACCTCGTCGGCGCGGCGCCGGGCCTTGGCGATGAGGTTCATCACGGTGTTGTTGGGCTCGATCTGGCATGCCGCGGCGTAGACCTCGTGCCACCGATCCATCCCGATAGGCGCTGTCTTGACGGGGTTGTACCGCTCGACGAGCAGCTCCCCAAACCACGACACGAGCCCGGGTTGGCCGCGCGTCACTTCGAACACCTTGGTCACGACCTCGGGCAACACCGTTTGACCGCTCTCGGTCGAATATTGATGAAAGAGGTCTTTTACCTCGTCGCTCGTGAGGTTCGGCACGTGCAGAGAGCGCTGCACGTTGAACGGCGAGCCTCGGGGGCTGTCGACGCCGAGCACGGCGCGAACACCGATGAGGGCGAGGCCGTGGATCCAATAATTGTCGCGCACCAAATAAATCTTGCGAAACTCGCTGACGAGCTTGTCGATGATGGGTTGAGGCATGGAGTCGAACTCGTCGAGGAGCAGGATAATCGGCTTGTCGAACAAGCCACCTTCCCGCGAGAAGAGCGCGCGCCACGCGTCCCAGTTGTCCGGCACAGGTGCCTTGATGGAAAATCCGTCGCGGAAAATGCCAGGCACGCTCTTCAAGAAGACGTCGTCGCCGTCGTTCTCTTGGAGGACAGCCTGCAGGGTGACCGAGCCGACCAGGAACTTGTCGCCATAGCGCGCGCGGATCTCTTGGATGGCCTGTCGCATCAGCCACGTCTTGCCGGCCTGCCGCGGCGCCCAGATGGTGAAGAAGTGGCCGCCTTTTTCCGGGTCGTCGATCAGGCTCTCCACGCAGCGCTCGATCAAGTCGGTGCGAGGCACACAAAACTCCCTCGCTTGATTCACGGGCCCATACGAGCTGAAGCGGCGCATCGGCGCGAGCCTACCACCCCGCCGTCAACTTCTGCACGCCTCCGCACGCGCGCCGCACGCGGATGGATGGCGCACGCGCGAGCCTCCCACCCATCCGTCGTCGAACGAAGGCATCTCTTTCCACACGGGAGAGCGGCGTAAAGCTTGCCTCCTCGCCCCAGCTCGGTGAGCCTTGGGCCTCACCAAGCTTGTCGCTCCGGCCCCGGCAAGGACCTCCGCGCCCGGGCTTGCGCCACTTCGTGCCTTTCTCCAAGGGGTTTGTATGTCGCTCCGCCGCTCGTCCCTCCTGCTCCTCACCTCGTGGTTGACCGTCTCCGCCGCGGCGTGCGGCAGGTCCAACCTCGACGACATCGACCTCTACGGCGTGGGCGGCTCGGGCGCGGGCGGCTCGCCGTCGAGCACGTCGACCGGCACCTCGACCAGCACGAGCACCTCGACCAGCACGTCGACCAGCACGAGCACCTCGACGAGCACATCGACCAGCACGAGCTCGAGCTCGTCGTCCGGCGGCGTGTGCAACACCGCACAAGACTGCCAAGACGGCGACAACTGTACGACGGACGCGTGTGTAGGGGGCATGTGCCAGCACAAGCTGCGCGACGACGACAACGACAACCACGTCGCGGCGGCGTGCGGCGGGGACGACTGCAACGACCTCAACCCCGACGTCTTCCCCGGTCACCCCGAGGTGTGCGGCGACGGCTCCGACAATGACTGCAACGGCGTCAGCGACTGCTTCGATCCGGCGTGCGTGAACGTGCCCAACTGCGGCTGTGTCCCCAGCCCCAACGGCGAGAACTGCACCAACAACAACGATGACGACTGCGACGGAGCGGTGGATTGTTTGGACGCCGACTGCGCTGGCACGCCCGCGTGCGGCTGCTCGCCCACCGAAGCGGGCAAGTGCGGCAACGGCTTCGACGACGACTGCGATGGTCTCATCGACTGCGATGATCCGTCGTGCTCGAACGACCCTGTCTGCGTCTGCCAATCGAAGCAGGAGAACTGCTTCAATGACACCGACGACGACTGCGATTTGTTGGTCGACTGCGCCGATCCCGACTGCGCCAACAAGGCCCCTTGCGCGTGCGTCCCGCCGGGCGTGCCCGAGGTCTGCAACAACGGC
>CAYTJL010000070.1:31815-33796 GCA_964437785.1 uncultured Polyangiaceae bacterium
CAAGGCCCCTTGCGCGTGCGTCCCGCCGGGCGTGCCCGAGGTCTGCAACAACGGCACGGACGACGACTGCGACGGGCTCGTCGACTGCGCCGATCCCGATTGCCTCGTGTCGCCTGCCTGCCAGATGTGCTCGCAGGAGGTCTGCGACGACGGCCTCGACAACAACTGTGATGGCAAGATCGATTGCGCGGACACCGCGTGCTTCTTCGCGCCCAACTGCGCGCCTACGCCCGAGGTCTGCAACAACGGCCTGGACGACGACCACGACGGCAAGATCGACTGCTCGGACACCGACTGCGCCAACAACCCCTTCTGCGTGCTCCAACAGTCGAACTGCCTGTCGCCCAAGCTCATCCCCGGCTCGGGCACGTACACCGGCGACACCACCGGACACGTGAGCGAGACCAAGGGCGCGTGCGGCGGCGACGCGGGCGAAGCGGTGTTTTACTTCGTCCTCACCGAGCCCACCAAGGTCCACCTCGACTCCATCGGTTCGAGCTTCGACACCACGCTCTACGTGCGCACGGGCAAGTGCAACACCGGCCAAGAGATCGCGTGTGACGACGACAGCGCGGGCGTGAGCTGGGCCTCGAAGGTGGAGTTCACCATCCTTTACCCGGGCACGTATTACGTGTTCCTCGACGGCTTCACCGTGGACCCGGATCTCGGCCCGAACGAAGGCCCGTTCGTGCTCAACGTGGACTTCTTGCCGAACCCGCCCGAGGTCTGCAACGACGGTTTGGACAACGACGGTGATCACTACGTCGACTGCGCAGACCCCGAGTGCGTGAGCGCGCCCAACTGCTTCCACTGCAACGCGGGCCAAGACCCCACGCCGGAGTTCGGCGTCGAGGCGTGCACCGACGGGCTCGACAACGACTGCGACGGCAAGGCCGACTGCCTCGACGAGGACTGCTCGGCGAGCGACTATTACGTGACCGAGTGCTGCGACGGCACCGACCAAAACGGCAACGGCATCATCGACGACTTCAACTGCCGCTGCGCCTCGGACGCCGACTGCGACAACGGCCAGCTCTGCTACACGCACACCGCGTATTCGTGCGGCATCCCGTGTGACTTCTTCTTCGGCGACGTGTGCCCGTTCGTGGCCGCGGGCTCGTACTGCAACGCGAACACGCATCAATGCGAGTTCTGATTCCCCTCCTCTGACTCCCTCTCTCCCGCATGACATCTCAAAAAAAGCCTGGTCTGCCCAAATGGGTGTACGTCGTCGCGCCGCTCGGCGCGCTCTTCGTGATGACGGGCTACGCCTGCGCCTCGACCAAGATCGTGAAGACGCCCAGCGGATCGATGATGCCCACGCTGCTGGCGGGCGATCGCGTCGCCATGAAGCGCAGCGCGGCGATCACCCGCGGCGAGGTCATCCTGCATCGCTTCCCCGAGAACAAAGAGCAGCTCTTCGTCAAACGCATCGTCGCGCTGCCCGGCGAGACGCTCGAGGTCGTGGCCGGGCGGCCGGTGATCAACGGCAAGATCGCGCCCCGGTGCTACGTGGGGCCTTATCCGACCGACGCGGACAGCGCCGAGCTCTACATCGAGTTTTTGGGGGACGTCGCCTATGGCACCTTGTTCAACGAGAGGAGGGGCGAGAGGACGTGCGCGACCAACAGCGATTGCAGGAGGCACGAGGACACGTGCACGGCGGGCGTCTGCGGGGAATACCAAGGGCCTTACAAGGTCGGCCCCGACGAGGTGTGGGTGCTCGGCGACAACCGCGACAACAGCCATGACTCGCGATCATGGCGAGGGGGCTTGGGCGGCGGCGTCCCCAAAGCCGACGTCATCGGCTCCGCGCGCCTCGTGCTGTTCGCGTTCAAGCCCGCGGGCGGGAGCGACAGTGACAGGAACTTCACGAGCGCTTCAGGCCCTCCCGCGCTGCCGGCGTCGCTCAAAGGCACGCTCGGCCCGGCCATCGACAAGTGCCTCCGCGAGCGGCCCTCGGCGGACAAGATCCCGAAAT
>CAYTJL010000070.1:33896-38883 GCA_964437785.1 uncultured Polyangiaceae bacterium
CCGGCCATCGACAAGTGCCTCCGCGAGCGGCCCTCGGCGGACAAGATCCCGAAATAGCCACCGTTCTCTCGCGTGCGGACCCTCACCCCCAACCCCTCTCCCGCGCGCGGGAGAGGGGGGTCAGAGGGCCATGAGCCGCCTCTTGCGCTGATCTTCGTAGAGCGACGAGGGCGCGAGCGATCCGCCCTTGTTCAAGCCCTCGACCCAATCGACAGGCTCCGTGCCGAGCCCGATGGGGAGCGGCGACTCGGTGATCACGAAGAGATCGCGCGTGCCGATCACGAAGCCCCAGCCGAACTGGAGCGATCGCAGCGTGCCTGTCCCATCCACGTTCCAAAACACGTTGAGCGTGCCTGTGTGCCCGGCGCCCGTCGATTCGAGCCCGCGGTTCACCGCGGAGAAGCCGTCCTCGAAGGTCGATGAGTCCACCAAATTGGCGGTCGCCAAGGAGTGATGAAGCTCGGAGAGGCCGGTGAGCGTGATGGTGTCGTCCTTGGACGTCATCGTCTTTCCATCCGCGCTCTTCACGCGGAGCCACACGCAGCCCGTGGTGCCGAACCCCCAGTTCTGGATGAAGTTGTGCCGCCCGCCGTCGCCGGTCGCGTCCCGGATCAACACCTCGCTGCTCTGCATGATCTCGAACAAGTATCCATTGCCGCCCCCGCCGCGGTTCTCGGCGAGGCCCATGTGGCTGTCCGCGACGGTGACGCGCTTGGAGGCTTTGACCAGCACGCCGCCCGATAAAAGATGCGCGCCGGCGCCTTTGCCCGCGGTCGGCGCGAGGGGCGACGAGAACGACGACACGTCGCGGATCCATGCGTCCTTTACGTTCACGAACGCGACGGCGTGCGCGCGATCGCTCGTCCACGCGTCGTCCCACGCGACCGCGTTCGAGACGCTGAGCCCCTCCATCCCACCTTCGCGGAGGAGCCCTGTCACCTTGCGGACGCTCGCTTGATCGCGCACCTTGACCTCGTAGCGAATCGGCACGTCGACGGTGATGCGTTGGGGAGAAGATGCGGTGTCGACGCTCACCACGGTCCTGCGGAAGAAGGTTTGCCACGTGTCGTTGAAGGCGGACCACGTGCCTGTCATCCCGTGCTCGTCGATGAATTCGGGGCTCACCACGAACCCGACGTCGACGTCGTCGCCCGGCGCGAGCCCCGCGGCGCTCACCACGGCGATCGAGGTGTCGAAGGGGGCCGCGTCCTCGGCGAGCGCGGCTTCGAGCGTGGTCGTGGGTTGTCCGAGGAAGGTGAGGTGAGCGGTGTCGCTCATCCCATCTGCTTTGGTGAAATAGAGCTTGGTCTTGCTCGGCCCCGCGCCGCGAAGCACCACGCCCGAGCCTTGGACCACGAGCAAACCATCCACGCGATAAAGGCCCTCGGCGAGCGAGACCACCGCGCCTCCCGCGGCGGCGGCGTCGTCGATCGCTTGTTGGAGGGCGGCCGTAGAGTCGGTGTCTCCCAACGGATCAGCGCCGTAGCCGGCCACGGCGTCGAGCACGGGAGCGCCGTCAGGAGCCTTGGGATCGGCCTCGCCGAGGTGATAACCCGCGTACGAGAAGTCGGCGACGGCGCGGCCCTCCGCGTCGGCGAAGCCCGGGGCCCAATCCTCCGGGTAAAGCACGCTCCGCCAAGGGGCTTGTCCCCCGGCCCCGCCGGATCCGCTCGACGACGAAGAGGCCGAATGGGCGCCGCCGCTCCCGCCCGTTCCGCTCGCCGTCGTGCTCGTGTCGTTGGAGGAGCAGCCGAGGCCGAGCGTGGCGAGGGCGAGCGCGAAGGCAAGGTATTGGGGGGTCCGCATCGTAGGTGTCTTTCGAGGATACGCCTTCGGCGACGGCATGTTAAGGTCCCGCCGTTGAGCGAAGACACGATCCCCCCGCCGCCGAGCTATCCGCCGCCTACGTTCGAGGCAGGCCCGAGCCTGCGCGCGCGGCGCCTCATCGTCATCGCGGGCGGCCGTGGGGGCGTGGGAAAGACGCTCTTGTCCGTCAATTTGGGCGTGTATTTTGCGCAGCTCGGCCGCGAGGTCGTGGTGTGCGACGCGGACCCGTTCGGCTCCAACTTGCACGCGGTGCTCGGGCTCGAAGCTGCGCCGCTCGCGTCGATCGCGTCGGTCGAAGAGGGCACGGCCGAGCTCGTCGCGACCACGGTGCCCGGCCTCCGCATCTTGCCCACGGCCTACGATCCCATGACGGCCACGCCCATGCGGCCGAGCCGCGCGACCCAGCTTCAAAAGCAGCTCTCGGAGCTGGAGGTCGATTATGTGATCGTCAATCTGGGCGCGTCGACGGCGTCCGCGGCGCTCGACTTGTTCCTTTATGCGGACGTGGGCGTCACGGTGACGGCGCCCGAGCCGCTCGCGGTCGAGGCCACGTATCGTTTTTGCAGGACCCTTTATCTGCGCACGTTGCGGCGAGCGCTCATGAAGGAGCGGTTCAAGCTGCGCCTCGTCGAGAAGGTCCTCAACGCGCTCCCGCCGCTCGCGCGCCCGCCCGAGATCGTGGCCGAGATCAAGCGTTATGACGACGCGGTCGCGCAGATCGCGCTCGGCGAGATGGGCCGCGTGACGCCGCGGCTCGTGGTGGGCCAAACGCGCCTCAAGAGCGATTTGGAGCTGGGGCCGGCGATGGCCGCGATCTCCGAGCGATT
This sequence comes from uncultured Polyangiaceae bacterium, assembly GCA_964437785.1. Classification (GTDB taxonomy): domain Bacteria; phylum Myxococcota_A; class Polyangia; order Polyangiales; family Polyangiaceae; genus CAYTJL01. Next base: position 36,551 of record CAYTJL010000070.1, read on the forward strand.
CTTGGGGATCCCGCTCGATTACCTGGGTCACGTCGAGCACGATGATGCGGTGTGGCTCACGGTGCGGCGGCGCAGGCCGCTGCTCATCGACAGCCCGACTTCGAAGAGCGCGCGCAACATCGAGCGCGTCGCGCGCCGCATCTTGGCCTTGCTCGCGGCCCAAGCGACGCGCCCGGCCGAGGCGCTCGCGCAGAGGCACGCGCGCACCGAGGGCCCCAAGAACCTTTATGAAGCGCTCGGCATCTCGCGCGCGGCCGGCGACGACGAGATCCGGCGGGCGTACAAGAGGCAACGAGAGGTGTTTCGCGACGGTGGTTTGCCCATCGTCTCGGTCATCCCGGCCGACGTGCTCCGGCGCGAGCAGGCGAGGATCGAAGAGGCGTATGACACGCTCCTCGATCCGGTGCGGCGGCGCGCGTACGATCTCTCGATGTTCCCGGACGACGCGCGCGCGCCCGAGGTGCCCGCGCGGTCCAACGCTGCTTCGGCCGCCGAGCTCGACATGTTGAAGGCCGAGCTCGCGCGCGAGATCACGTCGGAGACGCAGTTCACCGGCGCGCTGCTCCGCAAGGTGCGTGAGTCGCAGGGCGTGGAGCTCATGGACATCGCGCAACGCACCAAGATCTCCGTCGCTCATTTGGCGGCCATCGAGGCCGAGAGCGCGGGTGAGCTGCCCGCGCTCGTGTACGTCCAAGGCTTCGTGCAGACCGTCGCAAAGTTCTTGAAGCTCGATCCGGCGCAGGTGAGCAAGACCTACGTGCGGCGGTTGAGGGAGCATGGGGAGAGGCGCTGAGCCGTCGGATCGACGCGGGTCGCTCGATCTCTCGTTCACGGCAGGCGTCTCGTTCGCGGCGCTCTTACCGAGGCTCTATGCGGCCATCGCGTGGGCGAGGGAGCCTGTTTGGGACGGGCACTATTACGACTACGGCGCGCGGCGGATCGCGGCGGGGCTCGGTTATTCGGACGACGTGGTGATCGACGGGCGCGCGGTGTGGCACCCATGGTGCCATTATCCGGTCGGTTATTCGGGCTTCTTGGGAGGGGTCTATCGGCTCTTCGGCGACGGGCCGCACGTCGCGCCCGTGGCCAACGCCCTTGTCGGAGCGCTCTTGGTCGGGCTCGTCCATAGGCTCGCGCGTTATGGCACGACGCCGTTTCGAGCGCGCGTCGCCGCGGTGCTCACCGCGATGTCGCCTGGTCTCATCGTGTATGCGGCGCTCCTCATGACAGAGCCTCTCGCCGCGTTCGGGCTCGTGCTGGTGCCTTGGTTGTTCGTCCGGTTCATGCGCCAAAAAAGGCCCTTGGTGGCTGTGCTCAGCGCGGGCGCGGCGCTCGGGCTCACGGCGCTCGTGCGGCCTCAAAGCCTCTTGGTCGCGCCCGCCCTCGCGTTCTTGGTGCCCTCTCCTGGGGGCGAATCCCAAGGCCAAGGATGGAAGAGCGCGCTTTGGGACAAAGGCAAATGGGCCGGAGCGGCGCTCGCGGTGTCGCTCGCCGTGGTGGCGCCGTGGACGCTCCGCAACTGTCGTGTGATGGATGGGTGTGCGCTCGTGTCGACCAACGGCGGGTGGAACCTGGCCATCGGGTCTTCGCCGCGGGCGACCGGCCGCTTCGAGACGATCCGCGCGTCGGACGGTTGTCCGGTGGTGACGGGGCAGGTGCAGCAGGATCGGTGTTGGCGGGACGAGGGGCTCAAGTGGATTCGGCGTGATCCTGTCCGGTGGTTGTCGCTCATCCCCAAGAAGCTGGCCTTCACGTTCGATCACGAGTCTTTTCCGATGGGGTATTTGGGCGAGGCGGATCCCCGCGGGTGGCCGGAGCCCAAGAAGGCCATGGGGCGTGAGGTGCTCTCCTTTACGCACCGACTCTTGCTCTTGCTCGCGGCGCTCGGGATCGTGGCGTTGCCCACGTCCGACGAGCACACGCGCAAGGGGCGAGACGCGCAAACGTTGCTCCTCGCCATCGCGCTCACGCTCGGGGCAGGGGCCTTGTTGTTCGACGAGCCGTCGGCGTGGCCGCTCGCGCTCTTCGTGCCGCTCGCGGCGGCGGCGCCTTTGCCGGGGCGGCCGTCCAACGGTGGTGTGATTGGGTATTTGGCGGCGGCGGTGGGGACGGTCGTGCTCACCCACGCGGTGTTCTTCGGCGAAGATCGGTATCACATGGTGGTGACCCCGGCGCTCTGCGTGCTCGCGGCGTGTGCGCTGCGCGAGCCGGGGGAGTGATAGGGAGCCTGCCATAAAAGGTTGTGACCGGATGAGCGCTCGCCCCGTCCGCGGCGCCACCCCCGACGCAGCGCGGACAAGGGGCTTCGCTCACTGCCGGTCAGGCTTTGGCGC
>CAYTJL010000071.1:0-3030 GCA_964437785.1 uncultured Polyangiaceae bacterium
GCGTCTTTGCGTCAAAATTCTGTATGACAAATAGGTAACGGACTTGCGCGGACGCGTACTAAGGGAAATCCGCCCGCGCGGGGAACGCGCCCTCCAACCCCTCTTGCCACTCACCGGGCACCCGCTTCTCGTGGCTCACCCAACGACCGTTCTCGAAGCTGTACCGAACCAGCAAGGTGACATAACCATCTTTGGAGTCAGGCCCGCTCGAGTCCAAGCTGCGCACCTTGAGGATGTCTTTGCCACGGCCGCTCCGCGCAGGCACCTGCCGCGCCGCGCCGGTCAGCGCCGTCGTGAACGAGAGGAGCGCGCCGTGCTGATCGCGCAGCGCGACGAGCTTGCCCCCGACAGGCTCGTAATACGTGGTGACCTGGCCCCGCCGCTTACCCACGCACGCAGAGTCGTTGACCATGAACGAGAAGGTGACGCGATCGTCGCCGTAAAGAGAGGTGGGCTCGGCGATGCCCATCGGGTGATCGTCGTCGACTTGATCGATCACCTTGCCTTCGCGATCGACCCAGCGGAGCGCGGCCCCGAGCGGCGGTGAGTCGAAGTCGGGCCCCGCGCCGCCGGACCAATAAAAGCAGCCGAAGCCCTTCTCGGCGCCCGCCTTCAAACGAGCGTCGAGGAGCAGCTCCACGTGCCCTTCGCCGCGCGGGAGCGCATAACGCCTCCTCACCGAATGAACGCGGGCCTGCGGAGGGCTGCCCGGACCAGGCGGATCCGCGGGCGGGCAAAACGACGTCACGAAGGCGCTCTCCCGCTCATAAGGCCCCGACGCGATCACCACCTCACCCGAAGGGAGCGCCGCGAGGGAGACGTCGTTTGCGCCCGCGGGCGCCGCAAAACGAAGGTCGCCGCGAGGATCGAGCGCGATCACGAACCCGCCGCCGCCGTCGCCCGCCGAGGGCAACCGCACGCGGCCGGACAGCTCGAGCGCGCCCGCAAAGTGCCCAGCAACAACCATGTCGCCGGCGCCGCCGACAACCAGGCTCGACGGGCGCGCGTCGTGGAGCAAACGTCGCTCGAAGCGCACGGCGCCCGCGGCGTCGAGGCTCTGCATCACCGTCACCTGCGCATATCCCACCACGCCGTCGGGCTGGCCGTCTTCGGCCGCGGCGACCGCGATGTGGCCCTCGGGGCCGGCCGCGACCAACGTTGGTCCTTCGGTCTCGCTCGGCCCGCTGATAGGCTTGCTGAAGCGATGTTGTCCTTTCTCGTCGAGCGCGAGGACGAAGCCGCGAGAACCGTATTTGGGCGCGGGGAGCGCCCCGCCGCCGAGATCGGCTTGGCCCCGGTACGCGCCGCCGACGATGACGTGGAGATCGGCGCCGATGGCGAGCGAAGTGGCTTTGACCTTCTCGCGATCGTGACCGAGCGCCTTGATCCAGCGCTCTTCGAACGACGCGTCGAGGGAGAGGACCTTGGCGCCGTGATCCCCCACGACGAGCACAGCGATGTTGCCATCACTGCCCACCGCGATGGCTTTGCCCTCATCTCCGGGCTCTCCCACCGTGACGCGCTTGCGGAGCCCGCCGCCCGGCCCAAACCGCGCGACAAACACCTTCGACGGCGCCTTCTCTTCACGGAGGGTGCCAATCACGAGCGCTTCACCGCTCTTGTCGACGGCGATCCCCGCCGCCCTCCCGTCCCCACCCTCGGCGCGAAACAAGAGCGCGCCGCCGGGGCCGTACGCGAGGATCGATGTCTTGTCGGACGCGCGACCAACGTAGCTCGGCGGCCCCGCCGCGAGAAAGGTGTTCCCCGCGCGGTCCGCGACGACGCCGCCCGCGCGGAGCTCCGCGAGCCCAACGCGCCACGGCGCGCGATCCGGTGTGCGACAAGGGGAGAGCGTGGTGGTGCGGACCACGGCGGACGGCAACGCGGACGGTAAGAGCGCGACAGGGGTTGAGGCGCTCGGCGGCGCAGATGCCGTTGCGGTAGGGATGGGCTCGGCCTTAATCGGCTCAGGAGCGCGCGAAGAGCCAAACCATGCTGCGTTGGCGACGAGCGCGCCCGCGAGCATGACGATCGTGACGAGCGTGACGTTTCGTGTGGAGCGTCGCATGGGGTGAGCGAGAAGGCGCGGCGGCCGTGAGGATATTCCCTGGAGGCGCGCTTGGAAACACCCTCGCGCTCGCCTCGCTCTTTTCACGATGGACGCGGTCGAGGATTCGTGTAGCTTCGGGGGAAGCGCCCACCCATCCATGGTTGATGTGCTGCCCCGAGGAGGTCTCATGAATCGACGAGGTTTGACGAAGCTCGCCGCGGTCTTTGCGCTGAGCGCGTTCGGTGTGCTCGTGAACGGCGTGCTGGCGAACAGCACCTATGCCGACAGCTCGTGCGGATCCGACTCGGACTGCAAGGGGTATGGCAAGTGCTCGGGCGGCAAGTGCGGCAACTGCGGCTCCGACTCGGACTGCGGCGGCTACGGCAAGTGCTCCGGCGGCAAGTGCGGCGCGTGTGGGTCCGACTCCGACTGTCCCATCGGCAAGTGCTCGAGCGGCAAGTGCGGGTCGTGCGGCTCGGACTCCGATTGCAAGGGCGGTCGCTGCTCCAGCGGTCGCTGCAGCAACGCGAAGTAGAGAGTCAAAGCCCCGAGGCTCAGCGCGGGACCGGCCACGGTGGTTGGTCGTGGATGGCACGTGCCCGGGCACAACGCCGGCCAAAAGGTCCCGCCGCTCCTCGCAACAGGCTTGCTCTCCGGCCCGCGCAGCAAAATCGATAGGTGGCATGAACGTTGCGAAATTGCCTGCGAGGGGCCGCGACGGCCCTGAGAGGTGGGCACATGAGCCGCACGAGCATGACGCGAATCCTTCGATCTCTAACGCTGCTCTCGTGGGCGGCGCTCATCCTCGCGAGCGGGCGGCCCGCCATGGCCGAGGACGCGCCCAAAGCGCCGCCGGCCATCGAGGAGCCGGCGACAACGGCGCTGAGCCTAACCTCGGCGGAGAGGGGCACCAAGGAGGGCGGGCTCGGCGATACGTTCATGATCCAGATGGGCAAAGGAGATGGGGTGAAGCTCCAGCG
>CAYTJL010000071.1:3130-38643 GCA_964437785.1 uncultured Polyangiaceae bacterium
CTGTCGCTCGTGACCATGCCGCACAAAAGGAAGGGGATTATGGTGCTCGTCGGGAGCGCGGTGCTCATCCTCACGCTCCTTTACCTGGGTGCGAGGACGAGCATGCTCCGGGACGGGACCCCGGCAGACAAGAAGAAGCTCGGCACGTATAGCCTCGCGCGGGTCCAATCGGCGTTCTGGTTCGCGAACATCGCCATCGCCTTCCTCTGGATTTGGGCCTTCACCGGCGCGGTGGACACGGTGAGCGACTCTTCGCTCGTCCTCATGGGGATCGGCGCGGGCACCGCGCTCGGCGCCAAGCTCATCGATCAACGCGGCAGCAACGACGCGCCCGCGCCGGAGATCTCGGAGAGCCAAGGGTTCTTGAACGACCTCTTGACCGACGAGAACGGGTATGCGCTGCACCGCTTCCAGATGGCCGTTTGGACCGTCATCTTAGGCTTCGTGTTTTGGGGCTCGGTCTACCGTCACCTCTCCATGCCTCAATTCGACGCCACGCTGCTCGGGCTCATGGGCATCAGCTCGGGGACGTACCTCGGCTTCAAGCTGCCCGAGAAGAGGGGGATTGAGCGCAAGGCGAAGACCGGGAACGGGGACGAGAAGGGGGACGAGAAGGGGTGAGTCAGGCCTCGGCGCCGCTCACGACCTTGCTACGCCCCAAGAGGCCAATCCAAACACGCACGCTCCCCACCGCGACGAGCGCCACGCACACGAGCAGGGCGCTCGTGATGATGAGGTTGACCCGCCCGATCACCGCCGTCTCGGGCCGATCCAACATCGGCAGATAGAGCAGCCGAATCGCCTGGATCCCCGCCGTGGTGGTCGTCGTCCCCACGAAGCAGAGCGGGAGCAGCGTGATGAGCGCATACGCCTTCTTCTTCGACTCCTTGAGGATCACCGTGGTGCCCACGCAGAGCGCCGTCGAGGCGAGGAGCTGGTTCGCGACGCCGAACATGGGCCAAATGGTGGCGATGGAGCCGTTCAAGATGAGCGCGCTCCACCCCACCACGATGAGGAGCGTCGAGAGCGCCGCGCCCGGCAGCCAGCCCGTCTCTCCCCACTTCTTGTTCACCTTGCCCAAAAGCTCCTGCAACAAGAACCGCCCGATGCGCGTGCCCGTGTCGATGGTGGTGAGCACGAAGAGCGCCTCGAACATGATGGCGAAGTGATACCAATACGCGAGCAGCGTCTTCATGCCGGGCAGCCCGGAGAAGATACGCGCCATGCTGATGGCGAGCGACACCGCCCCTCCCGTCCTCGCCGCGACGACCTCATTGGCGCCCTGCGAGAGCGAGGGCAGGTCCGTCACCTTGATGCCCATGCGCAGAAAGTCGCGCTCTTCGAGCGAGGTCGCGTGAGGCGCGCTCGGATCCGCGCTGTACCCGAGCGCGGCGAGCGCGCGATTCGAGAGGTGGAGCGCGGCTGACGCGCGGATGGTCGCGCCCCTCTTCTCGGCGAGCGAAGAAGCGGTTTGGCCCTTGGCGAGCCCGAGCGCGGCGCGGTCTTTGTCGTCGAGCACGCCGGGCGCGTCGAGGAGAGAGAGCTCCTCCAACGACCGCGCGAGCCCCTTTTGGCCGCTCTCGCCCGAGGCGACGACGGCGATGGGAGGATCGGTGTTGATGGCGAAGTAATCCGCGGGCGGGAGGCACGTCGCCGCGAGGAGCGCGGTCACGCCCACGAGCCCTTCCATCAACATGGCTCCATACCCGATGGGCCGGCAATGGCGCTCTTTGTCGACCATCTTGGGCGTCGTGCCGCTCGCGACGAGCGCGTGAAACCCGCTGATGGCGCCGCACGCGATGGTGATGAACACGAACGGGAAGAGCGACCCCGGCACCACGCGCCCAAACGTGTCTCCGCCCACGGTCACCGTCTTTTGGCCGAGCTCGTTCACGAGCGGCATCTCGACGCGCGGGTTGACGATCAAGATGCCTCCGACGAGCATGAAGATGGTGCCGATCTTCATGTAGCTCGACAGGTAATCGCGCGGACAGAGGAGCATCCACACGGGCAGGACGCTCGCGAAGAAGCCATACGCCGCGATGGCGAGGGTGATCGACGTCTTCGAGAGCCGGAGGGACGCGCCCCACGCGCTGTCTTGAACGCTCTTGCCGAACACCAGCGCGACGATCAAGAGCACGACGCCGAACGCCGTCGCCTCGCGGATGCCGCGCGGGCTGCCGCCGCGGACTTTGTAGATGTAAAGCCCCATGCCGAGCGCGATGGGGATCGAGAGGCCGATCGTGAACACGCCCCACGCGCTCTCGGCGAGCGCCTCGACCACCACGCGCCCGAGCCCCGCGAGCGCCACCACCACGATAAAGAGGATGGCGATCCCCGTCACCACGCCGAAGAAGGGCCCGAGCTCGTCTTTGGCGATCTCGGCGAGCGAGCGGCCGCCGCGGCGCACCGACGCGACCAAGATGATGAAGTCTTGCACGGCGCCGCCGAGCACCACGCCGAAGAGGATCCACGAATAGCCCGGAAGGAATCCGAACTGCGCCGCGAGCACAGGACCGATGAGCGGGCCCGCGCCCGTGATGGCCGCGAAGTGATGGCCGAAGAGCACCCACTTGTTGGTCGCGTGGAAGTTATTGCCGTCGGCGCGGGTGTGGGCCGGGGTCTTGGCCGCGTCGTCGAGCGCGAGCACCTTGGCGGCGATGAACGCGCCATAGTAGCGGTAAGCGATCGCGAGGACGGCGAGGGCGGTGAGCATCCACCAAAGGGCGCGCATGGCGCGGGAGTATCTCACTGCGAGATTCACTCCTCAAGAGGTGGGTGGTTTTGTCTGCATCGCCCCGGGCTCGCCGCGGGTTTCGGCGATATCGCGGCGAGATCGCGGGGGCGCGCCGGTTGGTATGGCGCTCGCAAAGACGCCCCGCGCGCCGGCCGCAAAAGGGGTTTGAGGCCCGCGCTCACGGAGGTCTTTTTTCCATGCAACGTCATCCCATTACGATCCTCGCGCTCCTCTCGGTCATGGCCTCGACGCAGGGCTGTTATTACGACGGTGAGGAGGGAGAGGTCGCCGAAGCGAGCGATGAGATTTTCAACGGCACAGCGGTGCCAGCGGCCGACAGCGGCATCGTCATGGTGACCGGGGGCAATAAACAGTGCTCCGGCGCGCTGCTCAGCAATCAATGGGTCATGACGGCCAAGCAGTGCGTCGACAACGCGTCTCTCCAGGGTAACCCTGGGCAGGTCACCGTATCCATGGATACGCAGTCGTCCGCGGCGATCGAGATCATCCTCCTTCACAACAGGGACGTGGCGCTCATTCGAACGCTCCCTTTCTCGATGTTCGGGAGCACCACGGGCTTCTCGATGCCCACCTACCGCAGCTCCGTCACGGGGATCACCCTCGCTTGTTACGGGTACGGCCCCGACGTCCCGGGCGGCAGCTTTGGCACGCTGCGCTGGGCTCAATTCCAGGTCACGCAGAATGGCACGCTCGTCCCGAACGTCGCCTCGCAGCTCCCGAGCCCGGCCGACACGGGCGGCGTGTGCTTCCGGGGGGTCAATGGTCGCTTGGTGGCCGCCGCGGTCATCTCGACCTGCACCAACCAGAGCTGCGCCCTCACGCCGACCAACCTCTTTCGCGGCTGGCTCGGCGTGACGCGCACGACGCAAGACCTCGTGACGGCGAGCGGGCTCTGCGTCGAGGTGCCCGGGTTCAGCTTCGCCTCGGGGACCGGGATCACCCAAAGCACCTGCGCCAACAGCTTTAGCCAGAAATGGCGCTTCGAGCACATGGGCGGGTCGGACTATCGCATCCGCGCCAAGCACGATGGGTATTGCCTCACCGTCCCTCCCGGCGGCGGCTCGGGCGCTCAGCTCGTCCAAGCGCCCTGCGCCTCGGGCAACTTCAATCAGTTTTGGTTCATCTCCCCTTCCGGCGGGAGCGCCGTGATCCAGGGCGCGCCGTGGTCGTCGGCGTCCGGGCTCTGCCTCGACGTCCGCGGCGGCAGCGGCGCGGGCGCCGGCGCCGCGATCCAAGTCCATACCTGTCATGGGGGCAGTAACCAGCGCTTCGGCCTCCGCGTCGAGCCGGAAGAGGGCACGTTCGAGCTCTCGAACCCTTTGAGCGGCAAATGTATGGAGGTCCCCGGCGGCGCCATGGGAGAGGCGGACATGGTGCAGAGCGCCTGTGACATGGGGCTCGATCAACTCTATCGCTTCGAGCGGGTCGCGCAGGGCACGCACGTCGTCCACCCGGCGCACTCGGGGCTCTGCGTCGATCTGGAGGGATTGAGCATGACCGCGGGCGCGCCCATCCAACAATGGACCTCGTGCAACGGTCAGACGAACCAGCGTTGGGCGCTCGACTTCAACGGAGACGGCACGTACCTGTTCCGCTCGCTCCACAGCGGCATGTGCGCGAGCGTCCCTTCGGGCAACGCGATCACCCAACAGAGCTGCGGCTCGTCCGTCGCGTGGAGGCTCGCGTACTGAGCGCGAGCACATTTCTCGTAGCCTTCCGAGCGTGGCTTGAGTACACGACGGAGTCGTGTCCCTCACGCAGATCCTCTTCGACGCTCACCACACGCACGTGCACCTGCCGCGCGTCGAGCGCGTCATCCAAGCCCTCTCGGATCACGTGGGCGCCGCCGCTTCGTTGCTCGACGTGGGCGCGGGCGACGGCACCATCGCGCGCGGCGTCGCGGCCCGCACGGGCGCGGATCGCGTCGCCGGGGTCGACATCAAGGTGAGGCCCGGCGCCGCCATCGACGTTCGGCCCTACGACGGCCGCACATTGCCCTTCGAGGACGGCGCGTTCGAGGCGGTGCTCATCTCGGACGTGCTCCACCACTGCGACGAGCCGATCCGCGTGCTCGCCGAGTGCCTGCGCGTCGCCTCGCGGGTCGTCGCCGTCAAAGACCACTTCCGCTTTGGGCCGGTGTCCAATCAAATCCTCCTCTGGATGGACGTGGTCGGCAACGCCGCGCCCGCGGTCGAGGTCAAAGGCACCTATTATTCTCCAGGCGAGTGGGCGGCCATGGTGGCAGACGCGGGCGGCAGGTTCGCTGGGCTCACATGGCCCCTTCGGATTCACGACCTCCCGTTCCGCGTCATCACGCGCGACGAATACCAATTCGCAGCGGCCGTAACGCACGCGCCCAAGGGACAAGGATAGCGCACGATGCGAGCGTTCGTCGTCGGAGGAGCGGGCTTTATCGGCAGTCACTTGGTGGACGCGCTCGTCGCGCGCGGCTCGGGTCCGGTCACCATCTACGATAACCTCTCGGTCGGCAAAGAGGCTTGGATCGAGGGCCATTTGCGCGAGGGCAGGGCGCAGCTCGTCAAGGCGGACGCGCTCGATCTCGACGCGCTCACGGCCGCGGTCGCCGGGCACGACGTGGTGTTTCATTTGGCGGCCAACCCCGAGGCGCGTTGGGGCCTCGAACGGACGAGGCTCGATTTGGAGCAAGGCACCATCGCCACCTACAACGTGCTCGAGGCCATGCGGCGCGCGCGGGTCCCGCGGCTCGTCTTCTCGTCGTCGGGCACGGTCTACGGCGAGACGAGCAAGGTCGCGGCCGAGGGCGATTTGGGCGATCTCCCCATCTCGCTCTACGGCGCGAGCAAGCTCGCGGGCGAGGCGATGGTGAGCGCGTTCGTCGAGTGTTTTGGCCTCCGCGCCAACATCTATCGCTTTGGCAACGTGGTCGGCCCGCGCGGCACGCACGGCGCCGCGCTCGACTTCTTGAAGAAGCTCGAAGCCTCGCAAACCACGTTGGAGGTGCTGGGCGACGGCAAGCAGTCCAAGCCTTATCTCCACGTGAGCGACTGTGTGGCGGGCATGCTCTATGGCCTCGACAACAGCGCTCACGGCACGCACAAGCTCACCATCTTGAACTTGGCGCCCCCCGACGTCACCAGCGTGACGCGCATCGCCGAGCTGTGCGTCGCGGCGTCGCCGTACCCGAGCGCGACCATCGTTTATACGGGCGGCGACCGGGGTTGGCCGGGCGACGTCCCGCGCTCCCGGATGAGCCCGGACAAGCTCGCTGCGCTCGGCTTTCGCGTGCGTTACACGAGCGACGAGGCGGTCAAACGAGCCGTGGAGGCGCTCGCGGTCGAGGTGTTTGGAGACCGCGCGCTCTCGATGGGGGGACCCGAAGGGGGTCCCCCCAAACCCCCCGTGCATAATGGCTGAAGATAGGCGGAGGAACATGATTTCTGCCACCATCGCTCCTTCCGTGCTCGAGCGGGTCGCCTCGATCCTCGGGCGCTCTTCGCTCCACACCATCACCGCCCGCGCGCTCGATCTGGCGGCCAAGAGTCAAATCCCCATGATCGGCGTGGAGCGTTATGCGGCCTCTCGCGCGCCGGCGATCACCCATCCTCCTCACGACGACTCCCCTTTTCTCGTCACGTTCGAAGGCGGGCCCACCGCCGAGGGGCCGCTCGGCGGAGCGCGGGTGATCGTCAAAGACTCCATCGACGTCGCGGGCGCGCCAACAGGGTTGGGGCTCATGGAGGGCGGCGACGTCGCCCGCGCGGATGCTGTCATCGTGGCGCGGGTCCGCGCGGCGGGCGGGGTCATCTGCGGCAAAGCCAAGATGACCGAGCTCGGCATGGATGGGATTGGCACCATGATGCACGCGCCCATGCCGCAAAATCCGCGCGCGCCGGGCTACGCGCCGGGCGGGTCGAGCACGGGGACGGCGGTGGCGGTGGCGGCGGGGCTCGCGCGTTATGGCCTCGGGGGAGATGGCCTTGGGAGCGTGCGTATCCCGGCCGCGTTTTGCGGGCTCGTCGGGCTCAAGCCCACGCACGACAAGCTGCCTGCCGAGGGGTATCCGAGCCCCGCGCCCTCGATGGACGTGCCCGGCCCCATGGCCAAGACCGCGGAGGACTGCGCGCGGTTGTGGCAGGTCATCGCGGGTGAGCCCGTTACGGCGCAGAGCCCGCATCGGCCCGCGCGGGTCGGTGTGATTCGGGGGCTCGGGCCCGAGCTCGCGTCGCGATCGATTCAAGATGCGTTTGCGCGGGTCCTCCACGGGCTCGGGAGCGAGGTTGTCCGCGTCACGGTCGAGGGCGCCTCGCACAACCCCGGTCTCGGCATGGCCGCGGCCATTTACGAGGTCGCGAACGGGCCTTATGCCTCGCGGCGCCTCTCGCCCTCGGGCCAATTGAACCTCGTCTTCGGCCGCGCGCTCCGCCCTGCGCACCAAGCGATCTTCGCGGAGCGGCGCCGCCGCCTTCGCGACGCGATGTTGCGCGCGTTCGAGCGCGCCGAGGTGATCGCGATGCCCACGACGGCGGTGCCGCCGCCCGCCGTGACTCCCGCGCTCCTCCGCGGCGCGCAAGACGGCTTGTTGCTCCGGGCGATCGGCGCTTATACCCCGCTCGCCAACTGCACGGGGCTCCCCGCCATCGCGGTGCCTTGCGGCGAGGACGACATCGGCCGCCCGCTCTCGATTATGTTCGTGGGCGCCCCCGGGAGCGAGGCTACGTTGCTGCGGATCGCGATGGCGGTGGAGGGCTGCTAAGCCGCGAGCACGTCCGCGTAGGAGTAAGGCCCGTCTGAAGAGAAAGCGAGCACGATCCGCTCCGGCGGAATGCCCGCCCGCACGAGCGCGCGGGCCATTCCCTGCTCCGTGCCATCCGCTTGAATCCACACCTTGTCGTCGATCCGATCGATGTGAACGAGGCAGCCATGAACACGGCGTTTGTTGTCGCTCCCGACGATGATCAACAGGTAGCGATCCGAAGCTCTATCGAACACCGTCTGTGTCGCGACGTTGCCGTGGGCGTAGGGGATCGCGGCGTAGTCCGCGAGCACGTTCTCGATCACTTCACGGTCGGTGGTCCCGGTGTCCATCGTTCGATGACCTCCATATCTGCGTTGAAGACAAGGAGCTTGAGCCTGCCGTTGTCGAGGAGGAGCTCCCCTAGGGCATCCTCGAAGACGTCTCCGTAGGCCGTGCTGCTCACCGCGAGGTACAAATCTCGCTCGGGCTCGACGCGGGCCAAGATGTCGTGATACAGGGTGAATTGCCCGAGCGCCTTTTCGAGCGCGTCGATGGGCGACGGACCCGTGAAGCTCTTAATCTCCACGGCGATACGGATCTGGCCTCTCTCCGCGCCGATAAAGCGCTCTGCGCCGAGGTCGACGTAGACATCCTTTTTGCGCCACCGGAGCCGCAAAGGATCATGCGTAATCGTCCACCCGTCGCGCAGGAGCGCGTTGCGGACCCGATCGTGCAGTTGATCCCTGGCCGGCATCGCGCCGTAGCCTACCAGAGCTGGCGGCCCTTGTTCAAGGCTTGGCCTTCCGGGACTCGCGCCGCATCGCGAGGAGCGCGCGGCTCACCTCGGTGAGGCGCCCCTCGCTGAGCAGCTTCTCTTCGTCCATGTTGGCGACGATCGCCGTCGCTCGAAGGCGGTTGTAGTCGTCGAGCGACTGATCCTGGGCCATCGCCACGAACGTCGCCGCGAGCGTGGCGGCTTTGCCGGACTCTTTGGCGGAGCGCGCGAGCCGCCATGAGCCGAGGTTGCCTTTGCGCGACACGCCGGTGAAGTGGAGCGCGAGCCCGCGGAAGAACCGGGGCACGTCGATGCCCGTGTCGAAGAGGCGCGCCGATTGCGTCTCGTGCGACTCCTCGCCGTAGCTCGAATACGCGACGCGATCGAACTGATCGCCCATGATGCGAATCTGGAGCTGGAGGAAGCAGCTCAGCTTGCCCGCGTCGTAACAAGCCTCCGCATATTGCCGCGCGACCTCGGCAGGGTGGATGTCCATCGAGCAGTGCCCCACCGGGCGATAACCCTGGAAGAGCGCGATCGCGCCCTCTTTGTCGCCCCGCGCGAGCGTGGCTTTGATCTCCTTCTCGCGCGAATAATCGCTGCTCGGCTTCTCGACGTACAAGGCCTCTTCCCCGACCGCCGTCGCGACATAGGCCCAATCGCGCACGGCGCTCGGGCTCGGCCGCTCGAGCGGAGAGACCACGCCCTCGATCTCGAATTGATTGCTGCCCGACGCGAACGTGAGCTGCGCTTTGCCGCCGTCGACCGGCATCTCCCCGCCCACGAGCATCCAATCGTCCCCGCCCGAGAGATGAACGTTGCCGTGATCGTCGGGCCTTTGGGTGAATTCGACCCAGAGCGAGAATTTGCCGTTCTCGTGAGGAGCGATGGAGAGCGCCACGCCGTCGACCGACGCGGTCCGGCCCCACAAAACGCGGATGGGCCGCGCGTCGCGCAGGACGCTGGCCTCTTTGGCGTCGAACGCGGCCCTCCCCGGCCACGCCCAACGGCCCTTCATCACCGGGGGCTCGGGCTTGATCTCTACGTCGGCGCGCGCCGTCGCCTCGGAGGCGACCATGCTGGGCCGGCACTCGAGCCCGCCCAGGATCGCGGCGACGCCCAACACGAAGATCGAGATGCGCGCGACGCGGCTCCGGGCTTTGGGCTGCGTTTGGGGTGCCGCCGTCGTGGTCGCCGCTGAAGGAGATGCCGCGCCCGCTACCGCCTCGACCCCGACGCCGTCTTGATCCATGGAGCCCTCCGACAAGGGAATGATACGCCGAAGAGCCTCGGGCGCGAGGAAAAGTTCCCGCGGTCAGACCAGATTAGCCGCCGTCACGCTGGAACCTGACCACCGCGCCGAAGGCCGTGATCTCATAACGGTAGGGCGCCCCGAGCGCATCGAGGAACAGCGACGAAGGAGGGCCCTTCACCGGCTTGATGTCATAGCGCTTGACCTTGACGGCGCCGATCGTCTCGTCCGCCGCGCGCGTGATCGTCGAGCCGCGCACCACGACGCGCGCGGCCGATCGGATGTCCACCTCGCCGATCTGGACGTCCACCGATTGCCCCACCGCGAGCGGAGCGAGCTTGGGTGTGACGAGGAGCATGTGCGAAAAGAAGTGATCCACCCCGAGATAAACCCCCTCGTTCATCTCGGTTCCATAGGTCGTCCGCTCGCCCGAGAGGAGCACGCCCTGCACGCCGACGCGCTTGCCCTCGCGCGTCACCACGGCCTTTCCCCGGCCCACGGGCCCGTCCCCCTCGATGACGAGCCGCGCGCCCGCGCCGCCGTCGCCCGCGACGAGCGCCATCGCCATCCACTGCCCTTGGTGCGGATCATACGATTGCGCCTGGATCACCCGCTCTCCCGAGGGCGCCCGCGCCACGATCACCCGCTCTTTGCCGAAGCTCACGTCCTTCCACGTGATCGAATACGACGCTTGGAGCTCGACGGCCCCTTCAGGAGTAAGCGGCGGCGCGCTCGCGAACGGATCGTGATCCCCTTTGGCGAACGCCTCGGCTTTGGCGAGGAGCGCGTTGATCTCGGCCTCTCCCAGCCATTTCCCGTGCACCATCACGCCGCGGATCGCAGCGGCGTTGGCGACGTCGTCGAGCGGATTGCCGTCGACGAGCACGAGGTCCGCCTTTTGATGAGGTGCGAGGGTGGCCGTCTCCGCCTTTGCCCCCATGAGCTCCGCCGCCCGCGTCGTGGCCGCTTTGAGCGCTTCGAACGGCGTCATCCCCAAACGCACGAAGTGGCGCAGCTCGTCGTGCACCGAATAACCCGCCATCACGAACGGATTGCCCACGTCGGTGCCCACCACGAGGCGCACCCCGCCTTGGTGGAGCGCCCGAATCATCTCGTCGGCGAACGCCACGGAGCGCTGCTGCGCGGCGGCGACGGCCGGGGGGAGCTCGCGTGAGGGCGCCCAAACGGCCTTCTCGAACGAGGGCACATACCGCATCTCCGGGCGCTTCAGGTGCGCGCTGCGGTCCTCGGCGGACCCGAACTGATCCATCACCGTGCGCGTCGGGCAGACGAAGGTGCCTTTGGCCTTCAAGAGCCCCACCAAGACAGGGATCTTGGCGCGATCGACGTGCTCGACCTTCTGCCGCTTGGCCTCGCCCCCGAATTTGCCGGCGACGGGCGAGCCCTCGCGCTGGAGCGCCTCGGGGAAGGCGTTCATGTGCTCGATGGAGATTTGCCCCACGGTCGCCGCGCGGGCCATCCCAACAGCGTTGGGGACGTGCCCGCCCACAGGGAGCTTTGCGGCGGTCGCCGCCGCCACGAGCGGATCATAAACCGCGCTCGGAACACTGTTGTACACCTTGATGAAGTCATACCCGGCGCGGACGTGGAGCTCGATGAGGCGGGCCGTCTCTTCCGGCCTTTGGATCACATAACTGCCCTCGTGATCGGGGTCGTCGCCGTCGACGATGGGCCCCGCCGTATAGAGGGTCGGCCCGACCCAATCGCCCCTCGCGATACGCGCCCTCCAATCGAGATGAAGCGGCGCGCCCCACATGTTCCGCACCGTCGTGACGCCGCGCGCCACGTAGAGCGCGAGGTCCTCCTCCCACCGAAGGTGGGTGTGCATGTCCGCGAGGCCGGGCATCAAATACCGCCCTCGGCCCTCGATCACCCGCGCTCCCGCGGGCACCGTCACCTCGGACGAGGCGCCCAATCGCTCGATGGTCCGCCCGCGGACGATCACCGTTTGATCGCGGAGCACCCTGGGCGCGTCCATCGGGACGACGTTGACCGAGGTGAACGCGACGAGATCGCTCGTGGACGAGGGGTGATGAGGAGGGGCGGGGTCGGAGCAGCCGATCGCGAGGAGCGAAATGACAAAAGCCGTGATCGGCCTTTGGTGGTGCGCGATCACGGCTTGTTTCCCCCTGCGCAGGCGCGCCGGCGGTCAGTACATACCGCTGCTGCTGCTGCCCGTGCTGCTGCTGCTGGTCTGCGCCGGGCACGTGTCCGTGGTGGCCACGTAACAGACGAGGGTGATCTGATCGCAGCAGTTGGAGGAGCCCTGCGGCGCCGCCGTACAGATGTTCTCGCAGTCGAGATCGGTTTTGCAGGGTTGGCCCGCGCACGTCCCGCCGCTCGTCGAGGAGCCGGTGCTCGTCGAGGTGCCGGTGCCCGTGCCGCCGCCCGTCCCCGAGGGCGAGCCGCCCCCCGGAGACCCGCCGCCGAAGTCGGGCGTGTCACTCCCCGAGGCACAGGCCGCGGCGAGGATAGTAAGGAGAGCGAGCGACCCAAAAGTGAGGCTAGCGATCTTCACGGCTTTGTGGTGCAAGGTACCCGAATGCCGGGCGATTCACAATCACCCAAAAGTGGTTCGATGCGGATTCAGCCCGACGAAACAAATCCGGCTCGCCTGACCGACGACGCGCGCGAACGCACGGAGAATCGGGGCGATCTCGCGCAGATCCGAGGCAAGGCGGCCCGCGCGCTCGCGGTGATCGCGGTCGCCGCCATCCTGGTCTTCTCACCGAGCCTCACAACGCCCTTCCTCCTCGACGACTACCTCCACGTCTCGATGCTCGAAGGCACGTTCCCCGCGAAGCGGAGCGCCTTCGATCTCTACAACTTCATCAACGATGAGGATCGGCCCGTCCTCGTCGAGCGCGGGATGTTGCCTTGGTGGTCGCACCCCAAGCTCCAAGTCCGCTTCTTTCGGCCGTTGTCGAGCGCGCTGCGCTGGGCCGATCACCAGGCGCTCGGCGCTAAGCCGCTCCTCTTGCACGTGCACTCGTTCGCGTGGTGGGCGCTCGCCGTGCTCGCGGTGCGCAGGCTGTTTCAGCGAGCGCTCAGCCCGCGCGCGACCACCTTCGCGACCATCGCGTTCGCGCTCGCGCCTTGTCACGCGCTGCCGCTCGCGTGGATCGCCAACCGCGAGGCGCTCATCTCGCTCGCGCTCGGCGCGGCGGGGCTCGACGCGTACATGCGCTTCCGCGATCGGGGCAAGGTCTCGGGCGCGCTCGTCGCGGCGCTCGCGTTCGGGCTCTCGATGCTCGGCGGTGAATATGCCTTTGCGATCGCGGGCTACGTGATCGCGCGCGAGATCGTCGCGCGCGATGGGCTGGTGAAGCGCGCGGCGAGCGCGCTCGCCTTCGGCGCGCCCGCGGCCGTCTACCTCTATGCGCGCGCGAAGCTCGGCTACGGCTCGTTCGCGTCGGGCTTTTACACCGATCCTTTTCGCGAGACAGGCGCGTTCCTCCGCGAGGTGCCGCGGCGCGCGGCCACGTTGATCGCCGAAGGGTGGATGGGCCTCGACGACGAGACCATCACGCCTGCGACGCCGGGGATCGCGCTCGCCCTCGCGCTCGCCGCGCTCGTCGCGCTCGTCGCGTCGCCGATCCGCCGCGCGATGGCCGATCTCGACGACGAGCGGCGAAGGACCCTGTCGTGGCTCCTGCTCGGGTCTCTGCTCGCGATCCCGCCGGTGCTCGCGGTCATGCCTTCGCCGCGCCTGCTCGGCGCGAGCATGATCGGCGTCGCGGCCGTGGTCGGGCTGCTGCTCGATCGCGCGTGGTTCCCCCGAGGCGAGCCCGACGGATCGTGGGCGTCGCGGGTCATGCCCGCGGCGGCGCTCGCGCTCGGGTTCGCGCACCTGGTGCACGGGCCCGTGACGTCGTTCCTGATCGGGCGGCGCTTTCACCGATCCGCGGTCGACTTCCGCGTGTACGCGACGGCGCTGCGCGAGCGCATCGGCGACACCGACGACGCCGAGGTCTTCGTGCTGCGCGCGATGGGCGGCTCGTTCTTCTTGCCCTTCGCGCTCAACGAGCGCGGCAAGCCTCCGCTCCGCTTTCGAATCCTCTCGCACACGGGGCACGTCTTGGTGCTCGGCCGCGACGATCACACGTTCGATCTGATCGTCGCGCCCGATCAGGCGCTCTTCCCCTCGGGCTTCGGCTCGTTGTTCCGCAACCGCCGGGACAAGCTCTCTCCCGGCGCGATCATCGACATCCCGGGCGTGCGCGCGACCGTGCTCGACGTGGGCAGGCACGGCCCCCGCGCCGCGCGCTTCGAGGTCGATCACCCCCTCGACGCGCCTTCGCTCGTGTGGATCACCGAGGGCCACAAAGGCTTCCCCGAAGCGACGCTGCCGAGCCCCGGCTTCGGCAAGCCCTTCGATCCCTGACCCGTCCCTGATCCTACGCCGACAGCGCCTCGCGCGCGCGCAGCGACGGCTTCTCGATGAGCACGTGCATGGCGTAGCCGATCGCGAACGACGTGAGCAGCACCGCGGCGAGCGAGAGCGGCCAGATCACGACGAGCGAGACGTGCCTCGCGATGAGCTTCTTGGCGATGGGCACGAGCCCGTGATCGATGAGCGGGATGTGCACCAGGTACACGCCGTAGCCCAGCGTGGCCGCGCGCCGGAAGAACGGGAGCGAGAGCGCGCGGTGGAGCCACGTGTCGCCGTGGAGCAGGAGGAGCAGCGTCCCGAAGTACATCAGCGTGGTGACGGTGCCCCACGCGTAGATGTGGACGATCTGCACCTTGTCGTCGCCGAACATCGACGGCCGCAGCAGGAGCCACAGGCACGCGAGCGACGAGAGCGCGAGGAGCGCGCGGTGGAACGGCGCCTTGAGCCACGCGCTGATGGCCTCGCCGTGGTTCTGCTCCACGAAGGCGAGCAGGATGCCCGCGACCAGCGTGTCGAAGCGCGTGTACGTTCGGAAGTACACCGCGCCGTACAAGATGAAGTCGTTCCAAGGCCGGTAGCGATAGAAGATGACGAGCCGCACGACGAGCGCAGAGGCCCACAAAATGGCCAAGAGGATGATGCGCGCGCGATCCGTCTTGAGCCTGTGGAGCACGAAGAACAAGACCGGGACCGCCAAGTAGAACTGCTCTTCGAGCGCGAGCGACCACCCCCAGAACATGATCACCTCGGGGCGGTGGAGCGGCATGAAGTTCGTGAGGTACGTGTACTCGTAGACGAGGTGCCGCTTCTGCATGGCCGTGAGCGGCAGCGCGAGCGCGAGCACCGTGAGCACCACGTAATACGAGGGGAACGTGCGGAAGATGCGCCGGATGTAGAAGCGCTTGAGGTCCTGCGTGCCGCTCTTCTTGAGCGATCGCAAGAGGATGGATCCGATCAAGAAGCCGCTCAGGATGAAGAACAGATCCATCCCGAAGAAGATCGACAGCGACGCGTCGACGAAGCCCTGATCGAAGCGCACGCCCTGCTCGCCCCAGAGGATCCACGTGACGTGGTACTGCACGACCGAGATGATCGCGATCATGCGCAGGCCGTGGAGCGCGGGGTAGCGGTTGTCGAGCAGCTCGAGCGACCAGAAGCTTGGTCGCGCCGCGGGCTTGGGAGCAGCACCTTCGGGCGCACTCATTCGCGCGCCATCGTATAGTGCGTTGAATCGGGCGCTACAACGCTGTTATCTCGCGTCGTGGCACAGAGGACGCTCGCGCTCGCCTCGATGATCGTGATCCTCGGCTGCGGGGCGAGGGACGCTCTCCCCGCGCCCGACGTCGATCGCGATCCGGCCGGCGACGAGGACGCGGGCGTCGCGCCCGACGCGGCGCCGGAAGAGCGGCTCTGCCCGTCCAACTGCACCGTCGGTCATCAGTGCTGCGCGGGCACGTGCTTCGGCCCGCCCGTGCCGATGTTCAACGACTGCTGCCTGTGCCTGCCCGGCGAGGTGAGCACGTTCGACTGCGGCATCTCCATGTGCGGCGGTTGAATGTGCTTTCTTCTTTTCGCAGCCCGCCCGCCGTTCTAAGGGCCGCGCCATGCCCTTGCCCCTGCGCCGCGCCGTCGCTGCGCTCGCCGTAACGTCGATCTCGCTCTCGATGACGGGCGTCGCGCTCGCGCAGGGCCAGGGGCAGCCGGATCTCTCGCCTCCTCCGGCCGAGGGCGCGTCGCGCCCCTTCGCGCCCGACACGCGCGCGTGGCACCTCTTCATCGACGGCTACGCGTCGCTCACGGGGCCGACCGGCGCGTTCGCGTCCGGCATCGCGGCCTCGTCGCTCACGGCGTTCGGCCTCAACGCGGGCGGCGCGCTCGGCCTCGGCGTGACGCGCACCACCGTGGTCGAGATCCGCGGCGGCTATTCGCTCTACGCGCCGCCGCGCGGCTGCTCCGAGGGGTGCTCGGGCCGCGGCTACGACATCGCCCTCGGCCTCCGCTACCACATCGCGCAGGGCATCGCCTTCGATCCTTGGATCGGCTTCGGCGTGGGCGTCCGGTGGACCACGTTCGAGCTGCCGGCGAGCATCGCGCGCGGCGCGGGCAAGCCTATCGAGGGCACCGACAAGCTGGAGCAGGTCTACCGCGGCATCGACGTGGCCCGCATCACCATGGGCGGCTCGTTCTTCCCGGTGCCGTTCTTCGGGTTCGGGCTCTACTTCGAGATCGACGCCGGGACGAACTTCACCCGGCCCGATCCCACCCGCGGGCTGAGCCCCTACGTCCTGTTCCAGCTCGGCGCCCGGATCTCGTTCGATCCCATGCGAACAGGGCCTTCGAAGCGGGTCGCGAGCGCCGCCGTCACAGGGTACTAGGCAAAGGCCCGGTCTAGGTCGCTATACTGCCGCACGCATGTCCGAGCCTCGGGTCCGTCTTCGCGCCGTCGCCGCGGGCCTCACCGACGTTGGCCGGCAGAGGCGTCACAACGAAGACTTCGTCTTGGTCAAGGCGGACGTCGGCCTCTTCGCGGTCGCAGACGGCATGGGCGGTCACAACGCGGGCGACGTCGCGAGCAAGCTGACCGCGACGTCGCTCTCCAACTACTTCGATGCGACGCGCGACGGCGCGACGATCGGCGAGCTGCCCGAGGAGTACGGCGATCTGCCGGACGCGGCGCGCAGGCTCATCAACGGCGTCCGCAAGGCGAACCACGACGTCCACCTCATCTCCAACACGCACCACCAGCACCACGGCATGGGCTCGACCATCGTGGCGATCCACGCCGATGAAGGCGGCGGCGAGCTCCACGTCGCGCACGTGGGCGACAGCCGGTGCTACCGGATCCGCGACGGCGAGATCGAGCAGCTCACGCGCGATCACTCGCTCATCAACGACGCGCTCGAGATCAAGCCGGACCTCACCAAAGAGGAGCTCGCGCGGCTGCCCAAGAACATCATCACGCGCGCGCTCGGCATGAAGGACGTGGTCAAGGTCGACCACCGGACGGTGACGATCGAGCCCGGCGACACGTTCCTGCTCTGCTCCGACGGCCTCACGGGCATGGTGCAAAACAGCTTGATCGCCGAGATCGTCGGCATCGCTGACTCGCTCAAGGACGCGTGCGATCTGTTGATCGCCGAGGCCAACGAGGCCGGCGGCAACGACAACATCTCGGCGGTGCTCATCCGCTTCGACGAGCGCGACGCGGACGCGGACGCGGCCATCGAGGTGGGCGACGCGGGCGAGCTCGACGAGGTCGAGGCGCTCCGATCGTCGCGCGAGCCCGCGATCACGCCGCCGCCGTCATCCGCCTCGCCGCGCCTCGTCGTCGTGGACGAGGCCTCGGTCGACGTGCGCACCGGCGAGATGACCGAGCTCGACGAGGACCTCGACGAGGGCGCCGATCCGTTCGCGGCGACGGGATCCTCGGACGCGCACGCCGATCCGTCGTTCGCCGACACCGAGCCGAGCGCGGAGATCGATCCGGTCCTGCTCGCGCCGCCGTCGAAGCCGATCGCGGTGCAGCGCGTGATCACGATCGAGCCCGAGCCTCTCCCTGTCACGGTGCGCGGGCGCGGCTCGATCCCCGACAAGATCGAGGCCGGTGAGCACGCGCTCGAAGGCGCGTCGATCGAGGGCGTGGTGCCCGAAGAGATCGCGGCGATCCTGAACGCGGGCGGCGAGGTGGACCTCGAGCTCGCGGGGCCTTGGGCTGGGACGCCGAGCGTGCCGCGCTGCAAGGCGTGCCGCCACGAGCTCTACCCCGGCAACATGTTCTGCACCGAGTGCGGCGCGCGCATCGACGAAGAGCAGCTCGCCTAGCGCATGGCGCGCGTGAACGACGACGGGAGGCGCGCGATCGGCGTCGTGATCGCGGGCGCGCTGATCGCCGCGGTCACCGCGTTTTACGTGCTCTCGGTCTATTTCCCGAGCTTCAACGCGAAGGAGACGCCGATCGCCGGCGTCGTGCCCGCGCGCACCGAGCTGCCGAGGACGCCGGGCCTCGCGCGGCGCGTGGTCGTGGTGGTGGCGGACGGCGTCTCGTTCGATCACGCGCGCGCGCTCGCCGAGCTCGGGCCGGTCCGGCGCGAAGGCGTCTTTCGGCCGATCCGCGTGTCGTTCCCCACGTACACGTCACCCGCGATCATCGCGTTCTTGCGCGGGCTTCCGCCGCGCGACAGCGGCGTGCGCCTCAACGGCGAAGACCTCGGCGTGCCCTCGCTCGACTCGGTCCTCACCACCGCGGACGCGGCGGGCATCCCGATCCGCGTGCGATCGCGCGGGTGGGATCCGTTCATCCACCTGCTCGCGCCGCCCGCGCGCGCGGACGTTAGGCCGATCCGCGTGGGGCTCGTCGCCGAGCTCGTGCGGCAAAGGCTCGCCGGATCGAGCGAGCTCCCGCTCGTCGACGGCAAGAGCCCCGCGCGCGCGCTCGATTTCATCTACCTGAGCTACGCCGACGACGCGGGCCACAAATACGGCGCGAAATCCCCGGAGTACGAGCGGGCGTGCCGCGACGCGGGCGCGGCCATCGCGATGATCGCGCGATCGATCGATCTCGATCAGGACGCGATTGTCGCGGTGAGCGATCACGGTCACCTGCCCGAAGGGGGCCACGGCGGCGTGGAGCCCGAGGTGAGCCGCGCCTTCTTTCTGGCTGCGGGCGCGGTGTTTCGACGGGGCGTCACGATCGGCGAGAGGCCCGCGCACGACGTCGCGCCGACGCTCGCGCTCCTCGCGGGCGCGGCCCCGCTCCGCACGAGCGCCGGCATGCCCATGATGGACGCGCTCGCGCTCGACGACGATCTCGGCGCGCTGCTCCTCGCCGCGCCGTTCGATCAAGCCTCGCGTTTTTCGTGCGCGCTGCGCGCGGATCCGCGATGCGCCCAGGCGGCGAAGCTCGTGGAGCGCCTCTCCCGCGCCGATCGCGACGCGCCCCGCGAGGCCGAGGAGCTCTTCGCCGCGCTCGAACGATCGCGATCGATCGCGCTCGACGCCGCGTACGAGGCGCGCGCGATCCCGCGGCGCGCGATCGCGGCGATCCCTGCGATCCTCGCGCTCGGCGCGCTCTTCTACGCGCTCCGCAGGCGATCGATCGGCTGGCCCCGCGACGTGAGCGCGGCCTCGTTCGCGCTCGTGATCATCAACGCGCTCGTGCTCTTCGGCTACCTCGCGGCGCGCGGCTACGGGCCCTCGTTCAGCCGCATCCGCGACTCGTTCCAGGGCGACGCGCTGCCCGGCGCCGTGATCGCGGCGATCGTCACCGCGATCGCGGCGAGGCTCCTCCGCGCGCCCAAGCTCTCGCCGTGGGTCGTCTTGATCGCGCCGAGCGCCTCGTTCTTCGCGCTCGCCGCGTACGTGGGCGCCGACACGCGCGCGCCGCCGCCGCCGCTCGCGGGGATCTTGGTCTTCGAGGTCTCGCCGCTCATCGTGAGCGCGGCGCTCGGAGCGTCGTTGATCGCGCTCGCGCGCGCGGTAAATCTCCGTGCGAGCGCCGGGGATTTCTTCTAGTCTCAGCCCGATGCCCTACCGAGCCTTCACGTCTCCCAAGAAAGTCGGCGACCTCTCGTCGGATATCCGCGCGACGGCGTACCTCAACAAGCCGGGCCTCGTCGCCAAGCTCGCGACCGATCCGGTGCGCGTCGCCATCCTCCCCGCCGAAGGCGGCATGACCAAGACCGTGAACGTGGCCTTGCCGGGAGCGGATGGGGTCGCGCTTTTGTCCAAGGAGGTCGCGGTGGTCCGCGGCACGGACGACAGCGTTTGGTCGCTGATGGACATCTCGCACCGCGCGAGGACCGAGCAGGTCGCGCGCGACGTGCGATCGCTCGCGATGCGGCCGAGCGGGCAGACCGCGCTCGTCATCGGATGGGACGGCAACGCGTGCGAGCTCTACATGAAGCGCGAGGACGTGGCGACCCGCGATTTCGCGGTGCGCGGCAGCATCCGCGGGTGCGATCTCACCGAGACCGAGACGTACGTCGTCGTCGACGAGGGCGCGGGCGGCATGCTCCGCGTGCATCCGGGCTCCACGCCCGAGGCCGGCGCGACCGCGCGCGTCCCGCTCCCGCAGGGCGCGAAGGCGCTCGATCGCGTGCGCGGCGGCCAGAAGCTCTCGGTCGTGTACAAGCCCGGCAGCAAGACCGCGTGCGTGGTGACGGGCGGCCCTGCAAACCTCAAGGCCAAGCTCGTTTTGTTGGAGGCTCCTCCCACCGAGATGGCCGTGCACGACACGAGCTTGTTCGTGCTCTACGCCGACGGGCGCGCGGTGCTCTACGACTCCGACGCCATCAACGCGGCGGGCGACGAGCCGATGGCGCCGAAGCACGCGCAGCCGCTCAACGTGCGCGGCGAGCCTCGCACCGCGCTCCTCACCGGAAAGGCCGCGCCCACGCTCTGGATCGGCACCAGCACGGGCGAGGTCGTGACCGTCACCGTGATGCGCAAGCAGCAATAGAAGACCTCTCTCCCCGCGCTCCGATCGCCTGTCGGAGCGAAACGTCAACATCCACGGTTACGCGACGATCCTGCGAAGATCGTGCGCAGCGCCGTTTGTCATGGGCGCAATCGAAGCGGACGACGAACGCATCGCATGCGGTGCGAATGCAAATCGTTCGCGCGGTGCGGCCGCTTTCATTTGTCTCTTCGATCTTCACGCGGGAGAAATAAGGCGCGCCCCGACGCTGGTATCGGCCTTGCCATAGGCGGCCCTCAACGTGAGGGCCATCTGGATGAGCAGCGCAACGCAACGTCCGCAGAGCGGTTTCTACGAGGTGTCGATCCCCACCTCGGCGCCCGCGCAGGGGACGATCGATTTCAACATGCTGCCCACGGCCATCCTCGTGGTCGATCCACGAGGGATGGTGCTCTTCGCGAACAAGAGGGCGTGCGCGACGCTCGGCCGGGCGAAGGGCGAGGTCGAGGGCTCGGCCGTCGACGGCCTCCTCGCGCCGCTCGCGGTGCTCCTCGCGAACAAAGACGGTCACGAGGACAAGCACCGCGTCGCCGTCGATCTGCCGTCGGGCAAGCGCGCGATCATCGGGTATTCGATCGGCGAGATCGAGAGCGGGGACGCCGCGTATTCGGTCGCGCTCAAGGACATCACCGAGACCGAGCGCATGCGCGAGGAGCGCGATCGGCTGCTCCAGATCGCGACCGTGAACGAGGTCCTGCCCGCGATGCTGCACGAGCTGAAGAACCCGCTCGCGGCCGTCGTCGCGAGCACGGAGCTGCTCGTCGAGGAGGCGCCGGACGAGCACGTGCGATCGGTCGCGCACGCGATCCTCCAAGAGATCCGCCGCGCGGTCATCAACCTCGACGGCATCGGCGCGGTGGGGCGCAGGCTCCGATCGAGCCGGCACGCGCCGATCGATCACGCGATCCAAGAGGTGTGCTCGGTGCTCGACGCGCGGGCGCGAGCGCGCGGCATCGCGCTGCGCTGCACGACCGGCGCGATGCCGCTCCTGCCGTTCGATCCCGCGGTCGTGCGCGCCATCATGTTCAACCTCGTCAACAACGCGATCCAAGCGTGCCGCGCGGGGGACTCGATCCAGGTCTCGTACGCGCTCGTGAGCGAAGGGGCCGAGCTCCGCGTCGACGTCGAGGACACCGGGCCGGGCATGACCCCCGAGGTGCTCGCGCGGTGCCGCGATCTGTTCTTCACCACGAAGCCCAACGGCAACGGCCTCGGCCTCGCGCTCTGCTCGCGCACGGTCGCCGACGCGGACGGCGCGTTCGAGGTCGACTCCGCGCTCGGGCGCGGCACCCGCATCACCTTCCACGTCCCCACCGCCGGTCTTTGATCGTTCGCCCCTAGGAGGCTCATGTCGCGCGTTGACCAGTTGAACCGAATCCTTCGATCGCTCCTCTCGGGCTCGCCCGACCTCGAAGCGTGCGCGCTCATCTCCGAGGACGGCCTCGTGATCGCGAGCGCGCTGCCGCAGCACATCCAAGAGATGCGCGTCGCGGGCATGAGCGCGACCTTGCTCAGCTTGGGCGAGCGCGCCTCGACCGAGCTCGCGCGCGGCAAGCTCCAGCAGGTGCTCATCCGCGGCGAGAGCGGCTTCGTCGTGATGCTCCGCGCGGGCACCGGCACGCTGCTCCTCACGCTCACCACGCGCGAGGCCAAGCTCGGCCTCGTGTTCCTCGACATGGATCGCGCGGCGGACGAGATCCGGAAGGTTTTGTGAGGGACGGCGCATGACCGCGATCACGCTCTACGACAAAGGTGGCCACCAGAACGTCATGCTCGAGGAGTACGGCGGCGGCGGGATGGTGCAGGCCAACCATCACCTCATCCTGCACGACGGCAAGGGCCTGCTGCTCGATCCGGGCGGGCACAAGGTCTATAGCCGCGTGCTCGGCGACACGTCGGCGAGGCTCGGCGGCGGCGCGCTCGAGGTGATCTTCCTCTCGCACCAAGACCCCGACATCGTCGCGGCCGTCAACGGCTGGCTGATGACGACCGACGCCGTCGCGTACATCTCGTCCTTGTGGACGCGCTTCGTGCCGCACTTCGGCGTCGACGCGCTCCTGCTCGATCGGCTCCTCCCGATCCCGGACGAGGGCGCGACGCTCCGCTGCGGAGGCCAAGATTTCTACGCGGTCCCGGCGCATTTTCTCCACTCGCCGGGCAACTTCCACCTCTACGATCCGATCGCGAAGGTGCTCTACACGGGCGACCTCGGCGCGTCGCTCGGCCAGAGCTACCGCGAGGTCCAGGACTTCGACGCGCACGTCGGCTTCATGGAGGGCTTTCACCGCCGCTACATGGCGTCGAGCCGCGCGCTCTCGGCGTGGGCCGCGATGGCGAGGACGCTCGACGTCGAGATCATCGCGCCGCAGCACGGCGCGATCTTCCGCGGCAAAGAGCTCGTCACGCGCTTCATCGACTGGTGCGGGGATCTCGCGTGCGGCGTGGATCTCTTGCCGAGCCCCTCGATCGCCAAGGTCCCGAGGTAGCCCGTGGGACGCTTGCTGTTGATCGAGGACGAGCCGCTGCTCCGCGCGAGCTGGGCGCGTGCGCTCGCCAAAATTCCGAACGTCGACGTCATCGACGTGGGCACCGTGGGCGCGGCCGTGAGCGCGCTCGACGCGGGCCCGCCGGCCTTCATCGTGTCGGACATCGATCTGCCCGATCGGTCCGGCATCGAGCTGCTCTATGAGCTCGATCGGCGCGAGATCCGCGTCCCGATCTTGTTCGTGTCGGCGTTCATGTCGCTCTACGAGGCGGCGATCCCGATGCGGCGCGAGATCGAGGTGCGCGAGAAGCCGATCGCGCTCGCGGAGCTGCGCGCGATCGTCCAGAGCAAGATCGCCGATCGCGCGGAGAGCGACGCGCCGTTCGGGGTCTGCGACTACATCCAGCTCGCGTGCATGGGCCGGAGGTCCGTGGTGATCAACGTTGACGCCGGGGGTTCGAAGGGCGCCGTCGTGATCCACGAGGGGACGGTGTGGACGGCGTGGGACGCCGAGGGCAAGGGGCTCGACGCGCTCCGCAGGCTGGCGTTCTCGCGCGGGACCGCGGCCAAGCCCGTCGCGCTCCGCGACGCGCCCGGCGAGCGCACGATCGAGGGGCATTGGGAGGGCGTGCTGCTCGAAGCCGCGCGGCAGGCCGACGAGGCCGCGCACGTGGAAGAGGCGGCGCTCGACGCGCTCGGCGGTGACGACGGCGACCGCGGCGCGCCCGCGCCGGTCATCGACGAGCCCGCGCCGAGCGACGGCTTCGAAGAGGCTTGGGATCGCGCGATCGCGGCGCTGCTCGAGAAGAACTACGACGAGGCGCTCCGCGCCTTCGAGCACGCCGGATCGCTCCGTCCGGGGGACAGCAAGGTGATCGCCAACGTGGAGAGGCTCCGCGCGCTCGGCGCGGGGGAGAGGCAGTCATGGTCCGACGCATCGTGATCGCGAGTCAGAAGGGTGGTGTCGGCAAGACGACGGTGGCCCTGCACCTGGCGCTCTCGCTCGCGGAGCGGGGCAGGCCCACGTTGCTCGTCGACCTCGATCCGCAGGGTGGAATCGGCCTCTCGCTCGGTCGATCGGACGTCGCGCTCGCGGGGCTCGCGGACCTCTTGATGGGCCAAGCGACCGCGTCCGAGGTCGTGCTCTACACCAAGATGCCGGGGCTCGCGATCGTTCCGCGCGGCCGGCTCGATCCCGTCGACGCGGCCGAATTCGAGGTCGCGATGCGATCCAAGGAGGTGCTCGAAGGTGTGCTCTCCGAGGTCGAGTCGCCGTTCTCGTACGTGATCCTCGACACGCCCTCGGGGCTCGGGATGATCACGCGCGGCGCGCTCGCGGTCGCGCACGAGGTGCTCTTGCCCGCGCAGGCGTCCGCGCTCGCGATGCGATCGCTCGCGCAGGCGACGCGCGTCATCGATCACGTGCGCGCGACCGAGAACCCGGCGCTCTCGCTCCTGGGCTTCGTCGCGACGATGGTCGAGCGCGACAAGGACACGTCGCAGGACGTGCTCGTCGACATGTGGAACCAGGTCCCCGGCGTGCTCGACACGATCATCCCGCGCGCCGACGTGTTCGCGAAGGCGAGCCGCGCGGGCCTGCCCATCGGCTTCTTGGGCGGCAAGCCGTCGCCCGAGGTGCGCAGGTTCGACGCGCTCGCCGCGGAGATCGAGGCGATTTTGGAAGCGAGGGGACCCAATGTGGACAGCGATGTCGAGAGACCGGAGCGCCAGCTCCTTTGAGGGGACCACCATGATGGCCAAGAGACCTCCCGCCGCCGGTTACATCCGCTTCTCCGCGTCCGCGGTGCTCGGCTCGCCCGACGCGCCGCGCTCGGCGCGCTTCGGCCCTTCGTGGTGGGACGCGCTCCTCGACGACATCGTCGACCTGTGCGGCGCGACCGCGAGCTTCGTGGTCGACGCGCAGGGGCTCGCGGTCGCGAGCCGCGGGGACATCGATCCTCTCGCGGTCGAAGGCGCGGGCGCGCGCCTGCTCGCCGCGCTCCAACAAGGGGATGGAATGGGCGCGCTCGGCCCGTGCCACGCGGCCGCGTTTTCGCTCGGCGAGCGATGGCTCACGGGGCTCCGCGCGGATCGCGGCGACGGTCACGCGCTCGTGATCGGCGTCCTCGCCGACGGGCCGCTCGATCGCGGCGCGCAGCGCGGGATCGCGACGCGGATCGCAGCGGGGTAACGCCCATGGCGTAATCTCGTCAGCGAGCGCCTTCTTCCCTTAGGCTGAAAGCTGCCTTAATCATGATAGATTCGTGCGCATGGCGCGCACGGCACCAGTCCCCGATATCCCCCCTATACCGGGCATGTGCCCGAGCGTCGCCGTTCTCGCGGGTGGCGGCGACGGCGGCGGAGGCGGCGGCGGGAGCGGTGGTGACGGCAGCGGCGACAACCAAGCCGGCGCGGGGAGCGGCGGAGAGGGCGCCGACGGCGACGGCCGAAATGCGGGCTCGGTGTCCGGCGCGGACGGGTGCGGGGGCGGCGGCGCTTCGGGGTGCCCGGGGAGCCACCCGAGCAGGCGCGGCGGCGCCGCGCGCGGAGATCCCGTGGATGTCGTCACAGGCCGTGTCTTTACGGTGCCTGTCGTCGATCTCGCGCTTACGGGCCCAATGCCTCTCGTCATCGAGAGGAGCTACAGCAGCGCGGCGCAGCGGCGCGACATCGGGTTAGGGTATGGCTGGAGCCACTCGCTCGGATTTTCGCTCGATGTTGGGCGCAGGAGCGTCGCGTTATGGACCCCGAGCGGGGTCTCCATCACCTTTGCGCTCCCGGACGTCGGCGGTGTCTCACGCGGCGTGGACGGCTGGCAGCTCCGCCGCGAGAGCTGGGGTTACGTGGCCGACGCCGGCGAGGAGCGGTGGTATGTGTTCTTTCACGAGCCTGGGCGCCGGCGCCTGCCGCTCGCGTCGATTCGTGACATCGAGGGGAACGAGGTCCGCCTCCTTTACGTAGGCGACACCCTCGCCGAGGTCCACGACTCCGTCGGTCGCGTCGTGCGGGTGGAGCCCACGAGCGACGGTCGTATCGCGAGCTTCTCGATCCTCAACGCACCTTCCCAAGGCCGCCTCGTCACCCTCGCTTCGTTCCTTTATGACGATCGAGGGGACCTCGTCGCGGCGACGGACGCCGAGGGATACACGACGCGATACACCTATCATGACGATCATCTCCTCACGTCGCACACGAGCCCGACGGGGCTCACCTTCTCGTTCGTGTACGACGATCGCGGGCGCTGCGTCGAGACGTGGGGGAGCTATGGAGACAAGCCCGACCCTTGCCTCGCCGCGGGCGCTCCGAAGCTCCTCGCGGACGACAGGACCCTCGCGCGCGGATCGTATCATTGCCGGATTGACTATCATCATGACGGCTACTCCGAGGTCACCGACTCGGTCAAGGTCCAGCGCTTCTTTGGCAACCGCTTTGGCAGGCTCGACAAGGCCGTCTCGAGCGGCGCGGTCTTCACGCGATCCTACGATGAGGACGGCCACGTCGTCGCGCTCACCGACGCGCTCGGCGGCACCACGGCGTGGACCAGGGACGATCGCGGCCGGGTCACGTCCATCACCGACGCGCTAGGCCGTGTCACCACGATGGAGCGCGATCGATTGGGCCGGATCACGCGGGTGATCGACCCGGAGGGCGCGATCACCACTGTCCATCGCGATCGCGACGTGCTCACGATCCTCGACGCGCTCGGCGGCGTCTCCAGCGTTCGTTTCGACGGGCGGGGGCTCGTCGTCGAGGAGGTGGGCCCGAACGGGGGGCGCACCGCGTATTCGTATGATGCGTTTGGCAACCGCGTCGAGACCAAAGACCGGAGCGGCGCTGTCCACCGCGAGGAGCATGACTATTGGGGCCGGCTCACCGCGGTCCGAGATCCGTTGGGCAACGTCTCTCGGTTCTCGTACGATAACCGTGGTGACGTGATCGCGGTCACGGGGCCCGACGGCGGCGTGACGCGCTACGCCTACGATGGATCGCGCAACCTCACGGGCGTCGCGCTGCCGGGCGGCGGCGCGCTCACCCTCGTGTACGGGGGGCTCAACGCGCTCGCCTCGGTGCGCAAGCCCAATGGGGACACCATCCACTTCCGGTACGACCGGGAGGGGCAGCTCGTCGAGGTCCACAACGAGCGGGGGGAGGTGCATCGTTATGCGCTGAACGCCGCCGGGAGGACGATTGAGGAGCACACCTTCGACGGCCGGAAGATCCGTTATCGATACGACATCGCGGGGCGGCTCGTGTCGTCCGATGATGGGGTGAGCAAGGTCGAGCGCGTCTATGACCTCGTCGGCCAGCTCATCGAGCGGCGCGGCTCCGATGGGAGCGCCGAGTCGTTCTCGTACAACGGTCGAGGAGAGATCGTGGGCGCCGCGAGCGACGATGTCCAGATCACCCTCGATCGCGACGCGCTCGGGCAGATCGTGCGAGAGACACAGATCGTGGGCGGGAGCGAGCACACGATCGAGAGGGTGTTCGCAGGGACGCGCTGGCCCGTGCGGAGGGTGACGTCGCTCGGACACGACGTCACGATGGAGCGCGACGCGATGGGCCGGTGTCTCCGGGCGGTGCTCGACGGCGCGGAGGAGGTGACCTCCGTGAGCGACGCGCTCGGGCGCGAGATCGCGCGGAATTTGCCCGGCGGAGGGCGCATCGAGACAGGCTTTGACGCGCTGTCTCGTATCGCCAGGCGCCGTGTCTCAACCCCTCTCACCGGCGCGCGGGTCGGCCCGAGCGAGCCGGATTGGGTCGGCGCCTCGCCCCCCGGGGTCACGATCGACATGGCCCTTCGGTACACCGCCGAGGGTGATTTGGCCGAGACGTGGGACATGGCGCGCGGGCGGGCGCGGTATGAGCATGATGCGTTGGGGCAGCTCCTCGCGCGGCTCCCCGAGGGCGCGCCGCCGGAGCTCTTTCGTTATGACGCCGGCGGGAGCCTCTTCGAGCACGGAGAGGGCGCGGTGAAGCGCGCGTACGGCCCCGGCGGGCGCGTCCTCCAAAGGGGTGACACCGACTATCGATGGGATGACGCTGGGCGGCTCATCGAGGCGCGGACCGCGCGCCCGGGCGCCGCGCCCGAGGTGACCCGGTACACGTGGACCGCCTCCGGCCGGCTCTCGGCGGTGGATCGCCCGGACGGGTCGCGCCTCGTATTTACGTATGATCCGTTCTCGCGTCGCCTCGGCAAACACGAATATCGAGGAGGCGAGTTGATCGCCTCGACGCGCTTCGTGTGGGACGGCGCCGCCCTCGTCCACGAGGTGCGCGAGCGGGCGATCGCGTCGGGAGATCCGGTGATCGAGGAGCGGACGTACCTCTTCGACGATCGGGGCCTCGCGCCGTTGGCCGATAAAATCGCGTTGCGCGGCGCGGGCGCGACGGCGTGGCGGCACTACGTCAATGACTCCATCGGATCTCCCGATCGCCTGGTCGGGGCGCGTGGTGAGGTGTTGGGGGAGCTCCGCCGCACCGCGTGGGGCGCGGCCGAGGGCGCCGCTCCGACGCCGCTCCGCTTCGCGGGGCAATATCAAGACGACGAGACCGGCCTCTCGTACAATCGCTTTCGCTATTATGATCCTTCGCTCGGGCGCTACCTCTCGCCCGACCCGATCGGGCTCAAAGGCGGTTATGACCTCTTCGGGTACGCCGAGAATCAGCCCACCAGCGTAGTGGATCCCGAGGGGTTGTTCCCGGACGCGGTGGTGACCCACCCGCGTTATCCGGGCGAGACGTTTACGGGCAGCAGCGGGAGCGGTGGAGTCTCGATTGATCCGCTGGTGGCCACGGCCAAGCCCACCGGTCATTGCGCCGAGCCGGTGGCGCTGACAGGCCTCGTGAACCGCATGCGCGGTGATGGATTGACCGATACGGAAATTCAAGGCGAGCTCGGGAGAGCCCAAATGTCGGTGACCGGCAAAGACGGCAGAGCCAGTTACATGCGCCCATGTGAATTCTGCGCGCCGATGGCCGAGCGGACGGGGGTCACCGTGCACGCCGGGCCCATCCGCAAGAAGGGCAACACGTGGAGTCGCGGCCGCCATGGTGTTTATGGGATGGGCGGGCAAAAGCAGAGAAACTGGGAGGACGACTGCCCTTGATGCGCGCGGCGTCCACCGGCGTCTCGCCTGCGCCGACATCCGATCTCACGCGCAGGCTGCTCGCGGGTGATCCCGAGGAGGGTTGGGATTTCGCTCGCATCAACGCGCGTGCGGCGCTCTGCGCGGACGAGCTCGCGCGGGCGCTCGCGCACATCGCCGCGGCGCCGGCGGACGCGCACGACGCCGCGGAGCAGCTCGCGCTGGAGGTCCGCGCCACGCTCGCGCTCGCGTCGCTCCGCGCGTCGTTCGAGGGGTTGCCGTGCGCGCTCATCACGGCGTCGCGCGCGGCGTCGGTGACCGAGCCTCGCGCTGCGCTCGCCGAGGCGCGGCTCTCCGGCTGCTCGCTCCGCGCGCTCGCGCCGTGGTTGCCCGATCCCGAGGCGCGCGAGGCCCTGGCGGAGGTGGACGACGACGCGGCGAGCGAGCCACGAGCGCCTGCGATCGCGGCGCCCGCGCGCGACGCGATCCTCGCGGAGGCGATGCTTCGCGCCGAGAGCGGCCTCGATCGCGAGGATCTCGCGGCGCTCGACGTCCGCGCGAAGGAGCTCGGCGCGCGATCGATCTGGCATCTCCTCCTCGCCGACGCGGCCGCGCTCGCCTCGTCGCGGCCGTTGATCGAGGCGGCGCGCGTCGCGTGCGGCCGCATCGAGGACGAGCCCGCGGTGATCGCGGCGCTCGCGGCGTTCGCGCTCGCGTCCCCCGAGGCCTCCCGCGCGGCGCTCGCCGCGGAGGCGCTCGCGCTCGTGGATCGATCGCGCAGGGATCGCGCGCCGTCGCTGCTCGCCGTCGCCGCGTTCGCGCCGGAGGATCAGCGCGCGTCGCTCGTCGATCGCGCGCTCGCCGCGCTCCGCGAGGATCGCTCGGCGGATCTGCCCGCGGGCGCGTTGGCCGGCGCGATCGCCGCGCTGCCGTCCCCTTCGCGCGCGGGCGCGATCCGCGCGTCGATCGCGCTCGCGGAGGGGCGGCGCGCCGACCCTCCGTTCGGGATGATCGCGATCGCGGGCTTGGCTCCGGCGGAGGATCAGCGCGCCGCGATTCGCGTCGCCTTCGAAGCCGCGCGCGACGACGGCGCGATCACCGAGGTGGCGATCGCCGCGACGTCGCTGCGCCCCGACCTCGTCGCCTGCGTGTGGGGAGAGGCGGAGCGCTTGGATCGCCGATCGATGCGCCACGTCTGGGCGGTGCTCGCGCCGTGGATGCCCCCCGCGATCCGCGCGCGCGCGGTCGGCGAAGCGCTCGCGATCGCCGAGCAGGACGCCGGGCCGAGCCGCGACGCGTGGTCGATCACGAGGCTCGTGCCTTTCCTCGACGGGCCCGCGCTGCGAGGCCTCACGGAGCGTTCGAGCGCGTTGCCCGAGACCGGCGTGTACGTGCTTCAGTCCGAGGTGAGGGCGTCGATCGCGATCCGATCGAGCGCCCTCGGCGACGTCGAGGGCGCGATCGCGATGGCCCACGGGATCGCCGACAAGCGCATGCGCCTGCGCGCGCTCGCGGGCATCGCCGCGCGCGCCGGGGATCCCCACGCGCGCGCGCTCAACGACGCCGTCCTCGACGAGGCGCTCGACGAGGCTGATCCGTGGGCCACCCTCGGCGCGCTGATCGCGGCCGGATCGCTCGTGGATCCGAGGTCGCTCGCGCGCATCGTCGATCGGCTGCGCCGAGAGCCCGACCCCCCTCTCGACGTGCTCGCGCTGCTCGCCGATCACGCGGCGCTGATCGATCGCGCGGATCGGGGTTGGATCGCGTCCGCGTTGCTGCGCGCGTGGTCCGAGCGCGCGCGCGGCGTGATCCTCGCCGATCCGATCGTTCCCGACCTCCGTCGCCTCGTCCCGCTCGCGCTCGCCACGGGCGGGCCGGACGCGGTCGCCGGCGTCGCCGGGGCGATCGCCGCGATGGCGCGGTGGTTCCCCTGAGGGCCGCGCGCCGAGGTCAGAGCTCGTGCGGCAGCACGTCGCGCGGGCTGCGGAAGTATTGGAGCGGCGAATACGCGAGGAAGTTCGAGACGCGCGAGGTGTACAAGCAAGCGTACTCTTCGACCTGATCGCCGAAGCTCGACGCCTCGTTCGCCTCTTTGAGCAGCGAGCCCCAATACGGGTGGAACCTCTCGCCGATGCTGCGCTCCAGCGTGACGAGCTCGGCGTCGAGCGCGCGGAGCTGGCCGCGGATGCGCTCGACCGCGCGCTTGACGCGGCCGCGATCGGCGTCGAGCGCGTGGACGACCTTGCCGTCGATCTTGCTGTCGGGCGCGTGCCTCGGCGCCTTCGCCGTCTCCTCGTCGATGCGCTTCGACAGCTCCTTGAAGCGCTGCTGGTAAAACCGGAGCTCGTCCTCGAGCTCCTCGCGCCGCTCCTCGAGCTCGGCGCTGTGCGACAGATCGATCCTGCACGCCTCGTGCGCGATCACCTCGGCCTCCATCTCTTGGATGATCATGGCGGTGCGCCACGCCGACTCCTTCTTGGAGCGGAGGATGTCGCCGTAGATGTGATCGCCGACGTACAGGATGCGATCGCCCGTCACGCCGATGGCCTCTTCGAAGTCGTGGAGGTTGCCTCCCTCGTAGATCGAGCCGCGCTCGAGCGGGATGGTCGCGGGCTTGAGCTCGTTGCCATCGCGCCGCATGAGCGGCCGTCGCTCTTGGAAGAACGCGGGCTTCATCGAGGCGACGATGATGACGTCGAAGTAGTGACGGAAGCTCGGGTACTCGGGCATCGCGCCGCCGAGCAGGTACGTCATCATCTTCTCGGTGTAGGGCCACCGGCTGTTGGTGAGCAGAAACAGCTTTTTCCCGGCTGATCGGAGCTTGTGGAGCGTCTGCGCGAGGAGCGGATCGCGGTCGATGTAGCGCGGCAGATCGTCGGTCACGCGATCGAGGATGGTGCCGTCGCGGTGCGCCTCGTCGATGCACTCGCGGATGTCGGTGAAGAGCTTCGCGTAGTCGACCTCGACGCCGCGCGACTCGAACGCGTCGACGACGCACGTGTAGATGGTCGCCTCGCTGAGCGCGTAGAGCGTGTCGATCCAGTGGAAGCGCGCGGTGTTGGGGCGGATCTTCTTCTGGTGGTAGAGCGCGCGGATCTCGTCGCGGCCGAGCTCGCGCAGGCCGTGGTAGCCCTTGTGGACCACCTTGTACCTGTCCATCTTGAGGACGTGGCCGAAGCGCTTGTCGATGAGCAGGCCGCGGATGGGAAAGTCGATCTTGTAGTCGGTGCCCGCGAGCACGTCGGCCGGGTAGCCGCGCGCGCCGAGCTTGTGGATCGTGGCCTCGACGCTCAGCTTGTCCATCTCGGTCTGGTTGTAGATGGCGAGCGTGTAGTCCATGTCGAAGCCGACCCAGTCGATGCCGCCCATCTTGAGGTTGCGGTTCACGAACACGCGGCGCGTCCGCGGGATGCGGCTCGGCTCGGTGGGCGGCAGGAGGCCGTTGATGGGCAGGACGAGCTGTTCGGGCACGGGTGAGCCTACGGAGCGTAACCCACGACCTGTCACGCGAACAACAACGCGGGTGTGCTCCGTGCGTGAGGTTTTGGTCGTCCTCGACTAACCTGCGCCGCACTTGCTCATGACACCAAGCACGAGAGACGAGGGCGGGCGGGGCAGCAGGCGATCGACGGCGTGGTGGCTCGACATGCTGAAGCGTCGCGCCGAGCGCATGTACGACGAGAAGCTCGAGCTCGACGAGCCGATCGTGTGGTCCTCCGAGGTCGAGCGCCTCGCGGCGATCGCGTTCTTCAACGCGGCCTTCCGCGCCGAGGAGTCGGGGCTCACGCAGGCGCACGCGCTCGCCGACGAGATCGCCGCGCGCGATCCCGAGCTCGCCGAGTGCCTGCGCCTCTACGGCAACGAGGAGGGCTGGCACCGCGAGCTGCTCACCGAGTTCCTCGCGTATTTGGGCGGCGAGGTGCGGCCGATGGGGCGCGTCACCGGCACGTTCTACAAGGTGTATGGGATGGCGAAGCGGGTCGAGTCGATCGTGCTCACCAACCTGATGTTCGAGACGATCGGGTCGACCACGTACCGCCTCGCGCTGCGCCGCGCGAAGCACCCCGCCGTGCGGCAGATGCTCACCATCCTCACGCGGGACGAGTCGTTTCATGTACCGCTCAACGTACACTTCATGCGCGAGGCGCTCGCGCACAAGGGCGACACGCTCACGCGGGTGAAGCTCAAGATCGTCTACGATCTGCTCTTCGTCGCGCTCTTGGGCTCGTCGTACGCGAGCCGGCGGCGCGCGCAGGCGTTCGACAAGATCCCATTTTCGGAGCTCAGCCGCGCGTACGCCGATCAGCTCGCGCGGCTCTTCTTGTACGAGCGCGATCTCGGGCTCTCGCCGCCGTCGTGGATCCTCCGCTTGGTCGGGCTCGATCCGCGCGAGCTCGCGGCGACGGACGATCCCTCCGCGGTGAGCGTCGAGGCGGCCGAGCGCGCGGCCGATCGCTCTCGCGTCGAGGTGAGCGCGTTGTAGAGCCCGACGTGGATCCGATCGCGAAGACGACCGATCTTCACAAGATCTACGGCGACGAGAAGGCGTCGCGCGCGGCGCTCGCGGGGGTGAGCGTGAGCGTCGATCGCGGCGAGCTCGTGGCCGTGCACGGGCAGAGCGGGTCGGGCAAGAGCACGCTCCTCGGCATCTTGGGCGGGCTCGATCGGAGCTACCGCGGCAAGGTCGAGCTGTTCGGCCAGGACCTCGCGGCGCTCGACGATCGCGCGCTCGCGGCGCTGCGCGGCGAAAAAGTCGGCTTCGTGTTTCAAGCCTTTCATCTCCTCGCGCACCTCACGGTGCTCGACAACGTGCTCGCGCCGCGCTTGTTCTCGCGCGGCGACGATCGCGACGCGACGGCCCGCGCGCGCTCGCTCCTTGATCGCGTGGGGCTCGGCGATCGCGCGGGGGACCTCCCGGGGGCGCTCTCGGGCGGGCAGCGGCAGCGCGTGGCCATCGCGCGCGCGCTCGTGCAAAAGCCCGCGCTGCTCCTCGCGGACGAGCCCACGGGCAACTTGGACGCGGAGACGGGCGCGGCGATCGTGGGCTTGCTCGTGGAGCTGCACCGCGAGGAGGAGCTCACGGTCGTGGTGGTGACGCACGAGGAGCGCACGCTGCGCGCGGCGAGCCGCGCGATCGAGCTGCGCGAGGGCAAGGTCGTCGCATGAAGCTCGCATCGCTCGCGCTCTTGGTGAGGCGGGATCTCGGCCGCACGCGCGGCGCGCTCGTGACGAGCGGGTTTGGGATCGCGGCGGGGACGGCGGCGCTCGTGTTCTTCGCGGCGCTGTGGATCGGGGTGCGGGCGGTGCTCTTTGGGCAGGTCTTTCCGCTCGACCGGATCGAGATTGAGCCGCCCAAGTCGGAGGATCCTGGGCTCTTGGGCTTGGTGCTCGGCGCGGCGCCGCCTCCCGGCATCAGCGATGAGGAGGTCAAAGCCCTCTCCTCGGCGCCCGGGGTGAAGAAGGTGTATCCCAAGCTCCGTTTTGCGTTCCCGGCGAGCGGGCGGGGAGGGCGGGAGATCTTCGGCCACGACGTGGGCACGAGCGAATTGATGGGGGACGGCATCGATCCGAGCTTGGTCAAGGACGAGCCTGGTTTGTCGGCCTTCGTGGATCCTATGGAGTCGCCGGGCCCCGCGTGCGAAAACGACGCTGGTTGTGCCGGAGGGCAATATTGCGAGAAGCCTTCGGGCGAGGCGGCGGGCCGTTGCTCCGCGCCCGTCCCCGTGATCGTGAGTCGGTATCTCATCGAGATCTTCGACAAGAGCATCGCGCCTGCGCACAACCTCCCTCCCGTCGGAAAGACGATGGTGGCGCGGGCCGAGGGGGTGACCTTCACGGTGCGGCTCGGCGAGTCGTTGCTCGGCAAATCCAAAGGGGGCTCGCCGCGGACGGTGAAGGCCAAGCTCGTGGGGATCTCGTCGCGCGCGGTGGACATCGGCGTCACGTTGCCTTTGCCGGTGGTCGCGCGGTGGAACAAGGAGTTTGCGGGCCCCAAGGCCGCGGAGCGGGTCTCGAGCGTGGTCGTCGAGGTGCGCGACGCAAACGATGCTTCGGGCGTCCTCGCGGCGGCGGGCAAGCTCGGTTTAGGGCCCAAGGACAGCCGGGCGCGGGACGTGAGCGTGCTGGTCAATGGGGTCTCGTCGTTGCTCACGCTGGTGGCGGTGGTGATCCTGATCGTGTCGGCGTCGAACATCGCGTATACGTTTCGCGTGCTCGTGACCGAGCGGCGGGCCGAGATCGCGCTCTATCGGGCCATCGGCGCGACGGCGGCCGACATGCGCGCATGGATGATCGCGCTCGCGGCGGTGGTGGGGGTCGCGGGCGGCGGCGCGGGGCTCGTGATCGCGCGGGTGATCGCGTTCGTTGCGGATCGATTGGCCAAGACGAGCTTGCCGGATTTCCCGTTCAAGCCCGAGAGCTTCTTTGGATTCCCCTGGTGGCTCGCGGCGGGCGCGCTCGGGTTTGGGGCGTTGTTCGCGGTGCTGGGGGCTTTGGGGCCTTCGCTCCGGGCGGCCAAGGTGGAGCCGGCGGCGGCGCTCTCGGGGGTGTGA
>CAYTJL010000072.1:0-10545 GCA_964437785.1 uncultured Polyangiaceae bacterium
AAAATCCCCTTCCGCTCTTTGATCCCCCGGTTGAGCATGGACTGCACCTTCGCCCGCACCTCCTCCACCTTCTCTTCGATCACCGCATCATCATCATCCGGGTCGCCCTCGAACACCATCGGCTCCCCGTAATAAATGCGGTACTTCGTCGGCAGCGGCAGCTGCCCCCCAGGCAAGAGCCACTGTGGAATCAGCGGGAAGGAGGGCATCCCAAACGTCTTGCCGAACCTCTCCAGGTTGCCGAAGCTCACGTATTGCTCCTCGGCCCCCACCACGGCAACAGGCACAATCGGCGTCCCCGTCTCCAGCGCCAAACGCATGAAGCCGAGCCCAAAGTCGATGAGCCGATACCGGTCCGCGAAGGGCTTGGAGATGCCTTTGGACCCCTCCGGGAACACCAAGAGCACCTCGCCCTGCTCCAAGAGCCTCCGCGCGTTCTCGGGCACCCCCACCACCTGCCCGACCCGCGAAAAGAGCGTGGAGACGAAGGGCAACGTTTGCGACCACTTCTCGACCATGCTCCGAATCAGCCGCGGCGGCTCGGCGTCGAGGAACATCGACGCTCCGATCATCATCCCATCCCACGGGAGCTGCCCCGAGTGATTCGACACGAGGAGCACACGCCCGTGCGGCACCCGATCGATGCCAAACACCTCGGCCCGAAAGTACATACGATAAAAGAACGCCGCCACACCAATCGCGTATTTGGCCCACGCAGGGTCGAGCCCAAACGGATCCACCCCGCCCTCGGCCAGCGACATGGGCGCCCGCCGCAGCCGATCCTCGAAGTCCGGGCCGAGCAGGCGCGTGGTGAACAGATCCACCGATTCGCTCACGATCTCGGCCCCCGCCCGCGCCGCGGGGATCGCGTCCTCGGCCGCGAATTTGACCACCTTGTCGAGCGTGCGTGACGGGGCGCTTCGTTCCATGGCGGCAACGAACCTACCAAAAGACCGCCCCCGCTCAAAGCCCCCTTGACGACCCACCCCCCTCCGCGCGACCGTTCTCCCATGAGCGACCAGGATGGAGGCACCTCGTTCCGCCCGACGTCAGGCTCCGGCGGAGCGGGCCGCGCCTCCCGCCGCCCCCCTCCGCCGACCACGGCCGCCGAACGCCAGGTCCTCATCACCGGCATCTGCGGCCGCCTCGGCAGGCGCCTCGCGCGCAGGCTCCACCGCGAGCTCACCGTCGTCGGCCTCGATCGCCGCGACTTCGAGGGCAGACCCAAAGACATCATCCATTATCCCATCGACGTCCGCCGCAAAAAGACGCAAGACATCTTCCGCCATCACCACCTCTCCGCCGTCGTCCACCTGGGCGTCATGCACGATCCCCGCGTGAGCCAAGACGAGCACCACGCCTGGAACGTCGCGGGCTTCCAACGCCTCTTGGAGTTCGTCGCCCAATACGAGGTGCCCAAGCTCATCGTCCTGTCGAGCGCCAACGTCTATGGCCCCCGCCCCGACAACCCCCAATTCTTGACCGAGGACGCGCCCCTCCTCGGCGGCGCCGCGTTCAGCGAGATCCGCGACCTCATCGAGGTCGACATGCTCGCCCAATCCTTCTTCTGGAAACGCCCCGAGACCGAGACTGTCGTCCTCCGGCCCGTCCACATCTTGGGCAGCGTCAAGAACGCTCCCTCCAACTATCTTAGGCTCCCCGCGATCCCAACCCTCATGGGCTTCGACCCCATGGTGCAGGTCATCCACCAAGACGACGTGGTGAGCGCCATCGAACGCGCGCTCTCGCCCGGGATGCGCGGCATCTACAACCTCTCCGGCCCACCGCCGCTGCCGCTCTCACGCCTCATCGGCCACACCAAACGGCCCAAGCTCGCCATCCCGCACATGGTCGCCGAGGGCCTCATCAAACGCCTCTTCCGCTACCGCGCCACGTCGTTCCCCGCGCCCGAGCTCGACCACATTCGTTATGTGTGCATGGTCGACGACAAACGCGCGCGATCCCAGCTCGGACACTCCCCCGCGCACGACATCGAAGCGACGGTGGCCGCGATCGACGAGGTGATTTAGCCACGAACGGAGAGGGGGTTGCAACGTGGGTGATCAAAAGGGTGATTATGGCTTCGCGACAGGGGCGCTCCCGCAGGGCGACCTCCGCCTCTTGGGCTTTTGGGGCGTCGAGGAGATCTCCCGCCTCTCGCGCTTCGAGCTCCTGATCCGGCACGACCCGGGGGCGCTCTCCGACGAGCAGATCGACGCTCTGTTCAAAGCCCCCTGCGGCGTCGCTATGGGGCCGGAGAAGGGCGACGTCGTCCGAGGCGTCGTGACGCGCGTGCGCTCGATCGACATCCCGGGGGAGCCGGGCGCGCACTACGTCGTGACGATGGAGCCCACGGCCTCGCTCCTGACCCTCGGGCGCAACAGCCGTGTCTTTCAGGACCTCACCGTCCCCGAGATCGCGGCCTCGATCTTCACCCAATATGGCCTCGCGCCCGATCGTGACTACGAGCTTCGTGTCACGGGGCTCGCGCGCAAGTACGAATTCATCGTCCAATACCAGGAGTCGGACTGGGACTTCCTCCAACGCTGGTTCGAGCGCGAAGGTTACTTTTATTGGTTCGAGCACCGCGGACATGGGGACGTGATCGCGATCGCGGACGACAACGGGGCCGCCCCGCGCTTCCGCGCCAATCGAAGGATCCACTACGGCGATCGCAACAACCTCGGCGCGGGGCGCGTCGCGTCGATCGCGGGCTTCGAGCTCGACCAAAGACGCATCCCTTCGCGCGTCGTGGTGATGGACTACAACTACCGAAGGCCGCAGGAGCGCATCCGATCCTCCGCGGAGGTCGACGTCAAACGCGGCTTCGGGACGGTGATCTCGTATGGCGAGCACCCCAAAGATTCGGTCGACGGCGAGCGACTGGCGGCCCTCCGCGCCGAGCGGCTCCGCGCCGAGCAAAGGACCTTCACGGGGACGACAGACTCGTCCGGGCTCCGCGCGGGGATGACGTTCGAGCTCTACAATCATAGAGACTCGTCGTGGGACATCCCGTATCTGACCACGAGGATCGAGCACCGCGGCGGCGCCGCCGTGGCGGGGACTCCTCACGACAAAGACTACGAGGTTTATCGCGGGGAGCTCCGCTGCTTGCCGGCGAGCGTCCCGTTTCGCCCGGAGCGGCTCACGCCTTGGCCCCGCATCCACGGCTTCATGCACGGTCACGTCGCGGGCGACTCCAACGGCACCTTCGCCGAGATCGACGAGCACGGCCGCTACAAAGTGAAGCTCACGTTCGACACGGTGAACCGAATGGGCCGCTCGGCGTCCCGTTGGATCAGGATGGCCCAACACCACGCCGGCGGCGGCGAGGGCACACACCACCCGATCCGCAAAGGCGCCGAGGTGATGATCATCTTCTTGGACGGCGACCCCGATAGGCCCGTCATCCTGGGCGCGGTGCCCAACATGATCACGGCGAGCCCCATTCGGGATCTCACCGAGACGCAAGCCGTGATGAAGACACCTTCGGGGATCCGAGTCGAGATCGAGGACAACGCCGCTCGAAGGGGGTCGTGATGGGCAATCCATGGCTGTTCATCGAAGAGGGGACCGACATCACCGCGGTCGATCCCGATCTGAACGTCGAGCCTGGGATCACCGCGCCGACGGCCACCCAGCCCGGTCCAGACCGAATCACCATCTGGGTGCCCAAAGACGAAGAGTCGCTCATCAACCTCGGTGAGCACTTCCCCGGCCCAACCTCCACCGCCATCGACGCCACCCCCCACACCCTCGACGCGGGCATCGCCGGGCGCACGATTCGACACGTCCACCTCCACACGATGGGTGACGAGGATGAAGGGGAGATTGATCATAAACGCACCATCGTACGGCTCGGCCTGCCGACGATCTCCGTCGAGGCCAGGGACACGCGTAAATCCGCGCGGCAGCTCGAGGTCGAGACCGAGCTCGCGAACCTCGATATGGCCCAAATCTCCGCCTACGTCGGCCTCGGCATCGTGACCGGCCCCTTCGCGGCCCTCGCCGCTGACAAGGATGTCGGGGGCTTCAACCAGCGCCGGCGTGACCTCGAAGACGAGCTGCGGCGC
Organism: uncultured Polyangiaceae bacterium; assembly: GCA_964437785.1. GTDB lineage: Bacteria > Myxococcota_A > Polyangia > Polyangiales > Polyangiaceae > CAYTJL01. Next base: position 4,074 of record CAYTJL010000072.1, read on the forward strand.
CTCGAAGACGCGCGCCTCCGCGCGGGCGAAAGCAGAGACGCGATCGGCACCGTCATCCCTCATGTCCACCGCGACTTCGGCGGCTACTCGATGCTCACGCGCGGGACCGCGGCGCAGGAGGCGCGTCAAGCGCATCTCATCATCTCGAATGAGAACGACGTCCGCGCCGTGGGCCAAACGAGCGTCTCCATCGGATCTCCGGGGGACGTCTTCATCATCGCCGATCAACAAGCGGACATGACGAGCCTCTGCGGCTTCGAGTCGAACCCCACGTCGAGGCCGTTCTCGTATTGGAACGATCGCGTCACGTCGGGGCTCTCGCTCGTCACCACGCTCGCGTCGACCATCTTCGCCGACGTCATCGAGTGGGTCCAAATCTCACAAGGAGTGCCCAAGAAGCCCATCGAGGGAGCGTCGGGGTGGATCCCTACGGGCTCGGTGCCGATGTTCGTCCTCAAAGCCCTCCTCATGAAGCACCTCGGCGCGCTCAAATCGATCTTCGCGTTTTGGGCCATGGCCGACTTTGCGTCGGGCGACGCGGACGAGGCGGGCGCGAACGCCGAACCGCGCGGCGATCTCGCGCACAACGCTGGATTCGGTAGCAGGCTCGGGATCTACTCGTCAGGGAGCTTGAAGATCGTCGCCGACAAAAACGCCGGGATGAGCAGTAAGTTCTATACGAGCGTGAGCGCGGACCAAGGGCTCGCGTCCGTGAGCGGCGGGATGTACGCGGGGCTCAGCTCACCTATGTTCACGGCCATCTCGGGCACGTGGACCACGCTCACGGGCAAACACACCATCGGTATCGAGGCGCAGTTCGGCGACATGACGATGCGCTCTCGGCTCAGCGCGGAGCTGTCCTCGAATCACGCCAAGGTCACGGTGACCGGCAAACAAGAGGCCCAGCTCAACTCGACGGATGCCGCGGCGTTCTTGCACGGAAAGACCGGGTTCTACGCGGGCGCCGGCATGGGCGGGGGGTGGGGCATCCAAGGGACCCCGAGCGGGATCAAGATGGGCCAAATGAACACCGCCGGCAACTTCCAGCAGCCTGGTCCAAACGATAGCTATCAAATCGCCATGAGCCAAGACGGGCTCACCATCAAGCACGGCAACAACGAGCTCAAGATGGAGGGCGGCGGCTTTACGATGAAGCGCGGGAGCGCCAAGTTCACGTTGAACGATTCGTCTCTTCAGATTGACGGATCCCGAATCCAAATCGGGGGCTGAGGGTGACGCCCTCCCTCCACCCGCTCGGCCAAACCTCCCTCGGGGCGGTGCTCTATCGCCACAAGGGGTGGCTGCGCGTGGTGGTGATCGCCAAAGCCACCTTCCGCGTCGAGCGCGGCGGGGTGATGGCGCCGGAGCCCGCCCAGCCCATCACCGAGCGCGATCGCTATTATGACGAGAGCCCGCTCCGCGGCGTCCAACACCCCTCGGACAAGGCCCCTCTCAAACCCCATGTCGACGTGACGCTCACGGGCACCGCCCACGCGCCCGGCGGCGCGGCGCTGCCCGCCATGTCGGTGCGCTTCGGCCTGTTTCGCGGTCAAGAGGTGCTCCTCGACAAGACCTTGGCCATCCTCGGAGAGCGGGAGAGCCCCACGAGCGCGCCAAAGCCTTTTGTACGTCTGCCGCTCCGAACCGACGCGGGCGGCGCGCCGCCGCAGGTGGTGGATCCCAAAGACATCTCCAAACCTGCGAGCTTTGGGCCCATCTCCACCTATCTCCCCGCGCGCCGCGCGCTCCTCAAAGGGCTCTCCGCGGATAAATTCAAGGCCGACGTGCTCGATCTGCCGGACGACTTTGCGTGGGAGTATTTCCAACACGCGCCCTCGGATCAACGCGTCGCGCGCCTCATGGGCGATGAGTGGATCGTCGTCGACGGCCTCCACGCCGCCGCTCCGCGCGTCCAAACGAGGCTCCCGGGCGCGCGGGCCTTGGGCAAAGCGCATCTCATGATCCGTGGCGAGATCAAGAGCATGGACGTCGATCTCGCGCTCGACACCGTTCACCTCGACATGGATCACGAGCGCTGCTCGCTCACCTATCGCGGCCGCTTCGCGCTCGCCGCGGGCGAGGCCGCGATCCCGTCGCTGCGCGTGGTCGCGGGCGTCGAGGTGCCCGGCGCTCCTTTGGTTTGGCCGGAGGGAGCGTCGTTGTTCGGGGCTCAAACGCTCTCTCCCGCGCTCGGGAGCACGGTGGGGATCACGGACGCGCAACAACGGGTCTTGGCCGAGCGGCCGAGCACGCCATTCCAACGGCCCTCGGTCCCGCCGCCGTCCATGCCTCTGCCGCCCCCTCAGGACCTCCCGCTCATGACCGTCGCCATGAGCCCAAGAGACGAGGCGGAGGCGTCCGTGCGATCGATCGCGCCTTATCCCGTCGCCCCGCCCAACGAGGCAGGCTCCGAGAAGGCTAACATCCCAGGCGCCCCGTGGTTCGACATCGCGTCGTTCCCAGCGCCTTTGGAGCCCCTGCCTGAAGAGCCTTTGCCCGCGCCCGCGCCCCCACCACCGCCCAGCGGGGCAGGGGAGGGCGCGCCGCCTCCCCCAAAGCCCCTTCGCCCCAAACGCCGCTCGTCCGGCATCCCGCGCTGGGTCAAAGGGCCCTTCTCGGTGGCCACGATTCCATGGCAGCTCCGCCCGCCCAAAGACTCCATCACGGTGGTCGTCAAAGGCTCGTTCGTGATCGTGCCCGGCGGCGCGGCCAAGCCGAAGGACGAGCCCGATCCGCCGGCAGGTGACGTGTATGCGAACGACGATCCCGACGACACGTTGCTCGTCGCCTCGGACTTTGCCGTGTTGAAGCCCAAGGCCGACGTCACCTTGAGGGGGTCGGCCAAGCCCAAGACAGAGACCAAGACGGCGCGCGTGCGCTTCTCGTTCGGGGCGGGAAGACAAGGCTTTGACAAGGCCATCGCGGTGGTGGGGAGCCGCGTTTGGCAAAAGGTGTTGATGGGGCTCGTGCCGAGCGAGCCTTTGCCCTTCTCGACCATGCCCCTCACCTACGATCGGGCGCGAGGGGGCAAGGGGCAGACCGGCGAGGCGGGCGCGCCGCTGCCCAACCTCGAAGACCCCGCCCACCTCATCACCTCTCCTTCGGACTCCCCTGCTCCTGTGGGCTTTGGCCCCCTCTCCCCGCGGTCGCCGGAGCGCATGCGAGGTCTCGGCACGTACGACGCGCGTTGGCTCAAGGCGCGCTGGCCCTATTACCCCGAGGACTTCGACCCGACGTGCCTCCAAGCCGCGCCGCCCGACCAGCAGACTCCGTATCTGAAGGGGGATGAGCCTTTTACCATCTTCGGCGTCCACCGCGAGCACGATCCTCTCACTGGCACGTTGCCCAAGCTCGCGCCGCGCTGTGTGGTGAAGCGCGTCGAGGCGGAGGGAGGAGGGGTGGTCGAGCTGCCGCTCCACCTCGATACGGTCGCGTTCGACACCGACGCGATGACTCTCCACTTGGCCTGGCGAGGAGCGATGGAGGTCAAAGGCGACGAAGCACCCGAGATCGAAGGGATCTTCGTCGCGCCCGAGGCCATCGACGCGGGCGCCGCGAAGATGAGCCCCGATGAGGTGATCGCGCGCGCAAAGCCCCTTCCCATCGTCGAGCCTCACGTTTGGGGGGACCTCCCCCCAAACCCCCCAGGTGAGCCCCCCGCGCCGCCCGAGCCCCCTGCCGCGAACGAGGTGAGTGAGCCGAGCCAAGCGCAACAAGCGCTCGACCAGAAGCTCGCCGAGGCGGAGGAGCAACTCAAGAAGAAGATGGCCGAGATCGGGGTCGATCTCGACAAGCCTGCGCCGCCGTTCACCCCTCCTCCTCCCCAAGACCCCGCCGTCATGGCCAAAGCCCTCAGCGATGCAGGCTTGTCCGAAGAGGAGGTGAAGAGCCTCACCGACATGCTGAAGAGCATTGAAGATCAAAAGAGCGCGCCGCCCCAAGAGCCAACGCCCGAGCCCCCAAAGGGAGCAAGAGCGCGCGTCCTCGACGCGATCGCCGCGGGGAAGAAGCTCGACGGGATGGACCTCCAAGGCGCGGATCTCGCGGAGATGGATCTGTCGGGGCAATCGATGGTGGGGGCGAAGCTCGCCAAAGCCAAGCTCATGCGATGTAACCTCACGGGCGCCGACTTGAGCGGCGCGGATCTCCACGAGGCCGATCTCTCGTTTGCAGTGCTCAAAGAGAGCACGCTCACCCGCGCTGCGCTCACCAAGGTGGTTGGGCGAGAGGCCGACCTCCGGGGCGCAACGGGGGCGGGCGCCGATCTCTCGGACGGGGACTTCTCCCGAGCGCGCTTCGACGAGGCCGATTTACCGGGCCTCGACCTCAGCCGAACGACGCTCGACGAAGCACAGTTTCCCGCCGCCAAGCTCCCCAAGGTGAGGCTCTTCGACGCTCATGGCCAAAACGTGCGCTTTGACGGCGCCGACGTGACCGAGGCGAGGGCCGATGACGTGTCGCTCGTGCAAAGCTCGTTTCGTGAGGTCCGCGCCCAAGGCTCCACGTGGGAGGGCGCTGATCTGACCGAGGCTATCTTCTTCGGCGCAAGGCTCGACGGCGCCAACGTCTCTCGCGTCGCCGCCAAGGGCGCTGTCTTCTCGGGTGTGAGCGCGAGAGAGGCCCGATTCTCACGCTCGATGCTCCAAGGCGCCTCGTTCCTCAAGGCCGATCTGATGAAGGCCACCTTCGAGCAGGCGGATCTCTCGGGCGCGGATCTCCGCGGAGCGAGCTTGTACGGCGCCGAGCTTTGGAAGGCGCGCCTCGGCGGCGCAAAGACCGATTTGGCCGATCTCACCAAGACCAAGCTCGCGGGGCGCTCGTGATCACCACGCGTGAAGACTTCTTGGAGAAGGCCAAAGCCGGAGGGCTCCGCGGCGAGACCATCGAAGGCGTGAGCCTCGACGGCGCGGTGATCGAGAGCGCGGACCTCTCGCGCGCGACGCTCCGAAGCGTCTCGGCCAAAGGCACCTCGTTCGTCGCGTGCTTGTTCGTCGAGGCGACGTTCGATGAGGTCGACCTCACGGGCGCGGTGCTCGACGGCGCCGTGCTCATGAACGCCAAGCTCGAAGATGTCGTGCTCTGCGACGCCTCGCTCGCCGACGTGAACCTCACCGAGGTCACGATGGGCGACGTGGACCTCGCGGGCGCCAAGCTCAAGGGCGCCGAGCTTGGTGCTTTGGACTTTCGGGATCTCGGCGTGCCCGCCGATTTGTCGCACGCGCGGGCGCCGGGCGCGCGCTTCGATGATCTGGTGATCGGCCAAACCACGCTCACGGGGGCGAGGCTCGACGGTGCGTGCTTTGAAGGGGCCGTCATGGCAGGGGTCGAGCTGGGCGGCGCGAGCCTCGCGGGAGCATCGTTTGCCAAAGCGAGGCTCCAAGGCGCGTCCCTCCAAGGCGCCCAGCTCGACGGCGCGGATCTCACCGAGGCTTCGCTCAACGGCGCGGACCTCTCCTCCGCCTCGCTCCGCAAAGCCACCTTGAGAGGCGCGAAGCTCGCGGGCGCCAACGTGAGGGACGTCGATTGGGGAGGCGCGGACTTGTCCGGCGCGTCGTTCGGCGACGTCGCGCTCCGGGGCGCGCGGCTCCCGAGCGCCGTTTTGGCCGGCGCCGAGCTGACAGGCCACGATTTGTCGGGCGCGGACATGACCTCCGCGGATCTCTCCAACGCTCGTTTGGATCGCTCCAAGCTCGATGAGGCTCATCTCGAAGGGGCGAAGCTCGACGGCGCGTCCTTCGCGGGCGCCTCGCTCGATCACACGAGGATGGCGGGCGCGAGCCTCGCGGGCGCGTCGCTCCAAGGCGCGGTGATCACGAGCGCGAGCCTCGCGGGCTCTTCGCTCGCGGGCGCGGATTTTACGGGCGCGCGGCTCTTCAAGGTTGATCTCACGGGGGCTGATCTCACGGGGGCGAAGGTCAAAGGCGCTTCGATCGTGCAGTGTTTGGCCGATGGCGTAAAGGCCGCTTCGGTCGATTTTTCGGGCTGCGATCTGACGCATTCGCTCTTCCTCAACGCCGATTTGTCCGGCGCGAAGCTCGACGGGGCGAAGGCCAAACACGCGAGCTTTGCCGGCGCGAAGCTCACCCATGCTTCCCTCGTTGGGCTCGACGCGCCCTCGGTCAACCTTCGCGGCGCGGATTTGTCGAACGCGCGTTTGGACAACGCCAAGCTCCCGAGCGCGTGCCTCGCGGAGGCCAAGCTCACGGGCGTCCAAGGACACACGATGTCGCTCGTCCGCGCGCGCTTGACCAAGGCTGATGTGGGGGAGGCCGACCTCCGCGGCGCGGACTTCACTTACGCCGATTGGTCGCACGCCAAGCTGGTCGCGTGCGATCTGCGCGACACGGTGTGGCGGAGCGCCAAGGCACATCGCACCGTGATGCTCTCGTGTGATCTCGCGGGCGCGGATCAACGGGGCGTCGAAGGGACCGACGAGGCGCTCGCCAAAGCGGAGGACTTCAAGCCGGGGTGA
>CAYTJL010000072.1:10645-37864 GCA_964437785.1 uncultured Polyangiaceae bacterium
ACATCCCCACCATCACCTTGGTCTGCGAAGGGCTCACGTGGAGGCCCGCAGGCATGTTGGCGTTGGAGCCGTTGTGGGCCGTCATCACGGTGTGATAAACCGCCTTCTTGCCGCCGAAGTAAACCTTGCTGCTCGACTGCTTGAAGGCCACCTCATCCATGTTGGTGGACGAGACGACGCCCTTCAACGTGCCCGCCTCGTCGCCGCTCGATCGGGAGATCTTCGAGTCTTCGACCAAGACCTCTTTTTTGTCGATGAGCACCTTGTCGACCGCGCCGTCGGCGTCGGTGAGCTGCGCGATGTTGGGATACGGGATGGGCGCCACGTTGGGGCCCGCGGGCGTCCTGCAGACGTCCGGGAAGCCAAAGCACATCCCACCTTGTTTGGTCGACGCGGGCATCCCCATCGCGATCTCCCCTTCAGCCGAGCAACACGCGTTTGCCGTCGATGCTCGTCTCCTCGTTCGATCGCATCACGGTGCGGCGCGACGAGAGCGAAAACGTCTCTTCGACGAGCGCGCGCACACGGCCGATCCGCTCCTCGGCGAGCCCGTGGATCTCACGCAGCGCCTCGCGACCGCGCGTGACGACCCGCTCCGCGATCACCTCATGATGGCTCGCCCGGTCCGTGATGCGCTCCGCCGTGGTCACCACCTCGCGCGCAAAGAGCTGCACCTGAGAGGCCGCGGCGCTGAGCAAATGAGATTTGAGATGGATCTTGGGGGCGTCGAGCGAGAGCTCGGTTCCGGCGGCGATCGCCACCTTGCCGCGCGGCGCGGAGAGCCTCAGATCGCCGTCCGGCGCGATGATCTCGGCCGCTCCGCCTTCGTAACGGATACGCAGCCTGCCCTCCCCGTCGCGCACCTCCAACACACCTTGGTTGAGCGCGGCGGTGCCCCCGTCCGGCAAATCGATCGTGGCGGGCGAGGGCGCGGGGAGATCGTGGACCGCAGCCAGGGGGGGTTTGGGGGGACCTTTCGGCTCTCCTTGTTGAGCGGGATCCTCATTCTTTAGCGCATGGGGGGGTTTGGGGGGACCTTTGAGGTCCCCCCATCGATGGACGCGCGCGGATCTCACGCGACACCCACGTTGGGATCGCCGCTCACCTCGTCGATGTCGAGATACACCCGCTCGGGATGAGACGCCGCGATCGCGCGCGCCTCCGACGGAGAGACCCCCTCCCGCGCGGGCGCGCCGGGGGCGCCATGGAGGTTGACCGTGGTCCCGAGCTTCTCCGCCAACGCGATCGCGTCGGCGCCGATGAGCCGTGTTGCCATGAGAAGCACGCTAGCAGACATTTTTGTCCTTGGGTATGGCTGATTTTGTACTTTATCCCGCGGAGCTGTCGCTGATAGGTAAAGGTGGACGTTCGCCGGTACGGACGAGGAGCTCGAACATGGTTGATGCGTGGCGATGGGGATCTGTGGAGCGGGGCGCGTTTCGGTTCTTCTTTGTGTACCTCCCGCTATGGTTCCTCCCTTTCCCGATCGGCGCTCACGTCTTCCCGTCCGCCGGCGACGCGTATCAACATCTTTGGGAGACGATCGTCCTTTGGGTGGGGAGGCGCTTGCTCCACGTGGGCTACACCATCTCGACGGTCGAGACCGGCAGCGGCGACCGAACCTTCGATTACGTCTTGGCCTTTTGTTACCTCGTCCTCGCCGCCGTGGTCGCGCTCGTGTGGTCCATCGCGGACAGGCGGCGCGCGGACTACACGAGGCTCTATGACGGGCTCCGTGTCTACCTGCGTTATGGGCTCGCCATGGTCATGTTGGGGTATGGGTTCTCCAAGGTGTTCAAGGTGCAGTTCCCATCCCTCCAACCGATCTCGTTGATGACCACGTACGGGGAGTCCTCGCCCGCCGGGCTCCTCTGGAATTTCATGGGGTATTCGGTCGGATACAACATCTTCACCGGCGCGGGTGAGGTGATCGGCGGGGCCTTGTTGTTCTTCCGCCGCACGACCACGCTCGGAGCGCTGCTCCTCTTGGCCATCATGAGCAACGTGCTGATGCTCAACCTCTGTTATGACGTCCCCGTCAAGCTCTACTCCGCTCACCTCTGCTTGGTGATCCTCTTCCTCCTTTGGCCCGATCGCGGCCGGCTCGCGCGGTTCCTCGCGCGGAGCCGCGCTGTCCAGGCGCCCGCTCCCCGACCGCCGCTCCCCGCTCGCTGGATGGAGGTCGCGAGGCTCGCGGTCAAAGCTACGTTCGTGGTCCTTTTGGTCGCCTGGAGCGCAGAGTCCAGGATCAAGAGGTTGAGGGACCAGCTCTCCGCTCAACCGCACCCCCTCAGCGCTGTTTATGACGTCGAAGAGCACGTCCGCGCCGGCGCGCCTTCGCCGCTCACGAAAGGGTCGAAGAGCTGGGGGCGGGTGATCATCACCTCGTTCGGAAAGCGGTTGTTCATCGGCGTCAAGAAGATGAACGATGAAGAGGTGTTCTTTCGCGTAAAGGACGCTCCCGACACAGGCGCGCTCGAGCTCTCCACCCGAGCGGGCGGGTCTTGGACGATGACCTACACCCAACCGGACGCCGATCATCTCGTCCTCTCCGGGACGGTGATGGATGAGGCCCACGTCGTTCGTCTCAAGAAGGTCGATCTCTCCAAGCTCAAGCTCACGAGCCGAGGGTTTCATTGGATCTCGGAGGTCCCTTACATCCAATGAGCTCCGCGCGGCGCGCGATCCCGGCGTGGGCCCGATCGTGCGCTGGAAGAAACTCCAGATATCGTGTACGATCGTCTCATGCGCCGTACCTTCTCTTCTCGCTCTCCGCGGACCTTCTTCTTCCCCATGATCGCAGCCCTCTGCGCTGCTCCCATCATCGCCGTCGGGTGCGGCAACCCCGAGGTGCCCATCGGCCCATCGAACAGCAGCGGCACGAGCTCGTCGTCCGGTGGTGGAGGAGGCAGCGGCGGACAAGGTGGTCACGGCGGCGACATCTTCGTGAGCTCATCGAGCACCAGCTCCGGCGGCGGCTCCGGGCCGGGCGGCGGCGACGCGGGCCCGGGCCCCGCGTGCGGAGATGGCAAGATCGATCCGGGCGAGGCGTGCGACGACGGCAACGGCGTCTCCGGCGACGGCTGCACAGGCACGTGCGACGCCATCGAGAACAACTTCGCATGTCCCATGCCCGGACAACCCTGTGTCTCAACGGTGGTGTGCGGCGACGGCAAGGTGACGGGCGCGGAGACGTGTGATGACGGGGACACCGCGCCGAACGACGGCTGCGGCATGGACTGCCAAGTCGAGCAAGGGTGGAAGTGCCTCGTCCCCGGGCTCCCCTGCATCGCCGCGCTCTGCGGCGACTCCATCGTCGCCGGAGATGAAGAGTGCGACGACGGCAACGCCGCGCCGAGCGACGGTTGCGACAGCGCGTGTCAGCTCGAACCGGGCTTCAAGTGCGACGTGCCCGGGATGCCCTGTTTGCCCACGGTCTGCGGCGACGGCGTCGCCGAGGGCAGCGAGCAGTGCGACGACGGCAACAACGACATGGGCGACGGCTGCACCCCCTTCTGCGTCAAAGAGCCCGACTGCACCATGGGCGCCTGCACCTCGTCGTGCGGTGACGGCATCAAGCTGCCAAACGGCATGGAGCAGTGCGAAGACGGCAACACCGACCCCGGCGACGGCTGCTCGCCCACGTGCCAAATCGAGCCCGGATACATGTGCACCGACGTGTCCATGAACCCGAATCAGCTCGTCTTGCCCATCGTGATCCGCGACTTCAAGGTCGCTCACCCCGACTTCGAGGACTTCCTCGGGGACGACCTCGGCATCGTCACCAACACGCTCGGCGTCGACGGCAAGCCGGTGTACGCGAGCGCGACCACCACGCCCACCACGTCGGGCAAGGCCAACTTCGACCAGTGGTATCGCGACGTCGGCGGCGTCAACATGACCATCCTCCAGAGCATCACGCTCAACAAGCTCCCGAGCGGCGTCTTCGAATACAACAACGGTAACTTCTTCCCCATCGACGGCATCGGCTTCGGCAACGAGGGCAACACCCATAACTTCCACTTCACGAGCGAGGTGCGTTATTGGTTCGAATACAAGGGGAACGAGCAGCTCAACTTCACCGGCGACGACGACGTTTGGGTCTTCGTCAACAAGAAGCTCGCGGTCAACTTGGGCGGCGTCCACGGCGCCGAGAGCGGCGGCGTCACGCTCGACGCCGCGGCGGCCGCGAATTTGGGCCTCGCGCTGGGCAACATCTACGAGATCGTCGTCTTCCAAGCCGAGCGCCACACCACCCAATCCAACTACAAGCTCACGTTGGGCAACTTCGTCAACGCGACCAGCGTTTGCGTGAGCGTGTGCGGAGACGGCATCAAGACGCCGGATGAGCTCTGCGACGACGGCATCAACGACGGCGCCTATGGCCACTGCACGCCGACCTGCGGCTTTGGGCCTTATTGCGGCGACGGCTTCGTCGAGCCCGGCGTCGAGGAGTGCGACGACGGCGTGAACCTCTCTCCCTACAACGGCTGCGCGCCCGGCTGCAAACAAGGCGCGTTCTGCGGCGACGGCGTGGTCGACAGCATCTTCGGCGAGCAGTGCGACGACGGCGTCAACGACGGCGGCTACAACGAGTGCGCGCCCGGCTGCGTGCTCGGCCAGCGCTGCGGCGATGGCATCGTGCAACAGGCGTTCGGCGAGGAGTGCGATGACGGCAACAAGGTCAACAACGACGGTTGCAACAACGACTGCTCGGCCAGCGTGCCGGGGTGATGCGGAGCTCCTGTTTCGAATGAGGGTGAATCATGGGTGACGTGACCGCTGTCATGATGGATGTGATCACCGAGAAGAGCGGTCACACCATCACCCCCATGGCCGTGAGCGTCTGCACCACGCCGGCCGCGCCGAGCCCCCTGCCCATCCCGTATCCCGTCGTCGGCAGCTCGGTCGAAGGCATCGTCGACGAGCCCCTCCGCACCAAGATCAACGGCGAAAAGATCGCGACGACGGGCTCGGTCATCAAGACGTGCCATGGCAACGAGCCAGGCACGTTGAAAGAGGTCGTGAGCCTCAACACCACAGGTCCGTGCTTCGTCATCGTGGGGGCGCCCGTCGTGCTCGTGGAGCTCGGGATGATGGGGATCACGGGGAGCCCGTGTATGTCCAACAAGGCGCCTACGGCCGGCGCGGGCGGCAGCGCGAGCGAGGCCGGCGGCACGGGGGGCGCGGGCGGCGGAGGCGGAGACGGCGGCGCGGGCGGCGGCGGTCCGGGCGGCCCGGGAGGCCCCGGCGGAGGGGGCGGCGGCGGAGGAGGCGGCAGCAACTCCGGCGCGAGCGGCCCCTCGTCCAATCAATGCACGCAGGCGGGCCACCCCATCGACGTCGCGAGCGGTCATGTGATCGATTCCATCGTCGACCTCGCGTACGACTCGGTCTTTCCGCTGATCTTCAAGCGCAATTACACCTCCGCGCGCAGGTCCCAAAGAGGCGCCTTCGGCCCCGGCTGGTCACACAGCTACGAACAATGGATCACCGAGGGCGACGCCGGCATCACGCTCCGCGACGGCGAGGGGAGGTCCCTTTACTTCGCGCACGTCGGCGAGGGAGAGAGCTCGTTCAACCGGCGTGAGCGGCTCTCGATCCGGCGCGCGGGCGGCGAGCTTCACGTGTTCGACGTCCGCGCTCGCCTGACCCGCGTCTTCTCCCGAGGGCCCGAGGGGACATGGCCTCTCCGCGCCATCCGCGACGCGTGGGACAACTCCATCACCTTCGAATACGACGGCGCGCGACTCGCGCGTATCACGGACGCCTCGGGGCGCGTCCTCTCCATCCGCTGGAGAGCGTCGTTGATCGCGCGGGTCGAGGTCCACGCGGAGGGAAAGCTCGCGCGGTGGGTGGACTACGCCTATTCACCCTCGTCGTGCCTCATCACGGTCACCGACGCGATGGGCGGCTTCGAAGAGTACGAATACGACAACCATCATCGGATGACCGCGGCCATCCTCAAGAACGGCGCGCGCTTCACCTACGAATACGAGCCGGGCACCGGGCGGTGCAGCCGCTCGACCGGTCCAAAGGGGCTTCACGAGGTCTCGCTCCGCAACGACAGGGCCCTGCGGACGGTCCACGTCGACGGCGAAGAGCCCAAGATCCACACCTACAACGAGCAAGGTTTGGTCGTCCGCACGACGACCGCGTCGGGGGAGGTCCTGGTCGAGCGCGCCTACGATCAAGACACGTTGCTCATCGCCGAGACCAACGGCGCAGGGGAGGGGTGGCAGACGTGGTATGACGACCGCGGCGGCGTCGTCCGATCGGTGGACCCGGCGGGCAACGTGATCGCGTGGGAGCGCGCCTATGATCTCCCCATCACGCGGACCACCGCCGACGGCGTGACCCGTTATACGTACGACGCGCGCGGCGCGCTCATCGGCGTGGTCTTCCCGACGGGGCTCGCCTATTCGCTCTCGTACGACGCGCGCGGCAGGCTCACCGCGATCGCGAACGCGTCCGGGGTGTTGCAAGGATTCGAATACGACGCTCAGCACAACGTCACCGCCGAGGTCGACGCGCGCGGCGGCCGCACCACCTATCGTTATGACGCGCTCGGCCGCCCAGTGGAGGCCACGGACGCGCTCGGCCGCACCACATCCATCCTGTATGATCGGATGGATCGCCGCATCATGGTGCGCTTCCCCGGCGGCTCGTCGCGATCGTACGCGTACGACGCGCTCGGCAACGTCGCGCGGTGCGTGGACGAGCTCGGCCGCGTGACCGAGATGCGTTATGAGGGGACAGGCGCGCTCGCCGAGCTCACGCTCCCGGGCGGCGCCACGTTCCGCGCCTTCCAGACGAGCACGGAGCGGCTCGCCAAGCTGGAGAGCCCCAAAGGGGAGACGTATCGATTCGTCTACGACGAGGCCGGCCGCGTGATCGAGGAGCACACGTTCGACGGCCGCCTCCTCGGCCGGAGGTACGACGCCGCGGGCCGCCTCGAAAGGATCGTCTATCCCGGCGGCGGATATCGCGCGTTCACCTACGATCGGCTCGGCAACGTGATGTCGATCCGCTTCCCGGACGCGGCCGTCGACTACCGCCGTGACAAGCTCGGGAGGCTTTTGTCGGCGACGCTCACCGAGCCGGGGAGCGCGCCTGTCACGACCACGTTCGAGCTCGACGCCTTTGGGCGCCCCGTGGTCGAGCGGCACGGCGATCGGGCCGTGCGCTATGGATATGACGCGCGGAGCCTCGTCACGTCGCGGACCATCGCGAACGGCGCCTCCACCCATTATGCGTATGACGCGCTCGGCGTGCTCGCCGCCGTGGAGCACAACGGGGCTCACCTGGCGATCACCCGTGATGCCTTGGGCCGCGAGGCGCGCCGGACGATGGGGGCTTTGGAGGTGTCGAGCGCGTACGACGCCGCCGATCGGATGATCGAACAACGCGCCTCGGTCCTCGGCGACCCGTCGGCGCCGCCCGTCGTGCCCGCGCAGAGGCGCTTCGAATACGACAAGATGGGGCGGCTCGCGCGGATCGACGACAGCCGTTGGGGCGCTTCGAGCTATCGTTATGACGACGCGCATCGCCTCCGCCAAGCCTCGATCGGGGCTCACCGCTCGACCTTCAACTACGACGCCGCCGGCTTCCTCGCGCAGATCCACGACGTCACGGAGGGCGGAGGCCGCGGCGCGGAGGCCCCTTGGAAGATCGGCCAGGGCGGCCTCCTCCGCGAGACCGGCGCGACCAAGTATGTTTATGACGAGCGCGGCCGCCGCGTCGCCTCAACCCCGCTCGACGGCTCGGAGCGCGTCACCCATTATGCGTGGGACAGCCGCGATTTGCTGCGCGAGGTGCGCGACCCGTCGGGGGCGGTCGTGCGGTATTCGTATGACGCGCTCGGGCGTCGCACGCGCAAAGAGGTCGCGCGGGCCGAGGGCGGCGCGCCGGAGGTGGTCGAGCTGCTCTGGGACCGTCACGAGGTCGCGGCGGAGCTGAGCCGCGAGGGCGGGCTGCGCACGTTCGTCCACGAGCGCGACACCAGCGTCCCGCTCCTCCACGAGGAGCGCGGAGAGGTCTTTGCGTGCGTGACGAGCCCTATCGGCATCACGACGGACCTCCTCGACGACCGCGGGAACGTCGCGTGGTCGGCCTCGTATGGCCCCTTCGGCGACGTCCAACGTGAATATACCGACCCGGCGAGATCCACGGCCGTCCGATCGCCCTTCCGCCACACAGGCCACTACGCAGACCCCGAGACCGGGCTCACGTCCACGCGATTCCGCGCCTTCGACGCGGCGGTGGGGCGGTGGCTCAGCCCCGATCCCATCGGCGTCCACGGGGGGCTCGACGCCTTTGGTTGGACGCACGATCCCATCAACTACATCGATCCGCTCGGGCTCATCATCGTTTATCGCAACCTCCGCCCGGACGAAGATCCCAACGCGGGTCTCACCGCGCGGCGCCCGGATCGGGCGGGGGAGATCACGCCGGCAGGGCACGTCATGAACGGCAGTCGCTCCAACTATCGTGGTGGCCCCTATATCTCGACGACCACCGATCCCGCGGTCGCCGAGCGATGGCGGCAGCCCGGCCAACGCACCGTCGCGATTGACACCGATCGCCTCCAGCCGGACTCCGCGGGCAACCAGCGCGTCATCGACGTCTCGACGCGCGAGCGGGCGCAGGCCGAGGGGCTCCGCGGGCGCGCCGTCGGATACGCCGAAAACTCGCGCGAGGTGCTGCTCCAAGGCCGCGTGCCGCCCGACGCCATCACCCCTGTTACGCCTTGTCCCCCCTCCTGAGAACGAGAGATCCATGACCGAACGAGAGGCGATTGACATCCTTTATGAAGGGCTCGTGGGGGAGAGCAGCTTGTCTGCCAAGCTCCGCGATGGCCGGGGGCTCGACCGCGCCATGCTCGCCCGCGTCGAGGAGGCGTGTGAGGCCCTCGCGCGCATGATGGAGGGCCGATCCGAGGTCCCCAAGCGCCTCGCGCTCGCGTTCGTGGACGTGCAAGCGTCGATGGATGTGAGCCGCGACGCGTACCCGCCCGACGAGCAGGACGCGATCGAGGCGGCGGGGATTATGCTCGCCGAGATCGGCTCATCGCTCTTCGATGACGAGGGCGCGGGTGAGCCCCATTCGCCCAAACGCTCCTCCGATCTCTTTCGCTTCGTCCCGAAGAGCAAGCTCGGCGCCGTTCCCAAAGGCGCCCTCGTCTACGACGTCTCGTCGCGCGCGGCGCCGCCGTTCGTCAAGCTCTCTCCGTTCTATCCGCACGGGCGCGTCCCCGTGCCCGGCATGCCCGGCCGGTTCTCCGATTCGGTCGAGGGCGTTTGGCAGGGACTCAAGGTGATCGAAGGCGCGATCGACGAGGCTTGTTTCACGGGCAAAGGCAAGAAGCGGCGGGGGAGGCCCTCGGGGCACCGCTTGGGCGAGGAGCTGCTCGGGTACGTGGAGGCGCGGCGCAGGATCTATGTCCCCTCGTACACCTATCTTTGGCGAGAGTGCATTGGGCGTGACCTGCGCGCCCTCTTCTTCGCAGCGGCCGATCGCGGCGAGGTCCAATATTTTCACGACTTCGACGACAACGGGGACGTCGAGGACACGCGATCTCCGCTCGCGCACGCGAGCGTGCTCGTCCGGCTCATCGCCGAGGAGCACGCGAAGGGCTGACGCTC
The DNA here is from genome assembly GCA_964437785.1 of uncultured Polyangiaceae bacterium. Classification (GTDB taxonomy): domain Bacteria; phylum Myxococcota_A; class Polyangia; order Polyangiales; family Polyangiaceae; genus CAYTJL01. The sequence continues at coordinate 20,290 of CAYTJL010000072.1, forward strand.
CTACTGCGGAAAGCCAAACGCTCGTACGTAATCTGCGCCGCTCTCGTGGCAATTGAGGCACACGTCGGGCTTGCCCGAATACTTGGTGGAGCCGTCGGCCGACCACTCGCCCCAATACCAGCCGTCCGCGCGCTTCTCCATCGCCGCGACGATGAACAGCTCGTCGCCGTCGAAGCCGTCTTTGACGATGATCGACCCCTCGGGCCACTTGTCGATGGCGCCGCCTTCGAGCGCGGCGGCGATGGTGTCATTCAAATAGATGGTCACGTTCGCGGCGTGCACCGCGCTCGACGGCGCCTTGTCCTCGAAGCCCGGCGCCCTCGCCCACGAGGTGTAGTCTTGGTCGTGGATCGCCTTCCAAAACGCGTCGGCGCCGGCCGGATCCTGGTTGTCGCCGCAACCTGCGAGCGCGCACGAAGAGACGCAGACGAGGAGAAGGGGAGCAATGAACCGTCGCATAGGGCCTCCAGGCCCCTCTACGGACGGTGGGGCGATCGGTTTCAGGGCGCGCGTTTTTTTGGAAGCTCAGCCCTTGGCGACGGGCAGGTGCTTTTCAGCGGCGGGCGAGGTGATGGCCGCGAAGAAGTCATTGCCTTTGTCGTCCACCACGATAAAAGCCGGAAAATCGACGACCTCGATGCGCCACACGGCCTCCATCCCGAGCTCGGGATATTCGAGGACCTCGACCTTCTTGATGCAGTCTTGGGCGAGGCGCGCGGCCGGCCCGCCGATGGAGCCGAGATAAAACCCGCCATGGGCCTTGCACGCGCTCGTCACGGCGGCCGAGCGGTTGCCCTTGGCCAGCATCACGAAGCTGCCTCCGGCGGCCTGGAATTGGTCGACGTACGCGTCCATCCGGCCCGCGGTCGTGGGCCCGAACGAGCCCGACGCGTACCCCTCCGGCGTCTTGGCGGGGCCCGCGTAATACACCGCGTGATCACGCATGTACGCGGGCATGCCCTCGCCCCGGTCGAGCCGCTCTTTGATCTTCGCGTGCGCGATGTCGCGCGCGACGACGAGCGGCCCTGTGAGCGAGAGGCGCGTCTTGATGGGGTGACGCGACAGCTCGGCCCGGATCTCGTTCATGGGCTTGTTCAAATCGACGCGCACCACCTCGCCCGCCAAATCGCGCTGCGCGACGTCGGGCAGATAACGCGCGGGGTCGGCCTCGAGCTGCTCCATGAACACGCCGTCTTTGGTGATCTTGCCGAGCGCTTGACGGTCGGCCGAGCACGACACCGCGATGGCGACAGGGCACGAGGCGCCGTGGCGCGGGAGGCGGATCACCCGCACGTCATGGCAAAAGTATTTGCCGCCGAACTGCGCGCCGATGCCCGTCCGCTGCGCGATCGCGAGCACCTCCGCCTCGGCCTCGTGATCGCGAAAGCCCCTGCCGCGGTCGTTGCCCGTGGCAGGCAACGAATCGAGGTAGTGCGCCGACGCGAGCTTCGCCGTCTTGAGCGCGTATTCGGCCGACGTGCCGCCCACCACCACCGCGAGGTGATACGGCGGGCACGCCGCGGTGCCGAGCGAACGGAGCTTTTGATCGAGGAAGGCCGCGAGGCTCTTGGGGTTCAAGAGGGCTTTGGTCTCTTGATAAAGATAGCTCTTGTTGGCGCTGCCGCCCCCCTTGGCCATGAAGAGGAATTTGTACGCCGCGCCGTCGGTCGCGAAGATCTCGATTTGCGCAGGGAGGTTATCGTTGGTGTTGACCTCTTTGTACATGTCGAGCGGCGCGAGCTGTGAATAACGCAGATTGGCAGTCTGGAACGTGTCGTAGACGCCGCGCGCGATCGCCGCCTCGTCCCCGCCGCCGGTGACTACGTATTGGCCCTTCTTGCCCATCACGATGGCGGTGCCGGTGTCTTGGCACATGGGGAGGACGCCGCCCGCGGCGATGTTCGCGTTCTTGAGCAGATCGAGCGCGACGAAGCGATCGTTCGGCGACGCCTCGGGGTCCTCCAAGATGCGGCGGAGCTGCGCCAAGTGCGCGGGCCGGAGCAGGTGCGCGATGTCGCGCATGGCCTCGCTCGTCAGGCGCGTGAGCGCGGCGGGCTCGACGCGGAGGAACGTTTGACCGCCCGCCTCGAACGTGGAGACGTGATCCTTCGTGACGAGCCGATACGGCGTCTCGTCGTCGCCGAGCGGCAGCATGTCTTGGTATTCGAAGTCGCGCATCGATCGCTCAATGCCCCGTTCGCCGCGCCAACGCAAGCGATCTACGCGCGCGATCGATCAGGTGCGATCGCTGCTCGGCGGGGAGGGGAGCGTGGGCGCGGGCTTCGACGCGGGCGCGTCGGCGGGGTCCTCGCTGTTGTGCCTGTCCCAGCGGCGCTCGAGCGCCTTGCGATCGACGCCGATGAGCCGCGCCGCGGCGGCCTTGTTGCCGCCGCACGCCTCGACCGCGTGGTGCAAGACGGCGCGCTCCATCACCTGGAGCTTTGATCCGAGCCGATCCGGGAGCGCGAGGATCTGCCGCGCGATCCTGTCGATCTCGGCCGCGGAGCTCGACGAGGGCAGCGGCGGCGCGAGCTCGTCGAGATCGTCGACCTCGACGACGTCGCCCTCGACGAGCAGCGACAGGCGCTCGACGACGTTGCGCAGCTCGCGCACGTTGCCCGGCCACGGCCTGCGGAGCAGCCACTCGATCGCGTCGCTGGAGAAGCGGGGCTTGCGCGCCTGCTCGGCCGAGAACGCGGAGAGCAGCTCGATGAGATCCTCGCCGCGCTCGGCGAGGCTCGGCACCTGGATCACCACGACGTTGAGCCGATAAAAGAGGTCCTGACGGAAGCGGCCCTCGGCGATGCGCGCCTCCAGATCGACGTGCGTCGACGCGAGCACGCGCGCGCGGAGCGGCAGCTCGTGCTCGGCGCCGAGCGGGCGGAAGCGCCGATCTTCGAGCACGCGCAGGAGCTTCGCCTGGAGCTCGACCGGCATCTCGGCGATCTCGTCGAGCAGGATCGTGCCCGTCCCCGCGAGCTCGAGCTGGCCGCGCATCTTGCGCTCCGCGCCCGTGAACGCGCCGCGCTCGTGCCCGAACACGAGCGACTCGATGAGCGACCCCGGGAGCGCCGAGCAGTTGACCGCGATGAACGGCTCGCCCCTGCGCGCGCTCATCTGGTGCAGCGCGCGCGCGACCATCTCCTTGCCGGTCCCCGTCTCGCCGCGGATGAGCACCGTGGTGGCGGACTCGGCGACGCGATCGATCGTGCGCCGCACGCGATCCATCGCGGGCGACGAGCCGATGAGCGCGCGCGATCCGAACGCGCGATCGACGCGCTCGCGGAGCCGCACGACCTCGCCCTTCAGCATGAGCCGCTCGCGCTGCCCCTCGACGACCGGCAACAAGAGCTCGGGGCACAGCTCGTCCTTGAGGACGTAGTCCTGCGCGCCCGCGCGCATGGCCTCGCGGATCTCGCCGAGCTCACTCGCCGAGGTGACCATCACCGCGGGCGTCGCGCGCCCCGACGCGCGCACCTTGCGGAGCAGATCGAGGCCGCCGCGATCGCGCGGATCGTCGGAGAGGCGCACGTCGAGGAGCATCAGATCCGGCGAGGTTTTGTCGATCTGGCCGAGCGCGTCGTCGACGCCCGACGCCTCGATGATCTCGATGCCTTCGAGCGAGGCGAGCATCTGGCGGAGCACCCTGCGTGCGCTGCGTTGATCGTCGACGATGAGGATCTTCATGCGACCTCCGCGCGGGGCTCACTGATGTCAGACGCGGGGATTTCGATCACGAAGAGGGTCCGGCCCTCCCGCCTCGCCGGCTCGATCGTCCAGCCGTGCGCGCGTACGAGCCGGTGGGTGATCGCGAGGCCGAGCCCGGTGCCGCGAGGCTTGGTCGTATACCACGGCGCGAACAGCCGCGCCGGGTCACCCTCGAAGCCGGGGCCCGAGTCCCACACGACGAGCGCGCCCACGCCGTTGGGCTTCGACCACGAGACGCCGATGGTCCCGCTCGGCGCCGCGTCCATGGCGTTCGAGAGCAGGTTCACGAGGATCTGCGTCGTCTGATCGACGTCGCATCGGATCGACGGGATCCCGTCGATCGACAGCTCCACGCGCCGCTCGCCGAGCCTGTCGCGGAGGAGCCGCTCGGCTTTGATCACGAGCTCGCGCACGGACACGCTGTGACGTTCGAGCCGCCGCGACGTGACGCGCCGGAGCCCCGAGACGAGCCGCTCCAAGCGATCGACCTCCTCGCGCCCGATGTCGACGTCCTCGGGCTCGATCTCGAGCGCGCCGCTCTCCGTCTCGGCGAAGACCGATCGGAAGAAGTTGATCGAGTAGCGGACCTCGTGCGCGATCTCGGCGGCGACCGTCTCGACGAGCGCCTCGCGCTCGCCGCGCCACGCCTCGGCCTGCTGGCGGCGGCGCAGCTCGAGCTCGGCGTAGCTGTCCGCGTACGCGAGCGCGAGCGCGGCTTGGTTCACGATGGTGCGGAGCAGATCGACGTCCTCGCTCGTGAAGAGCGCGCCGCCGTGCTTCTTGCCGAGGTGCAGCGTCGCGCGGCGGCTCCCGTGAAAGACCACGTCGATCGACAGCTCGGCCCACCCGGGCGCCTCGCTCACGAGCGGCGCTTGACCCTCGATCGGAGGCGCTCCGGCGAGGTGGATCGCGATGAGCTCGCACGGCAGCCACCTGCGCACCGTCCGCTCCACCGCGGCCGCGACGTCCTCGGGCCGCGTGAGCAACGTGAGCTCCTCGCTGAGCTGCTCGACGGTCGGCTTGTACCGCGCGCGCGACGGGAACACGAGCATGTCCACCGCGGGCAGCCCCACGCTCACGAGCGCGCCCGTCGCGATCGACGAGAAGAGCGCCGCGACGAACGCGCCGCCGAACGGGTACCCGAGCGCCGACGCGAGCGCGGTGCCCGCCGTGAGCGCCAAGAAGCCCGCGAGCGTCACCGCCACCGCGCGCGTGAACCACCGCGACAGCAGCGCGCGGCTCCCCCACAGATCGTGGCGGATGAACGCGACCACGCTGGAGAGCGGCGTGAGCGCGAGCGCGGGCAGCGCGCACAGCGCGACCGTCGCCCCTCCTACGCTCAGCCAGCCCAAGACGAAGGCCGCGCCTAGGACCGCGTGGGGCGGCACCATCGCGACGATGAGCGCGCGCATGGTCGCGCGCCGCGCGCCCTCGGCCCGCGCGAACCGCACGAGCACGGTCACCACGAAGAAGAAGAGCGACGTCGCGAGGATCACCGCGCACACGTCGCGCAACATGACGGTCTCGCCGCCCACCGCGTGCACGGCCACGAGGGCGACGGTGAGCGCCGCGCCCGACGCGTCGAGCACGGTCGCTATCCACGGCCTCTTCGCGAGCCACGCCGTGTCGTCCGGGAAGCGCAGCGGCAGCGCGAAGAAGCACATCGGCAACATCGCGAAGGCCATGTAGAAGAACGGCACGAGCCTGCGCGTGGTGTGGTAGTCGAACACCGTGAACAAGAAGCACGCGGCGAAGAGCGCGGTCTTCGCGAACGCGCGCGCGAGCTTGCCCTCCGGGCTCGCGCCGAGCGCGATGAGCGCCGCGAGCACGTAGAGCGCGCCGATCGCGATGAGGCCGCCGCCGTCGACCCAGAACGCGAGCGGATCGAGCTCGGTGATCGCGAGGTCGAGATCGCGCACGCCGGACGCGGTCCGCACGCGCACGTGGACGTGGTCCCGGCCTGCGCGCGCGGCGGCGTCCACCGCGCGATCCCACGTGGTCGCGCGGTACGTGCGCCCGTCGCGGGGCGGCCTCAGCTCGTCGCCGTCGATCGAGAGGATCGTGTCGGGGTATCGCAGGCCCTTTCGAATCCCGTCCCACCCGGGCAGGCCGAAGCTCGACACGCGGCCGTCGGGATCGACGAGCACGCCGGCGAACGGTCGCCTGTACCAAGACGCGGCGCCCATCATCGCTGCGCCCGCCATGGTGAAAGAAGCGACGGAAATGAAGACGAGGAGCGTTAGGCGTCGGATTTGGTTCACGCGGGAGCTCCGTGCGAGGTCCACCTTCAAGGGGCGGATTCCGCGGATCAACCCACTTTATGGTGCTCGCGCGAAGATTGACGCCATCACCTCGTCGATGCGCCCCTCGACGGTGCGCGTGTCGTCGCGCGAGAGCGCGTCGCAGAGGCGCTGATCCAAGGCGTTCAGCTCTCCTGCGACGCGCGCCGGCGGGGAGCCCCCGTGGACGACCCGGCGAAGCGAGACGATGACGTGCCGGAGCACGGCTCCGTCGCCGTGCGCGGCGATCGGCCCGCCTCCCGCGCCCGTGAGGCGAGCGTGCCGCGCGAGCGTACGCGCCGCGTGGTGTGCCCCCGTGTCACGGAGCAGCGCGCGCGCGAGCCACCGCGCCGCGCGGATCGAGTACGCGCCGCGCGCGCGTGGATCGCGCCGTCGCGCTTCAAAGAAAGCCCTGGCCGCGCCGTCCTCCCCGATCGCGACGAGCGCCGCCGCGAAGGGATCGGCGGCGACGAGGCACGCGCGCGCCGCGTGGAGGACGCCGTAGCCGTGCTTGCCGTTGTGCCCGTCGCGATCGCGCCCCTCGGGCAGCGCGTCGAACGGATCCGCGAGCGGCTCCGCGCGCGCGTGCACCTTCGGATCGCAGGGCTCGATCGCGCGCGTGACGGCCTCGTCGAGATCCGCGAGCGAGAGCGTCGGGTTGTGCGCGATCACGAGCAGCATCACGCCCGCCGCGATCGCCGCGGCGCCGCTCGACTCGGCGTGCGTGAGGCGCTCGTTGCCCGCGGCGCCCTCGCCCGCGAACGGGTACGTGATGTCGTCGCCCGGCGCGAGCCAGCGCACCGCGGGGCCGCGGTTCGCGAAGGGCCTGCTCTTGCCGCGCCGATCGCGCCAAAAGAACCACCCTCCTCCGCGCGCGCTCGGGCCCACGGCGAAGGCCCTCGGATCGCTCGCGGGCTCGCCGAGGCCGAGCGAGAAGCTCGCGTGCGTCGATCCCTCGCGGCTCGACGCCTCGCGGCCCACGGCGAAGACCACGGCCGTCCCTCGGCCGCGCCTCCCCGCGCGCGCGGCGAACGCGAGCGCGTCGTCGAGCATCGGGCTCGTCGTCCCCTCGACGTACGTCGCGCACACGATCACGTCGGCGCCGTCGTCCACCGCGCGCACGATCGCGCGCGGCAGCGCCGACACCGAGGCGCCCGGCTTGGGGATCACGTAGAGCCTCGCGGACGCGCCCGGCGCGACGCCATCGAAGGTCTTCGAGCGCGTGGCCCACGCGATCATCAAAGGGCCGTGCGGCTGCCTGCGCGGCGCTTCGTCGAGCCCGATCAACACCTCCGCGTCGAGGTCGAGCTCGTCCGCGAGCGCCGCGTCGTCGTCGATCACCGCGAGCCGCGTCCCCTCGCCCGCGCCGAAGAGCGCGCGATCGATCGCGACGCCGCCCTCCTCCGCTCGTAAAAACCAGGTCCCCGGCGACGCCGGCGCGGGCCGGCTCACGCGCGATCGCGACGGCCGTGGGCGAGGCGGGCCCGCGCGCACCGACGTGAGATCGAGCGGAGGCCCGAGCGCGAGGCTCGCGCGATCGTCCGCCGCGACGTAGCGCACGGGCGCGCCCGCATCGACCAGCTCGCGCGCGGTGTCCTCGGGCGCGATCGGCGCGTCGCGCTCGGCGATCGTCCACACGATCGGCGGGCGATCGACGACCCGCGTGATCGTCGCGCCGCGGAGCGACGGCGCCTTCGCGATCGTTCGTCCGTCGATCGGCGCGCGCGACGCGATCACGAGGCGCGTCGCCGGCCCGCGATCGGCCGCCGCCGGGTGCACCGGCGCGTAGCCGAACCACCAGGGAGGGGCGCTCACGCGAGGACCACCTTGGCCCATGACGTGAGCGCGCGCGCGCGATCGGTGTAGCCCGGCGCGCGCTGCTCGTGCTCCGCGAGATCGGCCACGTGATCCTCGCGCGCCCTCGCCCACGCGCTGAGCCTCTCCGCGCCGAGCGCGGCCGCGAGCCTGCGCGCCGCGCGGAGCTCTCGCGCGGCGATCACGAGCATCGCCGGGAGCGTCGAGGACCGCTCGATCAAGGCCATGACCGGCGCGTCGTCGCGATCGTCGCCCGTGAGGCCGCGCGCGATCGCCGCGGCCCACGCGCCTCCCCGCGCGAGATCGTCCCGCACGTCCGCGACGTCGTCGTAGGCCTGGAGGCCGAGCCACACCCCTTCGAGCGCGCCGCGGAGCGCGCGCCGCCGCCGCGCGTCCCAGCCCGCCCGCCGCGCGAGCGCGAGCGAGCCCGGCAGCCCCACGTGCTGCTTGCGGAGCGACACGTCGAGGTACCGCGCGAGGCTCACGCCGCGCCCGCTCGTGAGGATCGCGCGCTCCTCGGCGATGGCCTCGTGCACGTCGCGCTCCGCGACAGCGAACGACAGATCGGGGTCCCCCCACCCTTCGCACAACCGATCCATCGCTTGATCGCGCGCGGCTCGAAGCCTGTGCACCAGCCCGACGAGCGCCGGTGTGCGCGCGGCTTGACCGTCCTCGATACGGTCCGTCGCGAAGGCTTCGATCACCGCGAGCATGTGGACACGGACGGCCTCCCGCACCGTGCGTTCGTCGATAGTGTTCATCGCCTCTGCCGCGAGCGCCGGCGCAGCCAAGGTGACCTCGTGACCAAACACACGGCTCCAAGGCACCTCCTCCGAGGGCGCGAGGCCGAGCGTGAACGCGAGCCGGGAGGCGTCTTTTGCCTCGTCCGGCGTGAGGGATCTCACGAGCTCTTCATACAACCCGTCGACCAGGGTCAAGCCATCCATAGCTCACGCATATCGTATCTCAATAAATGTTGGACTCCTTCCATGGGGAGAGGGAGACGTTGAGCCGCTCCTCGACCAGGATGGCGCGCCACTGGATCATTTGGAGCGCGGAGAGCCCGCCGAACGAGGGGCCGACCCAATCGCGGATACGCTCGTTGAGCCGCGCGCGGACCTCGGCGGCGCCGGGCGGCTCATGAGGGTTGTGATCGATGGGCGCGTCGTAGAGCGCGAGGAGCTGCTTGAACTCGTCGAAGTGCGATTGGTGCTCGAGGAGTGATTGGTAGAGCGCGCGGAGCTGTTTTTGCGGATCCCGAAGATCTGGTTGACTCATGCCGAGGGCGCATTGCAGGCGCCGCGCCGAACCCGATAGCGTACGAATTACCGTAATTTGAAGGGGCGGAGCGCTCACTCGATGCCCGGAATCGACCAAAACGTGCCCGAAAACGACCACGCCGTAAACGAGATGACCAATTTGGGGCGATGGCGAGTCTGCCCGAGACGTCGCGCGATCAGAAGCTATAACGCCCGCGTGTCCAAACGAGGGATCCACCCGAGGCGGGGTCACCGAATTTGGTATAGGGCTTACCAAGGAGGGCGAGCGCGCCGAACCCGAGCTCGAGGCCGTTGCCGAAGTTGTAGCCGAATTCCGGGTAGATGACGGCCGAGAACCCCTCTTTGGAGAAGAGGTTATAGTGCTTGTGGACGCGCCGGCCCGCGGCGGGGTCGAAGTACTCTTCGCTGTAGCCGGAGAGGTCGAACATGGTGAAGAGGCGGAGCAGCATCGCGTCGTTGAGGAGCTTCACGTCCAGCACGATCGCGAGGTAATCGCCGATACGCGCGCGGAGCATCTCGCGCGCGCACTTCTCGCCGTTGGCGGGGAGCACACACTGGGTGAGGGTCGTTTGCGGATCGGTCGTCACGCCGGTCTGCCGGACCGCCCACCCTTTGTGCATGAAGTCACCGGCGCCGAACTCGTCGGCGAGGCCATGGACCCATTGAATGTTTGCGTAGACATTCGAAGTGAAGGTGTAGTCGAGCCCCACGACCCATTTGAGGAAGGGCGTCGCCTCGACCACCGCGGGCGGCGCGCCGCCGCCGGGACGACCGTTGTTGTCGTAGTCGTAAGCGCCATACTTGCGCTGAATGCCGCCGATGTTCAGCGCCTCGTTGGTGAGCTCCAGCGAGGTGCGTTGAGGGACGACGAGCGCGGCCTCGATGCGATACCCGAACGGCTCCAACTTGTCCGAGATCTTTTTGAGGACGTCGATCTGCCCGGACATGTTGAGGCCATAAACGTGCATCCTCGGATAGCCGAGCGTGACCGTCTGCTTGAGCCTGCCGGTCGTGCACCCGTTGGTGACCGGGTTACAGAGCCTCTCGTCGGTCTGCGTGACGTGGTTCTTGATGGGTTGAGGGAAGTCCGTCCGGCCGTTGTAATACGAGAGCGCGATGTCCTGCTCGCCGATGGTGCCCGCGATGCGATACGCAAACTGCATGTTCTCGGGCTTGAGCTTGGGCGTGTCGAGGATGGTTTTGTCGACCACCGTAGGCAGCCCCGCGAGGTTCGACGCCGCGAACGCGGACTCGGCTGCGACGCGCCAGCGGAAGGCGTCGCTCACGAAGGGCAGCCGATCGACCGCGCCCACGCCCGCCGCCGCCGAGAGGGGGAGGAGCGCGGGGCGGAACACGGGGACGAGCACGCCCGTGAGCGAGAGGCTCTTCGTCACCCAATAGTCGAGCTTGATCATGAAGTTCGGCTGTTGCTTGCCGAACAACAGAGGATCGCGCAGATCGTCCGCGTTGAGGTTGTTCGTGGGGTTGAACTGATCGCCCACGCCCCACTGCACGATCTGCTGGCCGATGCGTAAATCGAGCCCCTTGAGCCCGAGGTCGCGGCCCTCGACGTACAGCGCTTGGGGCTCGAACGAGAAGGTTTGGACCTTGCTGAAGGTGCTGAGGTCGCTCAACGTCTCGGGCTGCGCCGGGAACATGTTCGCGTACATGTCGACGGCGGCGACGCCCGCGAAGCGGCCATACGTGGCCTTGATCTTGAGCGAGAAGAGGTTTTGGCTGCGCTCGATGCCGTAGGGCTGGCTCAAGCGGTTGAAATAAGGGCCTGTGCTCTTGTCCTCGACGCGGAAGCGCAGATCCGTTTGGACCTTGCCGCTGAAGTCGAGCTTGAGCTCGTCGGCGTGAAGAGGGGCGGTGAAGGTCGCGAGCGAGAGCCCCGCCGCGAGCGACGAGACCACTACGGAGTTACGTCCCGCGATCCGCCCCCCCATCCTCATTGCTCCAGCGTGCGCTTGGAGAAGAGGTCGTCGCTCATCTCCTCGTTGACCTTCCACTTCTTGCGCGTCAGCTTGGTCGAGAGGCCGCCCTTCGTGTGGTCGACCATCTTGAGCTCGACGGGAGTGCAGATGTTGCCCTCGCACGTGTAGTTGCTGCGCGACTCGGTCTTAACGTGGGTGCCGGTCGGCGAGTAATACTTGAGCTCGGTGGGCAGGCTCTTGGCCTTGTCCATCGTGACTTCGATCTTGCCGTAGCTCGGCGTCTGACCGCTCTTGGGGGTGAGCACGAGCTTGGTCTCGGTCGCGCTGTCGGACGTGATCTGCGCCGTGTACTCGGGTGAGTACGATTGTGTGGCGAGATCGTCTTGGCTGAAGGCGAGGCCCAAGAAGCCTTGATCCGTGGCCGAGTTGGTGATGCGACGGACCTTCCCGAAGGCGGGCAGGTACGCGTACATCTGGCTCTTGGAGATGACGAGCACCTTGGTGCCCTTCATGTCGCCCGGCGCGAGGAACTCGGTGAGGCGCTTCTCGCCTTTGATCCGAACCTCGATCTCCATCTTGCGTTCGGCCTTGTTGGGCTCGTTGTTGGCGATCTCGTAGTCGAAGAAGTGCGTCTTGGCGCGGTTCATCGCCGCGTCCATCGACGCGAGCACCTTTTCGCCCGCCGCGTCGGCCTGCGCGTGCCCGGCCAGCGTCAGCGCCGAGAGGGCCAGCGCGCTCGAGAGGAAGGGAGATGTCCAACGGAGCGGGAGGGAGGAGAGTTTCATAGCGTTTGGTGCCTCGCCCGAAAGGGCCGAATAGCCGAGCCCGGCCAGAATTGAAATGTTTTTTTACCCCTTCACCCCGCAACGCTCCCTGGTGCTGGGCAACGCGATGCGCCGTGAAGAGATGTTGACGAACGTCAATATGAGATTCGGTATCTGACGAACGTCAGATTGATGGTCAGCGCTCGCGACATGGACGCGATGAGCGCGCCGAAGATTCTATGAGTGAGCTTCGGCCGCCGAGGAGCCCGCTTCGAGGACGGGCCCGCGGCAACGCGAGACCCAAAGGGCGAGCACGATCGCGGCGGCGGCGCTCGCGCCGGTCACCGGCAGGAACACCGCGGTAGGACGCGTGATCCACGCGGTGATGCCGACCGCGAGCGCGAGCTTGATCCATTCGAGCGGCGCCGCCCACGCCCTTCGTTCGAAGAGGCCGGCCCACACCGAGAGGGTCATGATCACGGCCCCTACCGACGCGATCACCACGCCGAGCGGGAGCGACTTTTCGTACCAGAGCAGCGCGCTGAGCACCGCGGTGACCAGCACGAAGCTCACGATGACATACGTGTCCGCGCCGGGCGGGGCCTTGACGCGATAGCGCACCTGCTCTGCGCGTGACGTCTCGGGGACGGTCACCGGGCCGCCGAGATCGGCCGGGCGCCACTCGGGCGGGGCGAACCAGAACGCGATTTTGTCGCGGAGCCGCTTGGTTTGTCGCGCCATCGTGTAGATGCGGACGAACGGTTCGAAGTTGGCCCAGAGCGCGTGAAAGCTGTGGAGCTGCCCGACCAAGCCATAAACGGGCTCCTCCTCTTCGCGCTGGAACGTGCCAAAGAGCTTGTCCCAGAGGATGAAGATGCCCGCGTAGTTCCTGTCGATGCAGATCGGGTTGATGCCGTGGTGCACCCGGTGGTGGGACGGCGTGTTGAGGATCGCTTCGAGCGGCCCGAGCCGGCCGATGCCGCGCGTGTGGATCCAAAACTGATAGAGCGTGTTGAACGTGTACATCAGCACGAACATCAGCGGCGGGAAGCCCGCGATCGCGAGCGGCACGTAGAACACCCACGACGCGAGGCTCGTAAACCAGCTCTGCCGCAGCGCCGTCGTGAGGTTGTACTCCTCGCTCTGGTGATGCACCTCGTGCATCGCCCAGAGGAAGTTCACGCGGTGGCTCGCCCAGTGATAGACGTAATAGCCGAGGTCGAGCGCGAACAGCAAAACCACCCACGCGACCACCGATCGTTCGGAGATGGTCGTGAGGCGGAGGTGGTCGTAGACCCAGGTGTACGCGCCGATTTGAAACACCTTGAAGAAGAAGCCGAGCGACTGCTGGCCGATTCCGCACGAGAGGCTCGCGATCGAGTCGTGCAGATCGAACCGCTCGCGCCGCGCCTCGCCGCGCGCGAGCGCGAGCTCGACGCCGATCAGAAGGAAGAAGATAGGGATGGCGAAGGCGATGGCGCGTGCGTCCACACGCCGACGATAGCCGTAAATCAGCGCTGGATCACGAGCAGCCGGGGCTCGGTCATCTCTTCGACCGCGAAGCGCGGGCCCTCCCGGCCGAGGCCGCTGTCGCGCACGCCGCCGTACGGCATCAGATCCACGCGGAACGCGGGGACGTCGTCGTGGATCAGCCCGCCCACCTCGATGCCCTCCCACGCGCGCATCACGGCGCGAAGATCGTTCGTGAAGATGCCGCATTGAAGGCCGAAGCGCGTGTCGGACGCGGCCGCGATCGCCTCGTCGATCGAGCCCACCGGGACCAAACACGCGACCGGACCGAAGACCTCGTCGGCCATCACCTTCGAAGTGCGCGGCGCGCCCTCGACGAGCGCGGGCGTCACCACCGCGCCCTCGCGCGCGCCGCCCGTGAGCAGAACGCCGCCTTCGGCCACCGCCTCGCCGAGCCACGCCTCCACGCGCCGCGCGTTGCCCTCGTCGATGAGCGGGCCCGCGATGGTCTCTCCGAGCGAAGGATCGCCGGTCTTGGTCGCGCGGGTCCGATCGACGAGCGCGTCGCGGAAGCGCGGGAGGATCGCGCGGTGCACGAGGATGCGCTGCACCGAGATGCACGACTGGCCCGCTTGATAAAAGGCCCCGAACGCGCAGCGATCCGCGGCCCTGTCGACGTCCGCGTCGTCCATCACGATCGCGGCCGCGTTGCCGCCGAGCTCGAGCACCACGCGCTTCTTGCCGGCGTCGCGCTTCATCGCCCAGCCCACCTCGGCGCTGCCCGTGAACGAGAGCAGCCGGAAGCGATCGTCCTCGACGAGCCTCTGCCCCGTGCCTCGATCGGTGATCACGATCGCGAGCGCGCCCTCGGGGAGCCCCGCTTCCATCACCGCTTCGGCGAGGAGGAGCGCGGTGAGCGGCGTCGAGGACGCGGGCTTCACCACGATCGGGCAGCCCGCCGCGATGGCCGGGCCGACTTTGTGCGCGACGAGGTTGAGCGGGAAATTGAAGGGTGTGATCGCGGCGACCGGGCCCACCGGGAAGCGCCGCGTGAACGCGATGCGCGTCGCGCCGGGCTTCGCCGCGTCGATCGGGATCTCCGCGCCCGCGAGCGATCGGACCGCGTCCGCGCTCGCCCGCAACGTGTCCGCGGCGCGCGCGACCTCGATCCGTGCGAAGCGGATCGGCTTGCCCGACTCGCGCTGGATCGTGCGTGCGATGATCTCGGCGCGCGCCTCCAGGCCGAGCGCCGTTCGTTCGAGGATCGCCGAGCGAGCCTCACGGCTGAGATCGGCCATGGCGCGCTGCGCCCGCACCGCGGCCTCCGCGGCTGCGTCGAGCGTCGCGGGGCCCGCGATTTCGACCTCGGCGACCGTCGTCCCATCGAACGGGCTCACCACCGGCCTCACCGCGACGTGCTGCGCCGCGCCTCCGGCGACGAAGCTCCTCCGGCGATCGTTCGTGCTCGCTGACATTGAAAGGGAGCTTGCGCTCATGAAGGCGCCCGCGTCTACTGTGTGCCCATGCGTACCCGGTTCGCCGGGATGACTGACACCGGCCTGCTCCGCGAGCACAACGAGGACAACCTCCTCGTGATGCCGGACTACAACTTCTGCGCGGTCGCGGACGGCATGGGCGGTCATCGATCGGGCGACGTCGCGAGCCACCTCGCGGTCTCGACGCTCACCGATTTCTTCTCCGTGATCGTCGGTCGCGACGGCACGTGGCCCTTCCCCGCGGACCCGAACCTCACCGACGAAGAGAACTACGTCGTCACGGGCCTGCGCCTCGCCAACCGGCGCATCTTCGATCGATCGCTCAAGACCATGGCCGACTTCGGCATGGGCACCACCATCGTGATGGCGATCTTCACCAAGAACGCCGACAAAATCAGCGTCGGCCACGTGGGCGACAGCCGGTGCTACCGCGTGCGCGGCACCGAGATCGTGCAGATGACGCGCGACCACTCGCTCATCAGCGACGCGCAGCACATGGCCCCGTGGATGACGCGCGAGGAGATCCGCCAGCTCCCGCCCAACGTGATCACGCGCGCGCTCGGCATCCGCGAGGACGTCACCGTCGATCTCTTGAGCGAGGACACGATGGTCGGCGACGTGTACCTGCTCTGCTCGGACGGGCTCACTGGGCACGTCACCGACGAGCAGATGCTCGAGGTGATCACGCAGAACGAGTCGCTCGAAGAGGCGTGCCGCACGCTCATCGATCGCGCGAACTTCTACGGCGGCACCGACAACATCACGGTCGTGCTCACCCGCATCGAAGAGTAGCGGATCGATCTCAGAAGACGTGCTGCTCTTGCAGCTTGAGCACGTTCAAATCGAGGCCCCGGAGCGCGGCGCACTCGCGCTCGACCTCCGCCTGGAAGAACGGCTTGATGTGATAGAGCATCGTGCGGAGCGCGTCGGGGCGCGCGTACTTCGTGAGGTCCTTCGCGAGCGTGCTCGGCGTGTGGTGCCCGCTCGCGGTCGCGAGGGCCTGCTCGTTGTTGGGGAAGCTCACCTCCATGAGGAGCCCGGCGAGCTTGGGCTCGTCGTTCAAGACCTCCCACAGCCGGTTCGTCGGGCCCGTGTCGCCGCTGTACGCGATGGCGCAGCGATCGTCGGCGATCACGAACGACGCGGCCTCGATCGTGTGATCGACCATCACCGCGCGCACGCGCTTGCCCGCGACCTCGAACGGCTGCTCGGGCGTGATCTCGAGGTACTCGATGGTGCGCTGCTCGCCGGACGGGATCTTGGTGAAGTCGGGCCAGAGGTGATCGTTGAAGAAGTGATCGCGCAGCGTCCTCAGCGTGCCGCGCGTGCCCGCGATCACGAGCGGCGGGGCGCCCATCTGGCATCGGTTGTCGGCGAGCGTCGCCAGATCGCGGATGTGATCGAGGTGCGCGTGGCTCACGATCACCGCGCGGATCTTCTCCTGCTCCGCGAGCTCGAGCCCGCTCGTGAGCGAGCCCGCGTCGATCGCGAGCGTACCGTCGAGCAGGAACGCGCACGTCCGGTGCCGCGGGGTCTCGCCGCCATGACAGCCGATGACGGTCAGCTCCACGTGATCAGCGCTCCTCGATCTCGCCGGAAGGAGCGCTCGGCCGGACGGTGCTGAACCGCTGCGGCATCTCGAGCAGCTCCAGGAAATCGCGGAGGCGACCGACGTCGGCGACGAGCATCCCGCCCGCGTCCTCGCTCACGAGGCGGAGCTTGCTGAGCCGATCCATCACCTCTTCGGCGACGCTGCGATCGACGCCGACCTCGCGCGCGAGATCGTCGGTGGTGGTGCGGACGCGGATGCCCTCGGCCACGTGCTCGCCGAAGCCGTCGGCGTGCCGCGCGAGCGCGAGCATGACGCGCGCCTTCGGATCTTTGTGCATCAAGATCTCGACGAGCGTGTCGGCCGAGTCGAGCCGCTTCGCGAGCTTCTTGATGAGGCGCAGCGCGATCTCCGCGTTGCGCGCGACCATGGCCTCCAGCGTGCGCGCGTCGATCACGAGGCACCGCGCGTCCTCGACCACGATCGCGGTCGCGGTGCGCGGCTTGCCATTCAAGATGGCCATCTCGCCGAGGAATTCGCCCGGGCCCAAGATCGCGAGGACCTTGTCCTCGCCCGCGACGTCCTTCGTGATCCGCACCGCGCCGGACTGGATCACGAACATCACCTCGCCCGGCTCGCCTTCGCGGAACAGCACGTCCCCCGCCGGATATTCGCGCCCGAAGCGGGCAAAGAGCGGATCGGACATCGCTCGCGAGTCTACAGCTCCATGGGTTGCGGGGTCAAAAATGGGAGGAGCCCCCGGCGCACGCTGCGCCGAGGGCCCCTGATCCGCTTGAAAACAAGGCGGATCGCGCGCTCTTCGATCACATATCGAAGTCGCCCATGCCGCCCATGCCGCCCATGCCGCCCATCCCACCCATGCCGCCCATCCCACCCATGCCGCCCATGCCGCCGCCCGCGCCGGCCTTGGCGCCGTCGTCCTTCTTGGGCTTGTCGGCGATGAGCGCCTCGGTGGTGAGCATCAGACCCGCGACGCTCGACGCGTTCGCGAGCGCGTGGTGCACGACCTTGGCCGGGTCGATGACGCCGGCCGCGAGGAGATCCTCGTAGGTGTCGGTCGCCGCGTTGTAGCCGTTCGAGCCCGCGGAGCCGCGGACCTTCTCGACGACCACCGAGCCGTTGACGCCCGCGTTCTGCGCGATGTTGTAGAGCGGGGCCTCGGCGGCGCGCTTGACCAAGCGGACGCCGAAGTCGCGCTCGTCGCCGAACGTGAGGCCGTCGAGGGCCTCGGACGCGCGGAGCAGCGCGACGCCGCC
>CAYTJL010000073.1:0-37860 GCA_964437785.1 uncultured Polyangiaceae bacterium
GGTTGGGGAGCACCTCGGGCACGTTGAGCAGCACGGGCGTGACGCCGCCGATCACTTGATAGAGAGCCTTTTGGATCTCGTCGTCGCGCCACGCATAAGGCTTCTTGCCCTTGATGTCGTCCGGCGACTTGACCGCGAAGCCCTTCGACATCGTGTGCACGAGGCCGACGTCGCCCCAGCCCGCGATGAAGAACCCGGCGTCTTTGGCGCCCTTCTCGAACTCGGCCTTCATGCCGTCGCGCGCGGCGTCGAGCTTCGCCCAGCTCGTGAAGAGGCCCGGCATCTGGAGCGCGAGGATGGGCTTGTAGATCTTGCTGAGGCCGACGGCGGTGACGGCGGCGCCGTCGAGCTGGCCCGACTTCATCTTGTCGACCATCGCGGCTTCGTCGCCTTGTTGGCCGTTGTAGAAGAACTGGAGCTCGACCTTGCCCTCGCTCTTCTTCTTGACGGCCTCGACCCAGACCTCGAACACCTGACCCCAAGGGCTCGACTTGGGGGCGAGCGTCCCAAGCTTGATCACCTCGGCGGCCTTGGCCTCGCCTCCGAAGCCGACGCCGGCCATGAGGGTGAGGGCACCGAGCACCTTCAACGCCGCTCTGCGAAACATCATTGAGAAGCCTCCATCCGTCTTGTGCGTGACGCGTGAAACTGTGCCGAGGGCTCCCCGCCGGCCTCGGCGGGGCTGCTCGGGGGCATGAGCGCGAGCCCGCGAGCCCGCGTTGAGGAACGTTTCGTCCCGTATACAGAAGCTCGTGCCCGGCGTGTAGAAGAACCTCGCGGGTGGACGGTGGCCCCTGGAGAGTATTCAGCGCCGCAAAAACTCGGCGAGGGAGGCCGGGCCTCGATTACGCTCTCGTCCTCGTGAAGATCGACGAGGTAAGAGCCTGCCTTGCGGCGGACGGTTGGCCGATGGAGGAGCTGTCGAGCGGCACGCTGCGGACCTGCTTCCGCGGGGGTGAGCGGGTGTTCCCCGTCTTCATCCGCGAGGTCGACGGCCACTACGTGTTCGCGGTCATCCCGTTCGCGAGCGGGCCCGACATCGACGACATGAGCGCGGCGCTCTTGGAGCGGCTCCTCACGTGCAACCGCGAGATGAACATGGCGAAGTTCTCGCTCGACGAGGAGGGCGACGTGGTCCTCTCGGTCGAGTACCCGATCCGCGACCTGGATCCGAGCGAGGTGCGCGACGCGCTCGACGTGCTCTCGTTCTACGCAGACAAGTACCGCGAAGAGATCGGCAAGCTCCTCCAAGGGCAGCCGGCGGCGTAGCCACAGTCATCTCTAGCATCATCTGTCAATCCAAGAATCTTCGATCGCGCCCGCGACGCGACGGCGCGCGTCGTCCGCGCCGTCGTGCGGAGATGCTTTATGGGGCTCGATAACCCACCTCGACGACTAACATCGCCCCACTACAAAAACCTTTAAGCCTCCTTCGCAGACTGAAAGAACCCTCCGGGCCACGCCGCCTTCGTGCGCGCGATCGGCCTTGTTTCTCGGTAATTTCACGTTGGCACGCAGAGTGCCAATTGGGTGAGCGGCACCCATCGAGTCATCAGGAGAATCGGTTTGTCGCTCGTCCCACCCCCTCGTTCAACCGCGCTCCGCTGGGCGCTCGGCGCCGCGATCCAAGCAGCTTTGATCGCGGCCTCGACCACGCCCGCGCGCGCGGACAAACCGCAGGCCGCCAAGGTGGTCTCGGTGGGTGCCTTTCTCCGCGACGACGGCGCGCTGAAGTCGTGGGTCGAGCAGCACAACGCCGACGTGCTCGCGGCCGACGCGCGCATCGCCGAGGCCCGCGCCGATCACGACGCCGCGCGCATCCCGCTGCAGAACCCCACGTTCGACGCCACGCTCGGCGGCATCGTCCTCGGCGCGTCCAACCCTCGCGGCCTCGGCTTCGCCGACACGGGGAACATCTCGTTCGGGCTCACGCAGACGTTCGAGCTCGGCAAATACGGACCGCGCGTCGAGGCCGCGAAGCTCCGCGTGGACGCGTCGAGGAGGCTCCACGAGCAGACCATCGCGGACAGGGTCGCCGACGCCCGCGCGGCGCTCGCGCGCGTCGCGCACCTCAAGGCCAGGCTCGCCGCCATCGAGGACAACCTGACGGGCGCGAAGCGCGTCACCGACCTCGAAAAGAGCCGCTTCGAGAACGGCGCGCTGAGCGGCAACGACTACGACCGGCTCGTGCTCGACGCCATCGCGCTCGAGGCCGAGGTCGCGCGCGCGCGCGCTGAGCTCACCGCCGCCATCGCCGCGTGCAACGCCGCGCTCTACGGCACGTGCGATCCGACCGGCGTCACCCCCGCCGACATCGACGCGTCGGCGCCGCTCCCCCCCTCGCCCCCGGCCGGCGCCGTGGAGAAGCGGCCCGACGTGATCGCCGCGCGCCTCGAAGCGTCAGCGGCCGAGCAGGACGCGATCCTCGCGCGGCGCAGGGTCATCCCGGATCCGAGCGTGCGCATCGGGTACACGCGCGACCAGCTCGTCATCGCCGGATCGCAGCCCAACCTGCTCTCGATCGGCATCTCGATCCCGCTGCCGATCTTCGATCAAGGCCGCTACGACGCGGCCAAGGCGCTCGCGCGCGCGTCGGAGCAGCGCTTCGTCGCGCGCGCGGTCGTGGTGGGCGCGGAGGCGAACCTCTCGGGCTTGCTCGCCAAAGAGGCCGCGCTCGCGACGGCCGCGAGGACGTTCGACGCGGCCGCGCTGCCCAAGTCGAGCGGCGTGCTCGACGCGACCTCGCTCGCGTTCTCGCGCGGGCAAGTGAGCATGACCGACCTCCTGCTCGCGCGCCGGACCCACCTCACGCTCGTCCTGAGCCGCATGGAGGTCCGGTTCGATCTGTTCTCGGTGAGGAACGACATCCGGCGCGCGCTCGGGCTCGACGCGCAGCTCGGATCGGCCGCTCCGCCTCCCTCGCTCGCAAAGGCCCAGCCATGACGTTGCTCCAACGCAAAGCCGACGCGCCGATCCTCTCGGGTCGATCCCGCACCATCCCGACGCTCGCCGGCGCAGCCGTGCTGAGCGCCATCTCGATCTGGGCGGCGGCGGGGTTCACGCGCGAGCCGCCCAAGCCCACGCCGCAGCCGCAGGGCATCGTCGTGGGCGACGACAACATCACGCTCGAGGCGGACGCCCCGCAGTGGAAGGTCCTTCGGCTCAGCAAGGTCGAGCCCGCCAACGTGCGCTGGAGCGCGGCGTTCCCCGCGCGCGTGCGCATCGACGAGACGCGCGCCTCGAAGGTCGGATCCCCGCTCGGCGGCCGCGTGACGCAGGTCTACGTGGAGCTCGGTCAGGCGGTCAAAGCGGGTGATCCGCTCTTCACCGTGGCGAGCCAAGACATCGCGGGGCTCCGCGCCGAGCGCGAGAAGGCCGAGCTCGATCTGGAGCTCACGAAGCAGAACCTCGCGCGCGTCCGCGCGATGGTCACGGCCCGCGCGCTCCCCGGCAAGGACGAGCTCGAGGCGAGCCAGCAGCACCGCCAAGCGGCGCTCGCGCTGCGGCTCGCGCAGAGCAAGCTCGCGTCGCTCAAGGTGTCGTCGCGCGCCGACAACGAGCTCACCGTGATCGCGCCGCGCGATGGGACCGTGGTCGACAAGAACGTCCTCCCCGCCCAGCAAATCCAGGCGGAGCCGGGCCTCATCGGCATCGCGGATCTCTCGCACGTGTGGGTCGTCGCCGAGCTGTTCGAGGCCGACGCGGTCGGCATCGCCGAGGGCGCGGCCGTCAAGATCACGAGCCCGTCCATCCCCGGCCTCGCGATCGACGCGAAGGTCGAGATGGTGTCGGCCGTCGTCGATCCGGTGCGCCACACCGTGCCCGTGCGCGTGCGCGTGCCGAACGACGGGCGCCTCCTCAAGCCCAACATCTTCGCCGAGGTGCGCCTCATGATGAGGCCGCCCGAGGGCAGCTCCGAGATCGCCGCGACCGCGCTCGTGTCGGACGGCGCCAAGCAATACGTCTACGTGCAAGCCGCGCGCGGCCGCTTCGTCCGGCGCGAGGTCACCGCGGGCTCCGTGCGCGAGGGCCGCGCGCCGATCCTCTCGGGCCTCACCCCCGGCGAGATCGTGGTCGAGGAGGGCGCGATCCTCCTCGAAAATCAGGTGTCGCTGGCGCGCTGATCGAGCCCCGAAAACAAGGACCATTCGAACCGCAAAGGCGGCGGCGAACGCTCGTCTACGACTATGCTCGACGCGATCCTCGCGCTCTCTCAACGTAACCGCCTCGCGACGATCTTGTTCGCGGTGGTCCTCGGCCTCGCCGGCTATTACGCGTACGCGGGCCTCACGGTCGAGGCGTTCCCCGATCCGACGGACACGCAGGTCCAGGTCATCACGCTCTTCCCCGGGCAGCCCACCGAGGAGGTCGAGCGCAGGGTCTCGATCCCGCTCGAACGCGCGCTCAACGGCGCGCCCGGGCTCCTGCGGCTCCGCGCGATCTCGCTCTTCGGCCTGTCGTTCATCACGCTCACGTTCGACGACTCGACCGACGCGTACCGCGCGCGGCAGCAGGTCGTCGAGCGCGTGAGCGGCGCGGATCTGCCCGACGGCGTGAAGCCCGCGCTCGGCCCGCTCGCGACGCCGATCGGCGAGGTGTACCGCTACACGCTCGAAGGCAAGGGCAGCGACCCGATGTCGCTCCGCACGCTGCAAGACTGGGTCGTGCGGCCGCAGCTCCTCCAGGTGCCCGGCGTCGCCGACGTGGTCTCGTACGGCGGCCTCATCCGCGAGATCCACGTGCAGCCCGATCCGACCAAGATGGCCGCGCTGGGCGTGGGCCTCGCCGACGTGTTCACGGCGCTGCGCAAGGCGAGCGCGAACGCGACCGGCGGCTACGTCGAGCGCGGCTCCGAGATGTTCGTGATCCGAAGCCTCGGCATCTTCCGCGACATGACCGACATCGAGGACGTGCGCGTCGGATCGAAGGACGGCGTCCCGATCTTGGTCAAGGACATCGCCTCCGTGGCCGAGGGCTACACGCCGCGGCAAGGCATCGCCACGCGCGACGGCGAGGAGGACTCGGTCGAGGGCATCGTCCTCATGCGCAGGGGCGAGAACCCCACGGTGGTGCTCGAAGGGCTCAGCAAGCGCGTCGCCGATCTGAACGATCGCGTGCTGCCGAAGGGCGTCCACCTCGACGCGTTCTACGATCGCACCGAGCTCGTCAAGACCACGCTCCGCACCGTGTTCCACAACATGGCCGAGGGCGCCATCTTGGTCACGCTGGTGCTCTTCGTGTTCATGTTGAGCGTGCGCGCGTCGCTCATCGTCGCGATCACCATCCCGCTCTCGCTCGCGGCCTCGTTCGTCTACCTGTCGGCGCGCGGGATGAGCGCGAACCTGCTCTCGATGGGCGCGGTCGACTTCGGGATCATCGTCGACGGCGCGGTGATCCTCGTCGAGCACCTGTTCCACGAGCTGTCGCCGCACACCGAGGAGGAGCTCGCGGCGTTCGACCCGTCGACGCTCGGCGAGCGCATCTACACGGCGGCGCGCGCGGTCGCGAGGCCCACGCTCTTCTCGCTGCTCATCATCATCGCGGCGTACCTGCCCATCTTCTCGCTCCAGCGCGTCGAGGGCCGCATCTTCGCGCCGCTCGCGAACACGGTGGTGAGCGCGCTCGTGGGCGCGCTGCTCGTGAGCTTCACGCTCGTGCCGGTCCTCTGCATGTACGCGCTCAAGAAGCCCACGCTGCACCGCGAGTCGCCCGTGCTCAAATGGGCGCGCCGCGCGTACGAGCCGACGATCGCCTTCGCGATGAGGAACGCGGCGCTCGTGATGACGCTCTCGCTGGGCGCGCTCATCGCCGCGGGGGTGCTCGCGCCGCGGCTCGGATCGGAGTTCTTGCCCGAGCTGAACGAGGGCGCGCTCTACGTCACGTTCGCGCTGCCGGGCAACACGTCGATCACCGAGGGCCGCAAGCTCACGCCGCGCATCAAGGATCTGCTCAAGCGCACGCCCGAGGTCACGGGCCTCATGTCGCAGCTCGGCAGGCCCGAGGACGGCACCGACCCCAAGCTGCCGAACAACCTGGAGGTGTTCGTGAAGCTCGCGCCGCTCGACAAATGGCGGCCGAGCATGAAATCGCTCGACGACGTCGTCGCCGAGATGACCAAGAACCTGAACGAGGTGCCTGGGCTCGAGTTCAACTTCTCGCAGCCGATCCGCGACAACGTGGCCGAGAACATCTCGGGCCAGCAAGGGCAGATCGCGCTCAAGATCTACGGCGACAAGCTCACGACGCTGAAGGACGCGGCCGAGAAGGCGAAGGACATCATCGCCAAGGTCCCGGGCGCGGCCGACGTGGGCCTCGTCAAATCGGGCGACGCGCCCGAGCTCTCGGTCACGCTCGATCGCCGCGCCCTCGCCCGCTACGACCTCGATCTCGCGGACGTGCAGGACTACATCGAGACCGCGATGGGCGGCCACGTCGCGAGCGAGCTGTGGGAGGAGGGCCGCCGCTTCGACGTGACCGTGCGCCTGCCCGTCGCCACGCGCGAGGACGCGGGCAGCATCAAGCGCGTGATGATCCCGCTCAAGGACGGCTCGCTCATCCCGCTCTCCGCGATCGCCGAGGTGAAGATGGGCATCGGCCGCACCGCGATCACGCGCGAGGGAGGCCGGCGCTACGTGGGCGTCCGCATGAACGTGCGGAGCCGTGATTTGGGCTCGTTCGTGGCCGAAGCGCGCGCCAAGGTGAACGGCGAGATCAAGCTCCCGCCCGGCTACGAGATGACGTGGGGCGGCGAGTTCGAGAACCAGGAGCGCGCGATGGCGAGGCTCAAGGTCGTGATCCCGCTCGCGCTCATCATCACCTTCTTCCTGCTCTTCTCGGCGTTCGGCACGGTCTTCGACGCGTCGATCATCTTGGTGAACGTGCCCTTCGCGCTCATCGGCGGCGTGCTCGGCCTCGCGGTCGCCAAGATGACTTTGTCGGTCTCGGCCGCGGTCGGGTTCATCGCGCTGCTCGGCCAGGCGGTGCTCAACGGCGTGCTCGTGGTCGCCGCGATCCGCACGCGCCTCAGCGCGGGGGAGCCGCTCTATGACGCCGTCACGGGGGGGACGAAGGATCGCCTGCGCGCGGTGCTCATGACGGCGCTCCTCGCGTCGCTCGGCCTGCTCCCCGCCGCGATGTCGCACGCGATCGGGAGCGAGACGCAGCGGCCGATCGCGGTCGTCGTGGTGGGCGGCACCATCTCGGCCGCGGCGCTCACGCTGATCGTGCTGCCGATCACCTACTATTGGGCGTGCCTCGCGCGCGACGCGCTCCGGCGCGGCCCCGCGCGGGCCTGAGGTCCACCATGGAACCGCCCCCCTCCAAGGCGGCGCCGTCCGGCCCGGTGTCCCGGCTCCGAGGCGCGCGCAAGCCCGCGCAGAGCCCGCTCGCGATCGCGCACGCGCGCTTCGCCCGCGCGGCGCTCACCATCTACCTGCTGACCGCGGCCATCGCCGTCGCCCTCCTCTTCGGCGCGCTCATCACGGGCCAGGCGCACGACGAGGAGCAGGCGCGCGAGCACCTCCTGCTCGGCAACGACATCCGCGCGAACGCGCTCGCGCAGCACCTCGGGCTCATGGCCGGCGAGGTGCGCCGCTTGAGCCTCCGATCCGAGCTCGATCTGCGCGATCGCGATCTGTCGCCCGAGAAGGCGCTCCTCAAGCTCTCGCACGAGCGGAGCACGTTCTTCAATTTGGGCGTCGCGATCTTGGACGGGCGCGGCGCGGTGGTGTGGTCGGAGCCGCCCAATTTTCTGGGCAAGAAGACGTTCGAGGACGCGCCGTGGTTCGTGGCGATGCGGCGCACCAAGACGATCCGCATCGAGCCCGTCGATCCCGCGAGGCCCGACGCGGTCGTGTACGTGGTCTCGCCGCTCATGGGCGATCGCGAGATGCTCGGCGCGGTGGTGGGCGCGGTGGACTTCGCGCACGGCGAGCCGCTCGCGAGCCAGCCCGAGACGAGCTCCATCTCGGTGCTCGCGTCGCGGAGCGGCGACGTGATCTATCCCGCCGCGCAGCCGTCGTTCTCGTCCGAGGCGAGCTGGCGCCGGCTCTTCGAACGACGCCCGTTCGATCCGAGCACGTCCGCGATCACGCTCGAAGGCGTCCCGAGGATCATCGCCGCGTCGCCGGTCGCGGGCTCCGATCTCGTCTTCTTGACCGTCACGCGGCGCGACGAGCTCTTCCGGCACGCGCGCGACCGGTTCGTGACGAGGCTCGTGATCATGCTGGGCCTCGCCGTCGCGCCGATCGTCGTGCTGGTCTTCTTCCTGCGGCGATCGCTCGATCTGTTCCGGCGCAGCGAGGAGGACGCGGTCCGCCAGGAGCGCCTCCAGCTCCTCGGCGAGGCCGCGAGCTCGATCGCGCACGAGGTCAAGAACGCGCTCAACGGCCTCAGCGTGGGGCTCGATCTCGTCGTCAAGCGCGACGAGGGCCCCGCGGCCGAGCGCCGCCGCGAGCGCGTGCTCGTCGAGCTGCGCCGCGAGATCGGCAGGCTCAGCGATTTCACGACCGAGCTCATGACGTTCTCGAAGGGCGTCGAGCCCAAGCGCACGCGCGTCGATCTGACCTCGTTCCTGCCCGACGTGACGGCGCTCCTCCGCGACACCGCGTCCGAGCTCGGCGTCGAGATCGACCTCGTGATGCCCGCGCGCCCGGTCGAGGTCGAGATCGATCCGTCCTTGTTTCGCCCTGTGATCTCGAACCTCCTCGGCAACGCGATCGAGGCGGCGACGAGCGGCGGCGACGCCTCGCCGCGCGTAGAGCTGCGCCTCGGCGCGGAGGGCGGCCCCGCGGAGCTCTGCGTGCGCGACACGGGCAAGGGCGTCTCCGAGTCGATGCGCGCGCGGCTCTTCGAGCCGTTCCAGAGCGAGAAGCCGAACGGCGTGGGGCTCGGGCTGCTCCTCGCGCGGCGCATCGTCGAGGCGCACGGGGGCGATCTCACCTTCGAGGGCAACGACGTGACGCTCGCGGGCGCGGCCGACGCGCCGAGGTACTCGGGCGCGTGCTTCTTGCTTACGCTGCCGAGCACCTTGATGGGCTCCCGAACCAACGCGGCGTCACCGCAAGCGATGGAGGCGACGTGAGGCCGAGCGTCCTTTTGATCGATGACGAGAGGATCTTCCGCGTGCTCGCCGAGGAGGCGCTCAGCTCCGAGGGCTTCGAGGTCCGCACCGCGGCGACGCTCGCGCGCGCGCGCGCCGAGATCGATCGCGCGGCGCCCGACGTGATGATCCTCGATCGGCGGCTGCCCGACGGCGACGGGATGGATCTTCTCCGCGAGCTGTCGGCGCACGGCGCGCCGAGCGCCGAGGTGATCGTGGTGACCGCGTACGGCGACGTCGCGAACGCGGTGGAGGCGCTGCGATCGGGCGCGGTCGACTACCTGACCAAGCCCGTCCAGGTGACGGATCTGGTCATCAAGCTGCGCAAGGTGCTCGAGGCGCGGAGGCTGCGCGATCGGCTCGCGCTCGCGGAGCAGAGCGCGCAGCCGGCTGCGGCCAAGCCCAAGAGCCAGGCCTCGTTGGAGGTGACGCGCAAGCTGGAGCAGGTGAGCAAGAGCCCGCTCACGCCGGTGCTCTTGGTCGGGCCCTCGGGCGCGGGCAAGCAATACGCGGCCGAGATGCTGCACCGGATGACGTTCGCGGACAGGCCCGAGGGCGCGCCGTTCGTCGAGGTCAACTGCGCGGCGCTGCCGTCACACCTCGTCGAGAGCGAGCTGTTCGGCCACGAGAAGGGCGCGTTCACCGACGCGAAGAGCATGCGCCGCGGCCTCATCGAGATGGCGCACGGGGGCACGTTGTTCCTCGACGAGATCACCGAGCTGCCCGAGCCCTCGCAGGCCAAGCTCCTCAAATTCCTCGACTCGATGCGCCTCCGCAGGCTCGGCGGGCAGCGCGAGATCGAGGTCTCGCTGCGCGTCGTGGCCGCGACCAACCGCGACGTCGAGCGCGCGCCGGGCACCAAGATGCGCGAGGACTTGTTCCATCGCCTCGCGGTCTTCCTCGTGCGGATCCCGCCGCTCTCCGCGCGCCGGGAGGACATCCCCGAGCTCGTGAACGGCTTCGTCCGGTTCTTCGCGGGCCGCGTCAAAAAGCGCATCACCGGCATCACGCCCGCCGCCATGAGCGCGCTCTCGGCCTACGATTACCCAGGCAACGTGCGCGAGCTGCGCAACATGATCGAGCGCGCCATCATCCTCGCGCAGGGCGCCGAGATCGACGTCGCGGATCTGATGCTGCCCGAGCAACGGAGGCCGGCGCCGGGCGGCGCGCCTTCGTTCTTTTCGGTCGAGGTGGGCGAGGGCGAGACGCCTCCGACGCTCGAAGTGATCGAGCGCACGTACGTGGCGCGGGTGCTCGACCACCTGCAAGGCAAGCGAATGGCCGCAGCGCAGGCGCTCGGCATCTCGTATCCAACGTTCTTGAAGCGGCTCCGCGAGCTCGGCATCAAGGACAACGAGGGGTGACGTCGACCCCGCCGAACAGCTCCGCCACGATGGCGTCCCATGCCCTTTGATTCTCCGGGGGGCCGCATTTAAAAGGCTTTTGCGCGAGCTTTTCGCCCCTTTGGGCGGCGCGGCTCTCACGGTAATACCGGAGCGCGAGCTCGGCCCCATATTCATGGACCGAGTCGCCGTTGTCGGGTTGAAAGGCGTAATACGTGCCTCCGCGAACCATGGTGTCGCCGGGGGCATACGGGGTCAAACAAGCCACCTTCGTGCCGCACCTTCGTACGATGTCGTCCGAGATGGGCCCGAGCGCCCTCCTCGACCAATCCCCGCGCGCCGCGTCGTTGAGGTGAAAGACCTCGTGAAACAAGGTCTCGCGGACGGCGTCGCCGGAGCGGTGGAGCGACCCCGACACGTTGTACCCGATCTGCCATCCGCCTGCGTACGCCGAGGGCGTGGTGCGGCCGACCGAGCGGAAGAAGCGATACACGACGGCCTTGTGGCGATACCGAATCGGCGAGGAGGCTTGGGGAGCGAGCTTGTTCAAGACGAGGGTGATGTCCCGGCTCGCCTCGGTGACCCACAAGAGGTGTTTGCGATACTTGCCCACGGGCAGCTCGGGGACGAGGTGAATCCGCCCCCGGAAGCCTCCATCCATGTCTTGTTCGCGTTCGAGGCCGGCCACGCTCCCCGCCTCGTCGTACAGGGCGAGGGCGAGCTTGCCGGCCTCTTCGTCCGCTGCGTAGCGCGCGCGGATCAGACATCGAATCGATGAGCGCGCGTCCGCCTCGCGGCAAGGCGGGTGAGGCTCCCCCAAGAAGAGCGCGGCCTCGGCCTCTTCAAAGGAGATGGCCGGCTCCGGCGCGGGAGGGTTGGGCAAAGGCGCCTCCGCGCTGACCGCCGCGCTCGGGCTCGGAGCGGGAGCCGAGAGGATGGGAGACGGCGAGGGGGACGGCGGAGGGGGCAGCGGCGAAGGCCCCGAAGGCGAGCAGCCCGCGAGGAGGACCAACAACGTGGTTGCGCGGGCGGCCTTGAGCGTCAATGAGGTTCTCCCTGTCTCGTCATGGTCTTATCAGAGCGCGTCGCGCGCCGCTCGTAAAGCCCCTTGGACCTTCGATCGGTGGCGGGCCGGGTGGCGGCCGCCAGCCCAAGCGACGTCTCGCTCTCGAAGAATCCCCTATTTTCGGCTGATTTTTGCTGGCATACCGAGTGCCAAAGGCGCCCTCGTGAGCCGAGGGCGAGCAGGGCACGGGGCTCCGTCTGCGCACCTCTTCATGGTTTATCGCCATGCGCAACGTCTATGATCACATCGCCAAGAAGATCGGCAAAGGCGCGCTCGACACCGCGGGGGCAACGGTCACGGAGTACGAGGTCTCGCGCGACGCTCAGCGCGCCGATCTATGGCACGAGCCGGATCCTGCGCGGAAGACCGAGCGGGAGAGGTTGGGATTGCTCGGAGCGATTACCAAGGATCTTTGCCTCATCGAGGTGTTTGGGCACACCCCCGACGACAGGGAGCTTCGAGCGTCGATGAGCAAGCACTTTTCCTATTGGGAGGAGCGGTTGCGCAAGGACAAAACCCAGAGTCGTCGCCGGAGGCACAAGGGGCGCCCCGCGTCGCCCGTGCGTGAGCCTCATTTATGGATGATCGCCGCTTCGTTCTCGGCGCCCATGCTGGCAGCGATCCGCGCGAGCCCCTCGCCGGAACATCCCCGCGGTGTATACAGTCATGGGAGTGACGTGTATCGAACAGGCATCATCGTCGCAAACGAGCTGCCTCGGGATCGATCGACGTTGCTGGTGCGCTTGATGGCTGGCGGACAGGTCCTTGGAGGTGCGCTCGATGACTTGATGGCATTGCCGGAAGATGCGTTGGAGCATTCCATGGCAGAGGAGATTTTGGTACAAGCTCTCCATCGGTTGGGGAAAAAGCCGAATCTCACGGACGAAGAGGAGGAGGTCAACGTGAAGATCTTGAAGGGGTATCGTGAGGAAAAGAGGATCGCGCGCGCAGAGGCCACAGCACAAGCCGTGCTGACCGCGCTCCGTGTGCGCTCTATCCATGTCCCCAGCACCGTTCGAGAGCGCATCCTGGCCGAGCGGGACCAGGCGATCCTCGAACGCTGGCACGAAAGGGCCATCCAGGCTGTATCGCTCGCCGCTGTATTGGAGCCGAGCTGAAGAGACGCTCTCGGTCTCCGATACAACGGGGGTTTACAAAGCTGCGCTGTTGGTGAGCGCCAAGAACGCCTCCATCAGCGCCTTCATGGTGGCATTGGCGCGCTCCTCCGCGGCGCGCACGGGCTCGTCTTTGCGCATCTCCTCGCGCAGATCAAAATAGAATTTGATCTTGGGCTCGGTCCCGCTGGGGCGCGCGATGATGCGACTGCCACCTTCGAGGTCGAGCACGACGACGTTGCTCGGAGGAGAGTCGATGGGCGACTCCACACCATCCTTGACGCGAATGCGAGCTTTGTAATCGGTGAACGCCGTCACCTTGACGCCCCCGACGTGAGAGGGCCTCTCGCGCCGGAGCGCGCTCATGATGGCGGCGATGGCCGACAAGCCATCTGCGCCGGGCATGGTGATGGCTTTTTGCCCGCTCACGAAGAGGCCATAACGCCGCGCGAGATCCTCCAGCCGATCGAGCAGCGTCTTGCCCTCCGCGCGCAGCACGGCCGCGAGCTCGGCCGCCACGAGCGCCGCGCTGATGCCGTCTTTGTCGCGCACGACCGTGCCCACCGTGTAGCCGAGCGCCTCCTCGAAGCCATACACGAAGCGGAGGCCCTCGCTCCGTTCGAGATCCATCGCGCGGTTCGTGATCCACTTGAAGCCGGTGAGCGTCTCCTCGTAACGGACGCCGTGCGCGCGCGCGATCGCGCCGAGCATGGGCGACGAGACGAGCGACGCGAGCACGAGCCTGCCCGCCGCTTGGTCCTTGCCCTCGGTGATGACGTACTCGCCGAGCAACGCGCCGACCTGATTGCCCGTGAGCTGCACGAACTTCTTGTCGGGCCCGCGCACCGCGAGCGCGAGCCGATCCACGTCGGGATCGTTGGCGATCACGAGGTCCGTGCCCTCGCGATCCGCGAGCGCGTACGCGAGATCGAGCGCGCCCTTCTCTTCGGGGTTGGGGAACGCGACCGTGGGAAAGTCACCGTTCGGCTCGGCTTGCTCGGGCACCGTGAGCACGCGCGTAAAGCCCGCGCGCGTGAGCGCCTCGCGCGTGAGGCGCTCGCCCACGCCGTGGAGCGGCGTATAGACGATGGGGATCGATCGATCGCCGTCCGCGCGCATCGAGAGCGCCGCGATCGCCGCGAGGTACTGCTCCTCGATCGCGTCGGGGAGGAGCGCGATGAGGCCGCGGGAGATGGCCTCGGCGTCGTCCATCAGCGGCACGCGATCGGCGTCGGGTGCGCGCTCGATGGCCGCGGCGATGCCGGTGTCCCGCGGCGGGATGATCTGCGCGCCGTTGTCCCAATAGACTTTGTAGCCGTTGTACGCGGGCGGGTTGTGGCTCGCGGTGACCATCACGCTCGCGGCCGCGTCGAGCACCTTGCCCGCGTAGGCGGTGAGCGGCGTGGGCGAAGGCCGCCGGGTCAAGCGCGAAGGGATGCCGATCGCCGCGAGCACGCGCGCGGTGTCCTCGGCGAACGCCTTGCCCATGCGCCGCCCGTCGTAGCCGATCACCACGCCCTTCTCGCGCGCGCGGACGGGCGCGACCTCCAGCAAGTACGAGCCGAGCCCGAACGACGTGCGCCGCACCACCGCGCGGTTCATGCGGCTCTCGCCGCCGCCGAGCAGGCCGCGCAGGCCCGCGGTGCCGAATTCGAGCGGCCCGGAGAAGCGCTCGAACAGCTCCTTTCGCGCGGCTTCGTCACCGCTGCGGGCGGCGTCGACGAGGCGCTGGATCTCGGCGCGCGTCTCGGGGTCGGGGTCGTGGCCGAGCCAGCGCTCGGCGCGTTCGAAGAGGCTCATCGCGGTCACGATCGGCCCTCTTATCAGGATGCCCTTCCGGCTTGAAGGCGCGATGCGCGCGTGCGACATGAAGGCGCCGCACCATGAAGACCCACGTCCTCGTCACCTGTCATGGCACCGTCGATCGCGAAGACGACATCCCGGCGTTCCTCGCCAACATCCGGCGCGGCCGCCCCACGCCGCCCGCGATCATCGAGGAGGTGACGCGCAGGCTCCGCGCCATCGGCGGCTCACCGCTCATGCGCACCACACGCGCGCAGGCCAAAGGGCTCGAAGCGCGGCTCCAAATGCCGGTGTACGCCGCGGCGAGGCTCTGGCACCCCTACCCCGGCGAGGTGCTCGAGCAGATGATCGCGGCGGGTGTAGAGCGTATTTTGTCGCTGCCGCTCGCGCCTCAATCGGTGCACATCTATCACGCGAGCGTGCGCGAGGCGCTCGCCGACCACCCTTCGATCGCGCTCGTCGAGGCGCCTGCGTACGGCAATGAGCCTTTGCTCATCGACGCGTTCGTCGAGACCATCGACGCGGCGCTCGCCTCGTTACCCGACGGCGCGCGCGCCGGCGCCGTGGTGGTGCTGAGCGCGCACAGCTTGCCCAAACGCATCATCGCGATGGGCGACCCGTACGAGCGCGATTTTCGCGCGATGGCCGCGCTCGTCTCGGCGCGCGTCGAGGCCAAAGGCAACCCCACGCGCATCGCCTTTCAGAGCGAAGGGATGGATGGCGGCGCGTGGCTCGGCCCAAACCTCCACACCACGTTTCAAGACATCAAAGCCGGCGGCGCCTCCGCCATCGTCGTCGCGCCGATTGGCTTCTTGGCCGATCACGTCGAGACTCTGTACGACCTCGACATCGAGGCCAAAGCGCTCGCGGCCGAGGTGGGGATTCAGCACTACGCGCGGGCCTCCGCGCTCAACACCAGCGCTCACCTCCTCGACGGGCTGGCCGCCGTGGCGCGTCGCGCGCTCTCGATTTAACTAACACTACTGTGTCACCCCCCAGGAACAAGCCGCACCTCAAGCGATCCGGAATTTTTAACGCAAAGGCGCAAAGACGCAAAGAGAGTGTGAGGTGTTCCCGTCGCCGCCGCTCTTGCTGCTCGGGGCGTGCTCGCTCCGGCGACAGTTCCACAACTCCCTTCTCTTAGCGTCTTTGCGTCTTTGCGTCTTTGCGTCCCTTTCTCCCCTCCATGCACCTCTTGATCAGCAACTGTTGCGAGCGAGGCGCCGCGGACGGGGCGAGCGCTCGTTGGCTCACGCGCTCATGGCTTTGCGTCGCCTGCGGGCGGCGCAGGCGCCGGCGGCGGTGCGGCGGGCGGCTCGTCAAACGATGGTCCGGGCGGGCCGCCGGAGCCGAAGGGGCCGAATCCGGGCCCCTCGCCGCCGAGCTGCACGGAGCCGCCGCTCGTGAAGAACGGCGCGCGCGGCTTGTTCTTGGTGCCGGGGAACGCGTACGTGACGCCGAAGTTGAGACCGAGCCTGGTGAACGCAGCGTCCGGG
This sequence comes from uncultured Polyangiaceae bacterium, assembly GCA_964437785.1. GTDB lineage: Bacteria > Myxococcota_A > Polyangia > Polyangiales > Polyangiaceae > CAYTJL01. The sequence goes on from CAYTJL010000073.1 coordinate 15,924, forward strand.
TTCGTGGACGTGAGCTGCTTTTGAAACTGGCCACGCAGGTTGAAGCTCAACCCTTGAATGCTCTTGGGCGTAAACGTAAGACCGCCGTCGGCGCTCACGTTGTTGGTAGGTGTGTTGAGGATGCCTGACCCGCTCGTCCCTTCGGTGAAGAGCGGCTCGGCGTGGACGAAGTTGCCGGAGAGCGAGGCCGAGAGGCCCGTGTCACCGAACGCGGACGAGAGCCGGAGCCCCACCTGATCGGTGAGGCTCATGGTGGAGGTGAGCACGTTGACCGCGGTCGCGTGCGTGAAGCTGAGCGCGATGGTGAGCACCTCCAAATTGAGGTTGAGCGTGGCGCCGCCCGTGGGGCCATATCCCTGCTTGCCCAAATCGAGGCTGATGTTCTGTTGCACGCCCGCTTGGAGCGAGATGTTCAAATAGTTGTTGAGCGGCCTCGCCCACGAGAGCGAGAGCGAGTTGTTCATCTGCTTGCGAGGCTCGATGTACGCGCCGTTCTGCGACTCTCCCTCGGTGAAATACGAGAACGTCGAGCTCGGCGTGAGCGTGATGGTGTCGAGCGCGAGGTGCTTCGAGTACCCGAAGCTCGCGGTGAGCGCGATGCTCTTGGGCCGAATCGAGAACGGATCGATGGGCGTGCCGAAGGCGCCCGAGAACGATTGGCGGAGCGAGGAGTCTTTGGTCAGATCGAAGTTGAGCGCCTCGGTCACGTTGGACGTGAGGTTGATGGACGTGCCCACCGGCACCGCGCTGTCATAAGGCACCTCCGTCGGGTCGCCGCCGCCCGTGAACATGAGGTTGGGCGAGACGCTGACGCCCGCGCCGAGCGTGAGGTTGACGAGCGGCGAGAGCGCCGCGCGAAGGTCGTAGCCGAAGCGGTGCGAGTGCCGGATGGGCGTGGTGTTGAAGTTGAAGTTCTTGTCGATGGGGACGTTGAGCGAGAGCGAATACGTGAACGAGCTGTTCGTGCGCGGCGTCTCCAGCGTCCCGGTGAGGCTCGTCGAGAGCATCGCGAACGGCCCGCTGGAGTTGTTCGGGCCGGGGAACTCGGCGTTGGTGAGGATCGCGTTGTAGCCGCCCGAGAGGCCCACCGTCCCGCGCCAGTCGAACGCCTGCGCCATCACCACGCGCGGGGCGAACAACACCCCGGCGAGGACCGACGTCGCGAGGATCGTGCCCGTGCGCATGGGGCGGAACACTAGCACGGCTAGCATCTCGTTCGGCGCGCTGGCATAAGCGCCGCGTGCTCGACGTCGCCCCGATCCCAACGCCTCTCCCCGCGCTCCCGCCCGACTTGAACGAGGCGCAGGCGCGCGCGGTCGCGCACGTGAACGGCCCGCTCCTCATCTTCGCCGGCGCAGGGAGCGGCAAGACGCGCGTGATCGTGTACCGCGTGGCGAACTTGGTGGCGGCGCACCGCGTCCCACCGTACCGCGTGCTCGCGGTCACGTTCACCAACAAGGCCGCGGGCGAGATGCGATCGAGGCTCGCCGCGCTGCTCGGCGACGACATCGCCAAAGACCTCTGGGTCGGCACGTTCCACGCGGTCTGCGTGCGCCTGCTCCGCCGCCACCACGACGCCGCAGGGCTCGCGCGTGGCTTCGTGATCTACGACGACGGCGATCAGCGCGCGGTGATGAACCGCGTGATCAAAGAGCTGAACCTCGACGACAAACGCTACCCGCCGAAGCAGGTGCTCTCGATCATCCACGCCGAGAAGCAGGAGGGCCGGACCGCGGCCGACTACCAGCCCGAGGGGTTCGTGGGCCGCGCGGTCGCGCAGTGCTTCGAGGCGTACGAGCGGCACTTGAAGGCCGCGAACGCGCTCGATTTCGACGACATCCTGCTCTCGATTTTGCGCCTCGTCGAAGCGCCGGAGAGCCTCGCGGGCGAGGACATCCGCAGGCGTTTTTCGCACGTGCTCGTCGACGAGTTCCAAGACGTGAACCAGGTGCAATACAGGCTCGTGCGCGCGCTCTCGGCCGCGACCAAGAACCTGTGCGTGGTCGGCGACGACGACCAGAGCATCTACCGGTGGCGCGGCGCCGACGTGCGCATCGTGCGCGGTTTCCGGCGCGATTTCCCGGGCGCCGAGGTGGTCAAGCTGGAGCAGAACTACAGGTCGTCGGGCCACATCGTGAAGGGCGCCCTCGGCGTGATCCGATCCGCGGAGGGCCGCGAGCCCAAGGAGCTCTGGACGCAGAACCCCGACGGCGAGCCCATCCGCGTGGTCACCGCCGACAACGAGCACGACGAGGCCGCGTACGTGGTCGATCAGATCCGCACGCTCGTCGGCGCGGGCACCTCCCCGCGCGACATCGCGATCTTCTACCGGATCCACGCGCAGTCGCGCGTGCTCGAAGAGGTGCTCCGCGCCGAGAAGATCCCGTACCAAATCATCGGCGGCATGCGCTTCTTCGAGCGCGCCGAGGTCAAGGATCTGCTCTCGTACCTGCGCGTCCTCGACAACCCATCGAGCGACGTGGATCTGCTCCGCGTCGTGAACCAACCCTCGCGCAAGATCGGCGACACGTCGATCGACAGGCTCGTGCGCGCGGCGGACGCGCGCGGCGTGAGCTTGTACGAGGCGCTCTCGCCGCTGCCCGACGACATCGCGGGCCCCGCCAAGAAGGGCCTCGCCGCGTTCCGCGAGCTGCTCGACGATCTTCGAAAATCAGCGGCCATCCTCAACCCCGCCGCGCTCGCGACCGAGGTGCTCGAGAAGACGGGCTACCGCGCGATGCTCGAAGCCGCGGACTCGGCCGAGGCCGAGGCGAGGCTTCAAAACTTGCAAGAGGTCATCGGATCCATCGCGCAATACGAAGAAGAGATGCGCGGCGCGGGCGAGGCGCCGGTCCTCTCGGGGTACTTGGAGCGCGTCACGCTCACGAGCGATCAAGACACGATCGAGGACGCGCCCAAGGTCGCGATGATGACGGTCCACGCGGCGAAAGGGCTCGAATTTGCGGCCGTGTTCCTGACCGGGATGGAAGAGGAGCTCTTCCCGTTCAAGGGCATGGAGCGCCGCGGTCGCGACGACGACGAAGAGGAGCGGAGGCTCGCGTACGTCGCCGTCACGCGCGCGCGGCGCACGCTCGTGGTCACGCACACCGCGCGGCGATCGATCTTCGGACAGTCGCGCTACAACGTCCCGAGCCGGTTTTTAAGGGATTTTCCAGCGGCTTCGGTGGTGGTTCGCGCGACCGAGGCGTCGCGCATCTTGGGCGGGCACCGCGCGGACATGCCGCGTTGGGGCGATCGGAGCGAGGGCCGTTGGGGCGGCGATCGAGGCGATTCCTCGCCCGCGGCGAGGCCCGCATGGAGGCACCCGCAGGACGAGAGCACGCGCGCGATGCGACCGTCGAACGAGCCCTCGCGCGCGCCCGGCGAGCGCTACGTCGAGCGCGACGCGGACACGGACGGGGGCGGGACCGACGGCGTCTTTACGCGCGGCGCCCGCGTGGAGCACCGCGCGTTCGGGCTCGGCACCGTGATGAGCTGCGATCCGGGGAGCGATCCGATCGTGACCGTGAAGTTCTCCGGCCACGGGCTGAAGCGCATCAAAGCATCGTTCTTGAAGGCGCGTTGATCATGGGCCCCAAGGCGTTGCCCCTGCGTGCGGCGATGATCCTCGCGGCGATCGCGGGCGGGCTTTATTTTGCGGGTGTTCCCGGCGTAGGCATCTGGCCTTTGGCGCTCGTCGCGCATGCGCCGTTGATCGTCGCGCTGCGCGGACAATCCCCCAAACGGGGCGCGGCGGTAGGCTTCGTGTTTGGCCTCGTGGTGTCGGCCACCGTGTTCTCGTGGCTCTTCTCCACGCTCCAGCGCTTCAGCAAACAGGGCATCTTGGTGTGCGCGCTGCTCACGGCGCTGCTCTGGGCGTATCAAGCCGGGCGCGGCGCGCTCGCGGGGTGGCTCTCGGCGCGCGCCGAGGAGCGCGGATATCCGTCCTCGGTCGCGTTCGTGATCGCGTACGTGACGAGCGAGCTGCTCTATCCGCAGCTCTTCCCATGGTTCTTTGCGCTCGCCGTGGCGGACGCGCCGATCCTCTTGCAAACCGCGGATCTGGGCGGCCCTTACATGGTCTCGCTGGTGCTGCTCGCGCCGAGCGTGCTCCTCGCCGAGATCGCGTTGGCGCGGCGCGAGCGAAGGCGAGTGTCACATAGGCTCATCGGAGGAGCGCTGGTGATCGCGGGCTTCGGGCTCGCGTATGGGGGCCTCCGCATGGGCCAAATGGAGGCGCGCGCCAAGGCCGCTCCGAGCGTTATGGTGGGCGTCGCCCAAGGCAACCAACCGCTCTTGGCGAAGCCCGAGTCGGTGCGCGTCCATCGCAAGCTCACGCGCGATCTGCGCGAGCAAGGGGCCGAGGTCGTGCTCTGGGCCGAAGGCGCGGTGTCCAAATCGTACCCCGAGGAGACGTATCGCGAGGACATGAAGCGGAACGTCACCGGGAGGCTCGGCGTGCCGGTGATCCTCGGAGGTGGGGTGAGGAACATGGCCATCGCGCGCGAGACCAACACGGCCATGCTCGCGGACGACGCGGGGAACATCGTTGGAAGGTACGATAAAAAGTACCTGCTCCCGTTCGGCGAGTTCTTGCCTTTGGAGAGCGTCTTCCCCTCGATCCGCGGGATCTTCCCGCAGGCCGGCAGGCTCGTCCCCGGCGACACCCCCGCTCCGCTCGTGCTCGGCGAGGTGCGTTTTGCGGTGCTCATCTGTTATGAAGACATCTTGCCTGGTTACGCCAACAGCCTGCTCCGCGGGGCCAACGCCGACATGATCGTCAACCTGACGATCGACACGTGGTTCGGCGACTCCATCGAGCCTTGGGAGCACCTCGGCATGGCGGCGCTGCGCGCCGTCGAGCACCGTAAATATCTGGTGCGCGCGACCAACAGCGGTGTCTCTGCGTTCGTGGACAACCGCGGCAAGGTGGTGAAGCACGGCGGCGTCTTCAAGGAGGAGGCGCTCCTCGCCAAGGTGCCTTTGCTGCGCGGGAGCACCGTTTACGAGCTGGCCGGGGACATCCCCTTTTGGGCGCTCGCGGCGCTGTCGTTTTTGATGGCGCTCGTGCCGCGCCGCCCTCACCCCCCGGCCCCCTCTCCCGTAAACGGGAGAGGGGAAGAAAGAGATAACCCCTCTGTCTGACCCCCCTCTCCCGTTTACGGGAGAGGGGTTGGGGGTGAGGGCCGTTTATCTATTCGCAGGTCTGCGCGGGCATCGCCGCGATCCACGCGCGGATGAGCGCGAGGCCCGCCTCGTCCGTCAGCCGATTGGCGAGCTCGGGCATCTTGATGTCGGGCTCCAGCGACGACATGCGGAAAGGCAAGATGCTCTTGTCCGGGTCGCCGGGGACGATGTCGAACGCGAAGCCGCCGGTGCCTTGCCCGGCCGCGGCGGGCCGCTTGCAAAGCCCGTTCTTCTCGGGATCGCGCTCGTTGAACGAGAGGATGAGCCCCGTCGCCGCCGCCGCGCCGCCGACCCGGTGGCAGTGCGCGCAGTTCGCGTGCAAATACGATCGGGCGCGCTCGTCGAGCGGCGCGTCGCCGAAGGGGTCGACCATGCTCGGGAGCGCGTTCGTGTCGGGCGGAGCGCCGGTGAGCGCGCCCGCCTTGACGAGATGGGGAATCTGACCTTCTTGCCCGCTCCCGGCGGCGATCATGTGGTTGACCTGCGACGTGGCCGAGCCGATGGGGAGGGCTACGTCGTTGCGAACGTGGCAGTTGTCACATTGGTTGGTGTTGGGCACCACGTATTCGTGCTCGCCTTGGGAGCCGTCCTCTTCGATGTACGAGACCCTCACCCGGTGGCCGCCGGGCGAGCGCGTCGCCTCGGTTTGATCGTCGTTCCAGAGGTAGACATGGCCCGTCCACTCGCCCCTTCGATAAAGGAGCAGGCGCGTCTCGATGAAGCGGCGCTCCCCGAGCGGGTCGCGCAGATCGAGCGGCATCGAGAAGGTCTTGATGATGGTCGAGCCGTCGGGATAAGCCCAGTCCTCGCCGGCGCTGATGTCGATGGCCTTGCCCTTGGGCACCACCAAGAAGCGGTCTTTGCGGGCGTGATCCGCCCACAAAGTCGCGGCGACGTCGTACGCGTGGACGTCCTCGGCGGGCGTCACGTCGGTGAGCGCGCCTTGAAAGAAACCATATTTGGTGAGCGTCTCGTAGGGCTCGGTGTCGATCGGGTTCACCGTCTCGTCCACGCCGCACCCGGCGAGCGTGGAGGCGAGCACAACTGCAGAGAGGGTAGCGGTCCTCATGAACGTTCCTCAGGTCAAGGCGTTTGGGCGGGGAGGGAGGGTTGCTCGCAGCTCATCGACGGCGGGTTGTGGACCCTGTCTCCGCCGCAGAGCGCCACGTCGAGCACGACGGCGCTGCCGTTGCCGCCCGCGCAGTTCGAGAGATCGTCGCTCGGCGCGACGTCTTGATCGACGCAGCCGTCCCAAACGATGTCGGGCACCGGGCGCTCTTGGATCAAGATCCCGATCAACCCCTCCGGGTCTGTGCCGTTGTTCGAATACATGTTGTCATGAACGTAGTTGCCCTGCGGGAACGGGTCGAACCCCGTGTCCTCCCACGGCGGGAAGACGAGGTCGGTGTACGAGATGATCATGGTGCCGATGGTCTTGTTGCCTTGGATGGTGTTGTGGTGAACCTCGTTGTGGTCCGAGGCCAAGATCATGATTCCCATGCCCGGCGGCACGTCGGCGACCGTGGTGCCCGGCTCGGCGAAGGTGGGGATGTTGTTGTTCTCGACGAGGTTGTGGTGGACGTTGGCGCGTTTGCCATTCTTGACGGGCAGCCCCGGCAGGTTGAACACCAAGATGCCGCCGACGTTGTCGTGAGCGTGGTTGTCGCGCACCTCGGCGTCGCTCGAATTCTCGATCTCGATGCCGGCCACGTTGCCATAGACGTCGTTGTTGGCGACCAGGATGTTCCTCGATTGGCCGACGTAAATGCCGGCGTCGCGCGAGCCCGTGATCTCGCACTCTTCGATGAGGACGTCTTCGCACTGCACCGGATAGAGCGCGTACGCGCCGTTTTCGAGCGACATCGGCGTGTCCCAGCTCACCTTCAAGCGGCGGAAGACCACGTCTTTGACGGCGGTCGCGCGGATGCCGTCGCCGGGGGTGTTCTTGACCCAGAGGTCCTCGACGATCACGTGATCGCCCGTGAGCGTCACGCCGTTGGCGCCGAGGTCTTGGTTCTTGAAGTCGAGGATGGTCTTGTCGCTCCCTGCGCCTTTGATGCGGAGGTTGGGCTTGGTCGCGGACAGCTCGGTCACGAACGCGTACGTGCCCTCGCCGATGCAGATGGTGCTGCCCGGCGCCGCGTCGATGAGCGCGGCTTGAATTTGCGACGGAGCGTCCTCCCCGGCGGCGATGGAGATGTGACAGACGTCGGCCTCTTCGGACGAGCATCCGAGCGCGCCGAACGCGGCTGAAGCGAGCGTGAGCGACGCGAGGAGCGGGAGGATCGGTCGGTGGCGCGTGGTCATGGCGCACCATACTATCCTCGCGGAAGAATTCGCGATACGGAGCCTTTGATGTCGGACACCCGGGTCAACCTCACGCTCTTCGCGCACGTCGCAGGTCGCCCCGAGCCCGAGATCGATCTGGCCGAAGCCGCGCTGCTCATCGCCGAGCAGGAGTACCCGGGGCTCCCGATCGCGCGCTACGCGGCGGCGCTCAACGCGTTTGGGGAGCGGGCGCGGCTCGCGTGCTCACGCGTGAGCGGGCTCGACGCGCGCGTCGACGAGCTGCTCGCGTTCGTCTACGGCGACCTCGGGTTTCGCGGCAACGAGGGCAGCTATTACGACCCCAAGAACAGCTTCCTCAACGACGTGATCGATCGGCGGACGGGCATCCCGATCACGCTCGCGATCGTGCTCATCGAGGTCGGCCGGCGCGCCGGCGTGCTGCTCGACGGCGTCTCGTTCCCCGGTCACTTCTTGGTGCGCGCGGGCGGGGCGTACGGTGAGCGATCGGCGATCTTCCTCGATCCGTTCGCGGGTCGCGTGTTGCCCATCACGTCGGTGCGATCGCTCTACGGGCGCATCACGGGCACCGACGACGATCCGCCGCCGCACGTGCTGGAGGCCGCGAGCAAGACGCAGATCCTCACGCGCATGTTGATGAACCTGCGCGCCATCTATTCGGGGCGCGGCGATCGCGAGCGGCTGCGCGGCGTGATCGAGCGGCTCGCCGTGCTCGCGCCGAGCGAGGAGAGCGCCGAGGAGCTGGAGAAGCTCGGCGGGTCGGCGCCCTATCGCACGCGGGGCCGGGCGCTCAACTGAGCGTCGAGCGGCGATAGAGCAGATCATCAACGAGCATCGATGATGCTCCATCCGTTGACCGAGCGTGAGCTCAACCTCATCTCCGGTGATTGACAGGCCGTCACGATAAGCACGCTCCAAAACGCACCACACGACAGATTGGCAATCTCCGCAAAGCCCCTATTTGTGCCGCGGGCGCGCGGCGCGCCGTGCTAAACGAAGAGACGTGCCCTCCCGGTTCGAGCGCGCCACGGTCTGGATCGCCGCCTTCGTGTGCTTGTTCTTCGCGCTCGGCCTCCGCGACTTCCTCCCTCGTTATCCGCCGCCTCCGCCCATCCCCGCGCCGCCCGTCCCCGCCGAGGTCAAAGAGCGCGACGCCTCGATTCACGTCGTCGTGCGCGACGAGCGCGGCGCCCCCATCGCCGGCGCGAGCGTGCGCGTCTTCGCGATGTACAAAGGAAAGGCTCATTTTGCCGGCGATCGCGAGACAGGCGCCGACGGCGCAGCCCTCCTCACCGACCTGCCCCGCGGCGAGGTGTGGGTCCTCGCGTACGCCCCAGGCAAGGCGAGGGCGTCCACCGCCCTCACCCTCGATCGCGAACAACGCGCGATCTCTCTCACGCTCCTGCCCGCCAAAGCCCTCGACGTCATCGTGGTGGATGAGGCCGACAAGCCCTTCCCCGGCGCCTCCATCGAGGTCATGACGCTCGGCGATCCCCTCCCCTACACCGCCGTCACCAATGAAAAAGGAGAGGCGCGCGCCGATCGCTTGGGCGCCCCCCCGTACCGCGTGCGCGTGTGGGCCCGCGGCTACGACGACGTGTTTCGATCGGGCGTCACGCCGGGCCCAAGCCCCCTTCGGATCAAGCTCGAACGACTCGCCACCATGGTCGTCACCGTCGTCGACGAAAAAGGCGCCGCCGCGCCGGGCGCGACCGTGCTCGTCGCAGGGACAGGCCTTTGGCCTGCGCAGAGCACCAAGACCGAAGACGACGGCACCGCCACGATTCATGGGCTCACGGGCGGCAGCTACGATTTGGTCGCGCGCCGCGGCGACCAAGCCAGCAAGACCGAGATCGCCCTCCCCGTGCGCCGCGGTGAGCGCAAAGAGGTGACGCTGGCGCTCGGCGCGGCCAAACGCGTGCGCGTCACCGTCACCGACGGCGAGGGCGACGGCGCGCCGCCCATCGCGGGCGCGAGCGTGGTGCTCGCCGAACAAGGCATCTCGTCGTTCCCCATCCAGGGCAAAACAGGGGACAAAGGCGTGGTCGATCTCGGCCCCATCGCGATCGAGCCCGCGTCGGTCAGCGCGCGCGCCAAGGGCTTCGTCGCGAGGACGGTCGCGATCGCCGCCGACGTCACCGAGGTCACCGTCGGGCTCGTGAAGGGCGGCGCCATCGCAGGCGACGTCACCGACGAACGAGGCTTCCCCATCGCGGGCGCGACGCTCGAGGTCATCGGCGTCGGCGTGGATGGAACGCCGATCGCCGAGAGCTCGGCCTTGATCGACTTCCGCGACACGCGCTTCGAAGCTTCGCTCGCGGGCCCACGGCCGCTCATCCCCGCGGGCGAGCTCGGCGTGATGCCGGGCCCCATCCCCGACTTCCCCCACGTCGCGTCGGGCGACGCGCCGGCCGCGCCCACACCCCCAGCAACGCCTCAAAAACAAGGCGATCCGTGGATCACACGCGGCGACGGGACCTTCCGCGCAGAGCCCGTCACGCCGGGGCGCGTGCAGGTGATCGCGCGCCACCCCGCGTACGTCGAGGCCATCTCCGAGGTGGTCACGCTCCGGCCCGGAGGCGAGGCCACGGTCCACATCGTGATGCGAAGGGGCGGCCTCCTCGAAGGGCGCGTGCTCGAAGAAGATCGCACGCCGGTGCGCGGCGCGCGCGTCGAGCTCGCGGCCGTCGCGGGCGGCCTCGAGCGCGTGGTCTACGCGGCCGAGGACGGGACCTTCGCGTTCGCGTCCGTGCCCGACGAGGTCCTCCTCAGCGTGTCGAGGCCCGAATCCCCGGGCGACGTGGCCGCGCGCGCGCTCGTGCGCGTCCCCGATCGTGAGCGCAAGACCGTCGAGATCATCTTGCCCAAGCCGCGCGACACCCTTCGGCTGCGCGTCACCGACGATCGCGGCTACCCCGTTGGCCGCGTCGAGGTGCGCGCGGTGTCGCTCGACGTCGACGAGCCCCTCCGCCGCACGCTGTTCACGAGCGAAGGCGGCGAGGTGCGCATCCCCGACGCGGTCGGCCTCGCGATGCGCATCACGCTCGTGCGGCCCGGAAAGGCCCCGCTCATCGAGGTGCTCGCGAGCGCGCCCCCGGAGCTCACGCTGGTGATGAGCGAAGGCGTCGAGGGCCGCGGCGAGATCACCGGGCGCGGAGGCCGCGAGCGGCTCGAAGGCGCGGACGTCACCGTGCTCACCGAGGCCGGCGTCCGCCGCGCCAAGACCGACATCGACGGCGTCTTCGTCATCAAAGACCTCGCGCCCGGCCGCGCGCGCGTCCGCGTCAAGCACGAGGGCTACGCCGACACCGAGGTCACGGTGAACGTCCAGGGAGATCGCGATCACCCTGCAAATCTAGGCTCGATCGACATGAGCGAGGCCGGCGAGATCGAGGGCACGGTCGTCGACGAGGCCGAGCAACCGGTCGCGGGCGCGCGCGTGAGCATGGGCACCGTGCCGACGTACCTCACGCTCGGCAAGCTCCCGCGCGGCGTGGTGACGACCGATCGCGAGGGCCGCTTCGTGCTCTCCGGCCTGCCCGAAGGCGAGGTCTCCATCGAGGCCTTCTCCGTGGATCACGGCCGCGGCAGCGCCGACAAAATCCCCATCCGCGCGGGCCGCACCACCGCGCGCGTCACCGTCGTGCTCGCGGGCGGCGGGTCGTCGCGCGAGCCCAAAGGCGCGGGCAGCGTGGCCGTCACGCTCGCCGAGCGAAGCGAAGGCATCTTCGTCGTGGTCGTGCCGCCGAACAGCGAGGCCGAGGTCGCCGGCATCGAAGAGGGCGATCGCATCGTGTCGGTCAACGGCCGCGACGTGTCCTCCCTCGAAGGCACGCGCGGCCTGCTCACCGGCCCGCTCGGCGAGGACGTGGTCGTCGAGCTCGAACGGCCGGACGTCGGCACCGTGCTCGTGAGGGTCCGGCGCGAGCGCGTGCGCCGATGACGCCAATACACGCCATAACGAGCGCGTGAGTCGGTGGTTGCCCGTGACGCGCGATGCTGCTAGCGTGCGCGCCCTTCTTCGGCCCCAGGGGGATTTGCTTTGGGGTTGGCGGGCGGAGCGAGAGATCCATGGCAGCGAACAACGGTCAGCAAAACACCACAGCAGGGCTTCAAATTCAGGGCGGAGCGGCGATCGTCGCGCCGGTGAGCGCGTTCCCGAACGGCATCCCGGGCAACGCGCTCGTCGTGCTCCCCATCAACAAGCCCACCGACGAGCTGATGGACAAGCTCAAGGAAGGGCCGCTCGCGCTCCAGCCCGATCAGATGTGGAAGCTCCTCGGCTTCAACGGCCCCGCGGTCCAGGTGCAAGACGATCAGGGCCGCCCGATCGCCATCGGCCTCGAAGACTTGCTCGCCGGCCTCGACAAGCACTGGGTCGAGCAGCCCGACGATCTCAACCGCGGCCGCATCTATGCGCAGGAGCTCCTCAAGTACAACCGCTTGCAGCGCGCTGAGCAGGTGCTCTCCAAGGTTGTCGCCAAGGGCGGCACGGGCGACGACTGGCTCGCGCTCGGCATCGCGCAGCTCTCGCAGGAGAAGCTCGACAAGGCCGAGGGCACGCTCAAGGGCGCGCAGAACTTGATGAAGGACAACCCCTACCCCGCGCTCCACCTCGCCAAGCTCTACCAGCTCAAGAAAGAGGGCGACAAAGAGATGGAGCACGTCGAGAAGGCGCTCGCGATCGACGTGGGCTGCATCGACGCGTGGGCGTACCTCTACCAGTACCACCGCACCCGCAACGAGGACGACGACGACAAGGCGGTCGCCGCGGTCGAGGCGCGCGCCAAGGACGTGAAGAGCGCGGCGCCGTACATCGCGATCCAAGGCTTTTACGCGAACAACGAGGAGACGCGCGACAAGGCCATCGCGTTCGCCAAGAAGGCCATCGAGAAGGCCCCCGACGATCCGCTCGGCCTGCTCTGCCTCTCGGCGCTCTACGGCCAGAAGGGCGATCTGGAGGCGGTCGCGCGGCTCCTCCAGCCGCACGAGGCCAAGATGACGCGCGACGTGCGCCTCGCGAACAACTACTTCGAGGCGCTCTTCCAGCTCCGTCAGATCGAGAAGGTCACGAAGCTCCTCAACGCGCTCGCGGGCTCGCCGGTCAAAGAGGTCAAGCAGTTCGCGGTCGAGCGCTCGCGCCTCGTCGCGCAGTACCTCCAGCAACAACAAGCTCAGCTCGCCCAGGCCGCAGGCGCCAAAAAGGCTTGATTTCAAGCCTTTTATAAGGGGCCCACGTTTCCGTTGACCCCTTCGCCGGCTTGCCGCACCCTACGTAGCCGATCGTTCGTGGAGGCTCCGCCGTGCAAACGGGGATGCTGATCTCAGGCAAATACCGTCTGCTCCGCCAGCTCGGCGCCGGCGGGATGGGATCGGTGTGGGCTGCGCGCAACGAGCTCACCGATCGCGATTTCGCGGTCAAATTCCTCCTCCCCAAGCTCGCGGACAACAAAGAGGCGCTCCAGCGCTTCTTCCTCGAAGCGCGCGCGTGCGGGCAGATCAAGCACCCCGCGGTCGTCGACGTCTACGACATGGGCCAGGCCGAGGATGGCTCGCCGTACCTCGTGATGGAGCTGCTCGAAGGCGAGGGCTTCGATCACTGCCTCGCGCGCTCGGGCGTGTTCCGCCCGGGCGAGGCCGCGGCGTGGATCGCGTTCGTCGCGCGCGGGCTCGAAGAGGCGCACGTGCGCGGCCTCGTGCACCGCGATCTCAAGCCCGGCAACATCTTCTTCGCGCTCGACAACCGCGGCGACACGCTGCCCAAAATCCTCGATTTTGGCGTCTCCAAAGCGGTCGGCCAAGGCACGGACGAATTCGTCAAGACGTCGACCGGCGCGGTGCTCGGCTCGCCCGCGTACATGAGCCCGGAGCAGGCGCGCGGCGACCTCGACATCGACGGGCGCAGCGACGTGTGGTCGCTCGGCGTGATCTTGTACGAGGCGCTGACCGGTCGCGTGCCGTTCGACGCGCCCAACTACAACGCGCTGATGGTCGCGATCATCACGAAGCCCCATCAGCCGCTCACGGAGCTCAACCCGAGCGTGCCCTCGGAGCTGTCGCAGATCATCGATCGCGCGCTCGAAAAAGACAGGGCGCAGCGCATCTCCACCGCGCGCGAGCTCGCCGATCGCCTCGAAGCCGTGGCCGTGTCCATCACCGGCGCGCCCAACCTCCGCTCGATCGTGCGCACGCCCACGTTCGCGGGTGAGCCTTCACCCCTCCCGCGCGCAGGATCCAACCCGAACAGCTCGTTCGGGAACGCGCCCACGCCGCCGCCGTGGGAAGAAGAGCACCCGACGCTGATGCAGAAGCGCCGCTCGCCGACGTCCATCGCGGCGGGCGCGGGCATCGCGCTGCTCATCGTGATCGCGGGCGCGATCGCCGCTGTGCGCGGGCGGCCTCCCGCGGTCGCCGTCGCGGGGCGCAGCGCGGTGCTGCTCACCACGAGCCTCGCGCGCTACCAAAAAGAGCTGGAGCAGATCCGCGCCGAAGCGGCTGCGCAGGAGAAGGCGCGCCTCGAAGCCGAGGCCAAGAAGGCCGTCGTGCTCGAACCGAGCGAGCTGCCTCCCGCGCAGAGGACCGGGCCCGACAAGCCCGAAAAACCCGAAAAGCCGGCGCCGAGCGGCAAATCGCCGGGCGGCAAACCTCGCAAGGACGATCCGCACGGCGGTGTGGACAGCGCAGGCTTCTGATGGGGATGTTGACGCGACCGTTGACCAAAGCCGACTACGATCACATCGTCGTCGTGATCGATCGGTGGTGGGGCGGTCCGACGAGCGCGCTCGCGCACCCGATCTTCTTCTACGAGCTCGGGCAGCTCGCGCGCGTGGTCGAGGCCGACGGCCTGCTCGTAGGCTTTTTGTTCGGCTTCATCTGCGGCAACGTGGGCTACGTGCACCTCGTCGGCATCCACCCGGACTTCCGTCGCCGCGGCGTCGCGAGGATGCTGTACGAGGCGTTCGAGCGCGACTGCGTCCGCGAGGGCTCGACGCAGCTCAAGGCGATCACCACCATCGGCAACGAGGGGAGCGTTCGCTTTCACCAAGCGCTGGGCTGGTCCGTCGCCGAGGTGGAGGACTACGCGGGGCCCGGCCGCATGCGCGTAGTGTTCACCAAAGAGCTTCCCTCCTCGGGTTGACCGCGCTCTTCGCGACCGCATACGATGGCCGCAAGTGGAGCACCCTGTCCGGGAGCGCTTATGACCCGTCTTGTCTTGTTGGGCTCGGGCACGCTCGTCGTGCTCGCGATCTCCTGCGCCAAGGGCTCTACGCTCACCGGGGTCGGAGGCTCGGGCGCGGGCGGCGAGGCGAGCAGCTCGTCGTCGAGCAGCGGCGCAGGCGCGTCCGGCGGAGGCGCGAGCAGCTCGTCGTCGAGCAGCTCATCGGGCGAGCCGGACGCAGGGATGTGCAGCGAAGATCCGTGCAAGCTCACGCTCCCGCAGTGCGGGTGCGTCGCCGGCAAGCAGTGCTCGGTGCTGCTCGACGGATCCCGCAGCTGCATCAAAGAGGGCAACACGCCGTGGAAGCAGTCGTGCGGGCAGCTCAGCAAATGCGAGCCCGGCACCATCTGCCTGTCGACCGGCGGCGCCATCTCGACGTGCACCAAGTTCTGCGAGAACGACGTCGAGTGCGCCGGCGGCATCTGCGCGATCAAGCTCAATTCGAGCCAGGGAGAGGTGCCCAACGTCACCTTATGTACCGATTCCTGTACACCGTCGAGCAACGCGGGCTGCGCCGTCGCCGGCACGAGCTGTCAGCTCGGCCAGGAGCAGACGGGGCAGATGCGATTCTTCAGCTATTGCGGCGGCGCAGGGAACAAGACGCAGGGACAGCTCTGCGATCCCGCCCTCGCCGAGTGCGCGCCGACGTACTCGTGCTTCGACACCGGCACCGGCAACAAGTGCCTCAAGTATTGTAAGGTGCTCTCCCCATCGTGTCCGGCCAGTACGTCGTGCGTGGGCATTCAGATCAACATGCAGGACGTCTACCTCAACGGAGAGCAATACGGCGCATGTCTTTGAGCGAGCAAGATCACGAGAGCCTGCGCGAAGTAGGCTTGTTCGGCGGCCTGTCCGACGAGGCTCTCGTGTCGTTCGTGGGCGCGCTCCAGATCGTCGAGCTCGCGGCGGGAGAGATCGTCTTTCGTGAGGGCGAGGCCGGGCGCGAGATGTTCCTGGTGCTCACCGGCGAGATCGAGGTGCTGCGCCGAGCCAAGCGCGGGATGGACGCGCGCATCGCGATGCTCGGCCCGGGCGACTGGTTCGGCGAGATGTCGATCCTCGACATGATCCCGCGATCGGCCACGGCCATGGTCGTAGGCCCCGCGCGGCTCATGCGCATCTCGTCGCACGACCTCGACGCGCTCTACCGGCGCGACATCAAGTCGTATGCGCTGCTCGTCTTGAACGTGGCGCGCGAGATGTCGCGGCGGCTGCGCGTGGTCGACGGCATGCTCGCGGACTTCGTCGCGACCGTCTCGGAGAACGCGGCGGGCGGCGGCTCACGGTCGAGAGCGGTTTAAACCCAAACGCGCGAAGACCTCGCAGCGCGGGGGAATCAACGTTCCGCCGACAAGAGCACCCAGCTAAGGATCGATGAGGCCCATGCGCACGGCCACACGCGTGAGCTCGACCGCGCTCTTCACGCCGAGCTTGGCGTAGATTCGCACCCGGTGGGTCTCGACCGTCTTGGGGCTGATCGTGAGCCGCTGCGCCGTCTCGCGCGTGGAGACGCCCGCCGCGAGGAGGCGTAGCACCTGGAGCTCGCGCGGCGTGAGCGCCTCGATCCCGCTCGCGGTGTCGCTGTGAGCGCCGCGCCGCATCGCACGGACGACGGCGCCGGCGACGCGCGGCGAGAGCGGCGCGCCGCCCGTCATCACGTGGCGAATGCCGTCGATCACCTCAGTCACGAGCGCGCTCTTCACCAGATATCCCTGCGCGCCGGCCCTGAGCGCCTCGGCCACGCGGTACTCGTCCTCATACCCGCTGAGCACCACGAGCTTGGCGGCGGGGAGCTGCGCGTGCAGCGTGCTCAGCAGCTCGATGCCGTCCCGGTCGGGCATGTTCAAATCGACGAGGATGACATCTGGCTTGGAGGCGAGCGTCTCGCGCAGACCTGCTGCAGCCGTCTCGGATGAGCCGACGAGCTCCATGTCTGCCTCTTGCTTGAAGATCCGCGACAAGCCCTCACGAACGATGGGGTGGTCGTCGATCAAATATACGCGGATGGGGCTCATTATTGAAAGGAGGTCAGCAGGGTGAAGGGGCCATGGTACGTTAGACCAAAACCAGTTCAGCGAGTTACGATGAGATATGTCAAGGACGTGCTCCCCCAAAACCTTGAAATCAGGGCTCGCCTGATTCCAGTCCCCCCGGCTGACCTGACGCTCGACCACGCTTGGTAGCGCCCGGCCGGCGATCTCGATGCCCCGCCCGTTCATGGAGGCCCGCGCCAAATGCTCCGTTTCGTCAACGCGATAGAGCATCTCTTATCAATGTTGCCCCGAATATCGGTTTTTTGGCATGTCCGCTCGCACCACTATCTCACTACGAGATATCGATACAACCGTCACGAGCATCTGGACAAGCCTGTCGAAGGTTAGAAGGGGAGCGCCCCGTCATCCGGCTCCCGGGGGGACAGGGTGGTGATATGGTGCGCCATGCCCATTCGCGAGCTCGACGCGACCGAGTGCAGAAAGCTTGTATCCCCGGAGTCCCTTCGCTTTCAGACGACCGACGACGTAGCGCCGCTCTCCGGCGTCTCCTCCCAGGAGCGCGCGCTCTCGGCGCTCACGTTTGGCCTCGACATTCGTCAACCACGCTTTCATGTGGTGGTGGTCGGCGCCCCGGGCACCGGCAGGACCTTTTGCGCGCGATCGGTCGCGCGCCGCATCGGAGCCCGGCGCCCGACGCCGGATGATCTGCTCCTGCTCCCCAACCCGCGCAGGCCGAGCGAGCCCGCCGTGCTCACGTTGCCCGCGGGGGAGGGCCGCCCGTTCGCCGACGCGATGGAGGACCTGCACAAAAAGCTCGTCGACGGACTGCGCGGCGTGACCGAAGGAGAGCGCTACAAACAGGCGCGCGCGCGGATCCGCAGGCGCGTCGCGACCGAAGAGGGAAGGCTCGAAGAGAAGCTCAAGACCTCGGCCCGCGAGCTCGGCCTCGACCTCACGCGCGCCGACGACGAGGTCCAGATCACCGCGCTCGACGAGGCCGCCGCCCCGAGCAGCGAGGCGCTCGCGGCGATCGCGACCGCGGTCGAGGAGTTCGAAAGCACGCTCGCCGCCGCGCAAGACGAGGCCGACGCCGAGCTCCGCGGCGTGGTCGAGCATCTCCTCGCCGAGATGGTCAAAGCGAGCTTCGCGCCGTTTCGCGCTCGTTTCGAGGGCCGCGCCGCGATCGCCGGGTTCCTCGCCGACGTCGAGGTCGCCGTCGGTCGCGAGCTGCGCCTGCTCCTCGACGAGCCCCGCGGCGAGGACGCGCCGCCCACGCTGGCGCGAGGCGCGGTGATCCCGACGCTGCTCACCGAGCACAAACCGGGCTCGGGCGCGCCTGTGGTCGAGGTCACGTACCCGACCCTCACCGCGTTGTTCGGCCGCACCCACGCGCCGCCCGACTCCGGCTTTCCCCCCGAGCCCGGCTTCGCGGTCGCGGGCGCGCTGCACGAGGCGAACGGAGGATTTTTGATCTTGCCCGCGAGCGCGCTCCTCAAGAACGAGGCGCTCTACGAGCAGGTCAAGGCGTGCCTCCTCTCGGGCAAGTTCATCGTGCCCGAGCACAACCCGTCGTACTTTCGCGGCACCTCCGAGGAGCTGCTCTTCCCGCCGATCACGCTCGAGCTCAAGGTCGTGCTCATCGCGAGCCCGAGCATCTATCAAGAGCTGCACGACGCAGACCCCGAGTTCTCTCAGCTCTTCAAGGTCCAAGCCCGCTTCGAGCCGACCCTCTCGCTCGCCGAAGCGGTCATCACGTATCCTCAATTTTTGGCTGGTTTTGCGCGCGATCGCGGCCTCTTGCCGCTCACGTGCGACGCCGTGAGCGAGCTGCTCTTCCACGGCGGTCGCGAGGCCGAGAGTCAAACCAAGGTGAGCGCGCAGCTCGGCCAAATCGCCGAGGTCGCGCTCGAAGCGGGGTATCGCGCGCAGCAGCGCGGGCTCGATCGCGTCGACGGCGCCATGGTCACCGAGGCGCTCTCCGCGGCGCGGCGGCGCGGCAGCCATTTTCGCGATCAAGTCCATGAGTTGCTCGCGGACGGCACCATCCGCATCGACGTGACCGGCGAGCGCGTCGGCCAGGTGAACGCCATCTCGGTGCTGAGCGACGGGCCCGTCACCTTCGGCCGGCCTTGCCGCGTCACCGCGGTGGTCTATCCGGGCGTCGAAGGGCCCGTGAACATCGCGCGCGAGGTCGAGATGTCGGGCCCGATCCACAGCAAAGGCGTGCTCATCATCAGCGGCTTTTTGGCCTCGCGCTTCGCGCGCAAACGGCCTTTGACCTTCGGCGCGTCGCTCGTCTTCGAGCAAACGTACGAGGCGATCGACGGCGACAGCGCCTCGTCGAGCGAGCTTTACGCGCTCCTCTCCGCGCTCTCGGGCTATCCCATCAAACAAGACTTCGCCGTCACGGGCAGCGTCGATCAACAAGGCAGCGTCCAGCCGGTCGGCGGGCTCAACGAGAAGATCGAGGCCTTCTACGACGTGTGCATGGTCAAAGGCCTCACGGGCCGGCAAGGCGTGCTCGTGCCCCTGCCGAACCGCGACGCCCTCATGCTTCGGAGCGACGTCATCGACGCGGTCGCAGAGGGCAAGTTCCACGTTTATGCCATCTCCACCGTCGAGGAGGGTATCGAGCTCTTGACCGGCGTGCCCGCGGGCGCCCCCAACGAAGAGGGGGTTTATCCCGAAGGGACCGTGTTCCACGCGGCGAGCACCCGCATCGCGGGGTTTTATCAAGCCATGATCGATCTCACCCGCGCGCGCTGATCAAGACAGGGTTTTGCCGCGGGCCCGCGCGGGGCAGGCCGACCGAGCACGAGGGCTTTGCGCGCCCAACCGAGCCCGACTATAGCGGCTCGGGTCGATGGACTCCGGCAAGATGATCCGCAACACCCTCATCGCGGGCTCGGCCGTGGTCGCGATCGCGGGCATCAACTTCCTCCAAGGCAAGTTCGATCAGGCCGACAGGCGCGCGGCCCTCAACGTGGTGCACGCCTACCGCGCCAAAGGCGGCTACAGCATCCCCGAGCTGCTCGACGAGCGGCACCCGAAAAAACCCGTGCTCTGGGCCGTCGAGACCGAGAGCTCGTGCTCGCAGCACGAGCGCGTCAAGGCCTCGGTCGACGGCAAGACGTACCTCTTCATGGTCGACATCAACGGGCCCTCGATCCACCCCGGCAACCCGGACGGCAAAGCCATCTTGGGCGATCTCGATCGTCAAAAGCCCGCTCCTCCGGCGAGCGCCTCCGCGTCGATCGGCGCGCCCGCATCGGCGGCGCCCGCCGCTCCGCCCGCCCCGTCCGCGTCGTCGTCGGCGGGGGCTCCGTGAGGACGCGCGTCGCGCTGATCGGCTGCGGCGCGTGGGGAGAGAACCTCCTCCGCGTGCTCGGCGAGAGCCCTCGCGCGGCGGTGGTCGCCGTCGCCGATCCGCGCGCGGATCGCCGCGCGCTCGCGGCCTCGCGCGCGCCGCGCGCCGCGATCGTCGAGGACCTCGACGACGCGATCGCCGCGGGCGTCGACGCGGTCCTCATCGCCACGCCCGCGTCCTCGCACGCGGGGCTCGCGCTGCGCGCGATCGAGGCCGGCGTCGATCTGTTCGTCGAGAAGCCGCTCGCGCTCTCGGCGCTCGACGCGGAGCGCTGCGCGATCGAGGCCCGCGCGCGCGGCCTCGTGGGCATGGTGGGCCACCTGCTCCTTTATCACCCGACGATCGTCGAGCTGCTCCGCGTCGTGTCGCGCGGCGAGCTCGGCCCGCTGCGCCGCTTCGACGCGACCCGCGCCTCGGCCACGCGCAGCCGCGAGACGTCCGCGCTCTGGGCGCTCGGCCCGCACGACCTCTCGATCTTGTTCGCCCTGGATCACAGCCCGATCCGCGATCTGTCCGCGTCCCCGCACGAGGGCTGCGGCGTCACCGTGCGCATCGCGATGGAGTCGGGGCTCGACGCGAGGATCGAGCTCGCGGGCGAGCGGCCGGCCAAAGATCGGCGCGTCGAGGTCGCGGGGTCGCTCGGCCGCGCGCGCTTCGACGACATCGCATCGCCGCGTCAATTGTCCTTGGAAACAAGGGAAAATCGCGTGATCGACGTCGCGTGGCGCGAGCCGCTCGCGATCGAGGTCGAGCACTTCCTCGCCTGCGTCGAGGCGCGGCGCGCGCCGCGGACGCCGCTCGAAGAGGGCGCGCGCGTCGCGCACACGCTCGCGCTCGCCGAGGCCGCGCTCGATCACGGCACCGCGACCGGCACGCTCGGTTGAGGCTAAATTCGCCTAATTTTCGAGGCGTTCGACGATGCCGCGGTCGCCGTCGACGCGCAGCCTGTCGCCCGTGCGGATCGCGACCGTGACGCCCGGCACGTTCACGACCGCGGGGACGCCGTACTCGCGCGCGACGACGGCCGCGTGCGAGAGCGGGCCGCCGAGCTCGGTCACCACGGCCGCGGCGACCAAGAAGAGCGGCGAGAGCCCCACGTCGGTGGTGCGCGAGACCAGGATCTCGCCCGCGCTGACCTCGTCGAGCCCGGTCGCGCCGGGCCCGAGCACGCGCGCGATCCCCTCGACGACGCCGCCGCTCGCGGGGAGCCCCGTGAGCCTCATGCCCTGCGCGGGCGGGAGCTGCACGGGCTCGGGGCGGCCGATGAACGTGGGCGGAGGATCGGGCCGCGCGGCGTCGCGCGCGTGCTCCGCGCGGCGGAGGCGCACCACGTGGCCGATCTCGGCGCGGCCGCTGCCGAGCGCGGCGATGAGCTCCTCGTACGTGCAGAAGAACACGCTGCCCGGAGGGAGCGAAGGATCGATGCGGCGGAGCCTGCGATCGGCGTCGAGCGCGATGCGGCGGATCATGCCGAGCACGCGGCTCACCCACGTGCGCATGCGCTCGCGGAGGCGCGTGAAGCGCTGCGTCCAGCCGATGAGCGATCGGATGAGCGCGAGCGGGATCGGCGAGACGTTCGCTTCGAGCCGCGCCATCTCGCGATCGGCGGTCGATCGCGCGCGGCGGAGCGCCTGCTCGGGATCCGCCTCGCCCGCGCGCACCGAGGCTGCGAGCATCGCCATGAGCGGGCCGGGATCTTCGCTCCACCTCGGCGTCGCGAGGTCCGCCTCGCGCACCGCGCGATCGCCCACCGCGGCGAGCAGCGAGAGCGCCGCGCGCCGGCCCGGCCCCTCGGGCAGATCCGAAGGCGCGCGCGCGCGCCCCGCGAGGATCGCGTCCCTCGCGGCGGCGTCGTCGCGCACG
>CAYTJL010000074.1:0-17720 GCA_964437785.1 uncultured Polyangiaceae bacterium
GCGCGTGGCCCGAGGCCGATCTCCGCATCGTGCCCGACGCGGGCCACTCGGCGTATGAGCCCGGCATCTTGCACGAGCTCATCGAAGCGACCGATCGCTTCCGCACCTGATCGACCCGCGCTCCGCGATCGACGTGGGTCGCGACTCCGCGTTCGCGGCTAGCTCGATCGCTCGCCGCGCGCTCGCCCTCCCACCACGACAACCGCACCCTCGCCCGGAGCATCTTCGGACGTGACAGGGGCCCCTCAGGACTCCACATTTCGTTGCGTCGCTTTTTCCAAAGGGCGTTTGTAGAAATTTTTTGTTGACCGGCAAGCTTGTCTCGGTTTATTTGTTGAAAATGCAATTCAATATCCGTATCAGCTCATGCCTTAGCCTCTTGGCCGGACTCCTTACGCCTTGGCTCTTGGGCTGCACGGAGGAGACGGTGAATCCACCGCCCGACGGGGGTGGCGGCTCGGGCGGCGGGCTCCCCAAAGGCCTCTCGGCGCAGACGACGAACACGCGCTTCGTGGTCGCGGATCAGATGCGCGCCTCGATCGAGATGCAGATTTCCGGGGAGCCGTTCGCCGAGCTGCTCGGCAGGGACATCGGCGGATACGACCGCTTCAGCGACAAGACAGACAATTACATCGACCCGGGGACAGGGGAGCTCACGTCCGATCCGCTCGGGTTTTCCCTTGCGATCGAGTCTTATGAGTACTCCAAACAGTCGATGAACAACACCTCGTTCGAGTCGGGCGCGGGCATCTCGCTCCAGTTCGGGCCGCTCGTGAACGCGGGCGCGGTGACGGGCGACCCCGCCTTCGTGCTCCTCCGCGACAGGCTCCAATACCTCGCCAAGGCGAGCCGCGCGTCGGGCGCCTTGGTGGGCAAAGACTTCGTCACGAGCCCGGCGCCCGTGGGCGATCCGTCGAACCCCTATGGTTGGCCCGGGTTCTTGCCCGTCTTCGCCGAATATCGGTCCTTCGACCCCGCGATCACGCCCAAGGTCGGCGCCGACAACCAGTGCTCGCTCGCGGGCGCGACCGACGAGCCCTTGCCGCCCGGCACCGTGATTCAATATGTCGGAGACTACGAGTGTGACTCCAACTCCCTCGCGCTCGACGACCGCGACGCCCAAACCGACAAGGTGCTCGAGCCCGACGCGCTCGGCTACGCCGCGTGGAAGCAGGGCCTCTGGGCCATCAACTATTGGGCGGCCATGCACGACGTGGATCAACACCCCATCGTCGAGGTCGCGGAGGCGAGCCTCGGCCAGGTCGGCGAGCCCAACAACACGGTGATCGGCAAGTGGGAGAGCCCCGTCGACCCCGGCACCCTCGTGTTCGGCAAAGACGGCACGTATTTGGGCGGCGTGTCGCTCGAAGGCTGGCAAGGGCTCGTGATGATCGAGGAGATGGATAACAAATCAGCGCTCCTCCTCTCGTCGCTCACCACCGCGGACGGCGCCTCGCTCGGCGGCTTCGCCTCGGTGGGCGCGGCCATCGACTACGACTACAACGCACCTCTTCGGTGGTGGCCGGGCTCGGTCGCCGTCACCGAGACGCCCACGGCGGCGGGCCCGGCGGACGCAAAGAGGCTCTTCCCCAAACCCTCCATGCTCGCGATCAGCGGGCCGGAGAGCCGTCTGCAAGACTACGCGGGCCTCCTCGGCGGCTTTAGCACCTTCTTCGCCATGACCGACGAGGACAACGCGGAGCTCGGCGGATCCCAGCAGTTCCGCGCCACGTTCGACGGCTCCCCGTTCGCCGCGGATAACCAGCTCCCCGACGGCGAGGACTCCCCTCATGACAGGTCGCTCGCGATCGTGAAGGTGCTCCTCGTGAACCTCGATCGCATCCACTACGACCCCGATCACGAGGTCCTCGTCGACCGCGCGACCCCCGGCCCCGGCGGCGTGATGCGCGGCGCGCAGGTGAACACGTACAACACCGCTGCTTCGATCGTGAGCCTCCGAACGGCGCTCCGCGCGCTCAACGCGTCGCTCACGCTGTATTCGAATGACACGCCCGACTCCCTCGGTTCGCCCATCCCGCTCGACCAAACGAGCCTCGCGGGCAAACCCTACGCGGGCACGCTCGCGTCGCGCATTACGGATCTCATCCGCGCGCAGGCCGACTTCTTGGCCGGCTCGCTCATGAACGCCGACGGGCTCGCCGCGAACGGTTATGACCTCGCTCAAGGCGCGGCCCTCGACGCGCCCACGTTGCTCGAAGCGCAGGCCGCCGCGATCCGAGGGCTGTTGGAGGCGTACCTCGCCACGAGCGACGAGAAGTACCGCACGCGCGCCAAAGAGGCGTTCGCCGCCCTCGAAAAATCGTTTTGGATGGACGACATCCATATCTACCGCACCGAGCAGGACAACAGCCTCACCATGACGTATTCGCCGAGGGTGTTTGGCATGCTCCACGGCGCGCTCCGCCAATATTGGAAGCTCGTCGCGGCGCAGCCCGGCCAAGAGGAGGCCTCGAAGCTCGTGTTGAGCCGCATCGAGCGCGGGATGAAGCTCATCGTCAACGGCTGGAACGACACGAGCGGAGACGGCGTGGTAGAGCCCGAGGAGTGTTTGGGCGGCAGGCTGCAAATGGCCGAACGCGCGCTCACGGGCGAGCTCTCGATCGCCGCCGACATGGGCGATCGCGATCACGATTGCGTGCCGGACATCGCCACCGCCAAGCTCCCTGCGGCGCTCGCGGCGGAGGTGGTGTTCTCACGTCAATGAAGGGTCCATGAAGGAAGGGAGAGGGGGAGATCTCGATCATGCGAACAACGAGCTTGCTTTATCCAATGATCGCCGCGGCGGCCGCTCTGACGGCCGGCTGCGGCGGCGACACCGAGCCGCCGCCGCCCGCGCCCGAGGAGAGCGGGACCACGGTCTCGTCCACCCTCGCGCTCACGAGCGACGACAAGAACCTCTGGGTCGTGAACCAAGACGCGGACTCGGTCACGGTCATCGCCACGCAGACGCGCTCCATCGTGGCCGAGATCCCGCTCGGCGCGACGCCCGCGCCGGACCCGGCGACGAAGCGCTATGAGCCCGCCCAAAAGCCCAGGGCGCTCGCGATCGTGAACAGCAAAAAGGTGTACGTCGCGGCCGAGCGCGGCGACGCGGTCATCGTCATCGACGCCGCGTCACACGCCATCACGACGACCATCCCCGTCCACGGCCCCACGGGCATCGCCGCCGCCAAAGACGGGAGCGCCGTTTATGTGGTGAGCCACGAGGCAGGGGTGGTGTCGCGCATCGATCCCGCCGAGGACACGATCACGGCCACGGCGCAGGTCACCGAGCACCCTTGGGGCGTCACGGTGAGCGACGATGGAGCGTCGGTCTTCGTGACGCACCTGCTCCTCGATCCAGGCGTCACCGTGCTCGACGGCGCGTCGCTCGCGATCATCAACAAAACCCTCTTGCCCAAGGAGCCTCCGGGCGCCGACAAGCGCCTCCCGAACGGCGAGGCGAGGGGCCTTTACACGGCCGCGCCGCGGCCCGGGACAGGCGAAATCTGGGTGCCCCATCTGCTCCTCGGCGTGGACACGCCGCAACCCGCGCTCGACTTCGAATCAACCGTGTTCCCCACCATCTCGACGTTGGACCCGTCGGGCGCCGCGCAGACGAGGCGCCTTTTGTTCCAACCCGCGGGCGTGCCGGGCGCCAAAGGCTCCTTCATCGACAGCGTCTCCGGGCCGCGCGCCGTGGCCTTCACCCCGAGCGGCAAGCTCGCGCTGGTGGCGCTCTCACAGAGCGAGGACGTGATGATCTTCGACGCCGAGACAGGCAACGAGAAGGCGCTCGTGCGGCCTTTGCCCTCGGCCTTCCTCGAAGGCATCGTGGTCGATCACGCGGGAAAATTCGCCTACGTCGAGGGTCGCAACACCCATGACGTCACCGTGCTCGCGCTCGACGAGGACGACCCCATCACGCCCGCGGCGGTCGACGGCCCATCCATCGACCGGCTGCAAAACGACCCGATGCCCAAGGAGCTTCGTTTGGGGCAGCGCCTCTTTTATTCGGCCAACTCGGCGGCGTTCCCCATCACCAAGAACTTTTGGGTGGCCTGCTCGTCGTGCCACATCGAGGGCGGGTCGGACGCGGTCACGTGGATCTTCGCGCAGGGGCCCAGGGACACGCCGTCGAACGCGGGCGGCCCGCTCAACGCAGGCTTTCTGTTCCGGCAGGCCGCGCGCAACAAAGTCGAGCAATACGACGAGACCATCCGCGTGGAGCAGGGCGGCAATTACGACATCAACGAGCCGAGCCAACAAGCCGACTTGGCGGCGCTCGCCGCGTTCGTGAACCTGGCCATCCCCTTCCCGCAGAACCCCTATCAGGTCACGAGCGGCCCGCTCTTCGACGCGCAAGAGCGCGGCAAGGTCACCTTCGAAAACCTCTGCGCCTCGTGCCACAGCGGGCCTTATTTCACGGACAGCGGCGTCGGCAACCCCACCTTGGATCTCAACCAAGCGGTGGTGCTGCACGACATCGGCACGTGCGTGACGAGCGGACCGACCCCGGACAAAGCCGCGAAGGACGTGCTCGGCAACGCGCGGACGGCGTGTGAATTCGACACTCCATCGCTCCGAGGGATCCACGCGAGCGCGCCTTACCTGCACGACGGCAGCGCGCGGACGCTGCGCGACGTCGTCGACCGGCTCTCGTTCTCGTCCGGCCTCACGGAAGGGGACAAAGACGATCTGGTGTCTTACCTCCAGAGCTTGTGAAGGGCATCATCATGAATCGAACCTGGTTGATCCAAGGGTGGGTACTTTCGTCGCTCGCGGGCGCCGTGATCGCCTCCGCGTCGTGCGGTGGTGAGGGCACGGGCGGCGCGGGGGGCGGCGGGGCGCCGGCGACGAGCTCGTCGTCCTCGTCGTCCTCCGGCGCGTCGTCGTCTTCCTCTTCTTCTTCGTCCTCTTCCTCGTCCTCGTCGAGCGGCGCAGGCGGGATGAGCGCGTGCGCGGTTTGCACGACGCTCGCCGCGCTCCCGATGGGGAGCGGGCCTTATGGCATCACCGTCGACGCGACGTACGTGTATTGGACCAACTCCATCTCGGGCGAGGTGATGAAGATCAAGCTCGACGGCACGGGCCAAACGACCGTCGCGACCGGGCAAGGCGCGCCGCTCGCGGTCACCATCGACAACGGTTATCTCTACTGGGTCTCGTATTCGGTGGACGGCGTCATGCGCAAGACCCCGCTCGCGGGGGGCGCGCTCATCGACATCATCGACGCTCCCACGGCGCGCGACGTCGTCGTCCACGGGAGCACGGTGTTCTGGACGCGCGAGCCGGACGACATCCAGAGCGTGCCCGTGGACGGCCTGCCCGAAGGCGGCGCCGCGGGGCTCCTGAGCGCCAATCAGCTCACGAACGGCATCGCGGTGGACGCGACCAACGTCTATTGGGTGAACCGCCAAGACGGCTACATCAAGAAGTGCGACCACGACCTCACGAACGAGACGCCGCTCTCGATCGGCAACGTGCCTTGGGACGTGGCCATCGACGACGCCAACATCTATTGGAGCGAGCGCGGCATCGCGAGCGCCGAAGGCAAGGTGATCAAGGCCAACAAGGCGGACGGCGCCGGCCTCGTCGAGCTCGCGACCGGGCTCGCGCGGCCCGAGGGGATCGCCGTCGACGCGACGCACGTCTATTGGGCGAGCTCGGGCGACGGGACCATCAACAAGGTTCCCATCGCGGGCGGAGCGCCTGTGATCATCGCGGGAGGGCAGATCCAACCCGAGAACCTGGCCGTGGACGGCACGCACGTTTATTGGACCGACACGGTCGCGAACGTCGTGGTGAAGGCGCCCAAATAAAGTATCCAAGAAGGTGAACGGACCGGGGCGCTCCTGCTACTCTCTCCTCTGATATTCTTTTTGCCGTCTTGTTGGTGAGGGATCCATGAAGCGCTTCGTCGTCTCCGCGTCGGGCTTTGTATTGGCCATGGGCCTCGCGATCGGCTGCGGATCCGGGGGAGACACCACATCCTCCTCATCGTCGAGCGGCGGCGGCTCGTCGCAGAGCACATCCTCCTCGTCGTCGTCAACCTCCTCATCGAGCTCGTCCGGCGCGTCGACGTCGACCTCCACATCCACGTCGACCAGCTCGGGATTGGGCGGCGCAGGTGGGGCAGGCGGTCAAGGGGGTATGGCCGGACAAGGGGGCATGGGCGGGGCCGGTGGCATGGCCGGCGCGGGCGGGATGAGCGGATCGGGCGGCGCCGGCGCGCAAGGCGGCATGGGCGGCGCAGGTGGTGGTTTGGGGGGAATGGGCGGCGCGGGCGGCGCGGTGATGGTCTGTCCGCCGGGCGACGTGCAGCCTTGTTACACCGGCCCTCAAGGCACACAAGACGTCGGCGCGTGCAAAGCAGGCACGATGACGTGTGACGCGATGGGCGCGGGATATGGCCCTTGCACGGGCGAGGTCACGCCCCAGCCCGAGACGTGCTTTACGCCCGAGGACGACGACTGCAACGGTCAAGCCAACGAGGGCGGGATCGGCTGCGCGTGCCTGCCGAGCACCACGGCGAGCTGTTACACGGGCCCCGCCGGCACGCTCGGCGTCGGCGCCTGCGCGGCGGGGACGCACACGTGCAACATCGATGGGACGGCGTACGGCCCTTGCACGGGCGAGGTCACGCCTGCCATCGAGTCGTGCGCCACCGCGGCCGACGACAACTGTGATGGTCAGATCAACGAGGGTTGTGCGTGCGCGCCGAACAGCACGGCGAGCTGCTACTCGGGCGCTCCGGGCACCGCGGGCGTCGGCGCGTGCAAAGCAGGCACGATGACGTGCAACGCCCAAGGCACCGCGTACGGGCCTTGTACCGGCGAGGTCACGCCCGTGCCCGAGGCGTGCGGCACCGCGGCCGACGACAACTGTGATGGTCAGATCAACGAGGGTTGTGTCTGCGTCCCGAACGCCGTGGTGAGCTGTTATTCGGGGCCCATGGGAACGGCGGGCGTCGGCGCGTGCAAAGCGGGCACGCAGACGTGCAACGCGCAGGGAACCGCGTTTGGGCCTTGCACGGGCGAGGTCACGCCCGTGGCCGAGTCGTGCGCGACGCCCATCGACGACAACTGCAACGGTCAAGTCAACGAGGGTTGCGCGTGCGTGCCGAACAGCACGGCGAGCTGCTACTCGGGCCCTGCGGGGACGGCGGGCGTAGGCGTTTGCAAAGCGGGCACGCAGACGTGCAACGCGCAGGGCACGGCCTATGGGCCCTGCGTGGGCGAGGTCACGCCCTCTACGGAGTCGTGCCTCGACGCGTCCGACAACAACTGTGATGGCCAGGTCAACGAGGGTTGCATCTGCGCGCCGAACAGCACGACGAGCTGCTACACGGGGCCCCAAGGCACGCTCGGCGTGGGGGCTTGTGCGGCCGGCACCAAGACCTGCGCCGCCGACGGCAAGAGTTATGGGCCTTGTGCCGGCGAGGTCACGCCCGTCGCCGAGACCTGCAACACGCCTGTGGACGACGATTGCAACGGGCAAACCAACGAGGGCGGCGCGGGCTGCGCCTGCGCGCCGAACAGCGCGACGAGCTGCTACACCGGGCCTGCGGGCACGCTCGGCGTGGGCGTGTGCGCGTCGGGTATGAAGACGTGCAACAGCCAAGGCACCGCGTATGGGGCTTGCATCGGCGAGGTCACGCCCTCGGCCGAGACGTGCAACACCTCGGTGGACGACGATTGTAACGGGCAAACCAACGAGGGCGGCGTAGGCTGCGTGTGCCTGCCCAACATGCCGACGGCCTGTTACACGGGCCCCGCGGGGACGCTCGGCGTGGGGATCTGCGCGGCGGGGACGGCGCTCTGCAACAGCCAAGGCACGGGCATGGGCGCGTGCTCGGGCGACGTGCTCCCCAAGCTCGAAAACTGCGCCACCGCCGCCGACGAGGACTGCAATGGATCGGCCGCGCTCTGCGCGGGCAACCACCTTTGGAGCAAGGGTTGGGGCGGCAGCGCGGACGACGAGACCAACGCGGTCGCCGCCGACAAAGACAACAACGTCATCGTGGCAGGGTATTTGACCAACACCGTTGATTTCGGCTGCGGGCCCATCACGGGCACGGCGGGCGGGTCGTCGGTCGTCATCAAGCTCGATCCGAACGGCAACTGCCTTTGGAGCAAGGCTTACGCGGGGATCTCCGCGGTGTCGAGCGTGGCCGCCGACAGCGCGGGCAACGTGATCTTCACCGGCCGTTATTATGGCACCATCGATTTGGGCGGCGGCGTCCACACCGAGGTGGGGAGCAACGGCGACATCTACGTCGCGAAGCTCGGGGCGGACGGCTCGTTCCAATGGTCCAAGAGCGCGGGCGACTCCCAACAACAGCTCCCGCGGAGCATCGCCGTCGATCCGTCGGACAACATCCTCACGACGGGCATCAACGTGGGCACGGTCAACTTCGGCGGCGGCAACATCACCACGGTGGGCGGCATCGACGTCTATCTGGTCAAGTATTCGCCCGCGGGCGCGCACATTTGGAGCAAGGGGTTCGGCAACGCGGGCAACCAGATCGCGCGGAGCGTCACCTCCGACGCCTCGGGCAACGTGTATATCGCCGGCGACTTCAGCGGCACGGCCAACTTCGGAGGATCCAACTTGGTGAGCGCGGGGCTCGCCGACGCGTTCGTCGTCAAGCTCACCTCCGCGGGCGCGCACGTGTGGAGCAAGGGGTTCGGCGACGCCGCGGATCAAACCGGGTTTGGCGTGGTGGTCGACGCGGCGGGCGACGTGTACGCGACGGGCTCGTTCAACGGCACCATGAGCTTCGGCGGCGCTCCGATTACGAGCCTCGGCGGGACCGACGTTTGGCTGGTGAAGCTCACCACGGCCGGGGCCCACGTGTGGAGCAAGGGATTCGGCGGGCCGAGCAACCAAACGTCCATCGGTGTGGTGGTCGACAAGGTCGGGAACGTGTCCATCACGGGCGCGCTCCAAGGCACCGCCGACTTCGGCGGAGGGCCGCTCACGAGCGCGGGCGGCAACGACGTCTTCGTGGCCAAATACGACACCTCCGGCAACCATCTCTGGTCGCACAGCTACGGCGACGCAGGCGCCCAAACGCCGCAGGGCATCGCGGTGCGCCCCGACGGCGCGGTGATCTCGGGTGGTCTCCTGTTGAGCCCTTGCGACTTCGGCGGGGGGCCCGTGGCCGGGCTCGGCGCCGAGGACCTGTTCGTCGTAGTCTTGACCCCCTGAGCCTCTTTACGGGTGCCGACCTCGGCGCAACAGCAGCACCCGCAGCCGCACGCGCTCACCATCGTTCATCTCCAAGAGCGCGACCGTCGCGCGCCCCGCCGCGGTCCGGCCAGCGATGGTGCCATCTTGCGCAAGGGTGAAGTGCTCCCTCCAGGGCGAGCGGCGTGGATGATAAAGCGGGATCACCGCCTCTGTCTCTGGGTCGACAGAGGCGATATTGGGCCCCTTCTTCAGGTTGCACCGGATGCAACAGAGGCACAGATTCGAGACGTCATCCGTGCCGCGATGTTGCCTCCCGATGATGTGATCGATCTGATGGGGTACGACCGACGCCTCCTGCGGGAGTCGACAATATTCACATGCGTTTTGCGCGCGCCGCCGGACCGCCTCTCGTATCTCGACCGTAATGGTCACGAAGCGTTCCGCACGGCCCAAAAATCTTCAGCCTCCAGCTTCATCGCGCTGAGCATGTCGTTGAGGCGAACGACATCGGCGTACTCCTTTTGCTCTTCGGCGGTGAGCGCCCCCTCGGTGCTCTTTCGTGCGAGGACCTCGACGCGAGGCGCCAGCTCTCTGCTGACGGCGTCGAGGGCGGCCTCCAATTGTTCGAGGGTCTGCTTGTCCATAAAGTACCTTGTTACAGGACATACCATTAGCTCGACGCTGCGACAAGGCCCGCGTAGAGGGAGGAATATCTACGTTCCACCCGACCTCGTCATTCGCAGTTGCCGTCGCTGCACATCTCGCCCTGACCGCAGGGCTTGTCGCAGCTCCCGCAGTGAAGGGGGTCTGTCTTGACGTCGACGCACGCCCCCTCACACCGCTCGAGCTCTCCCTCACACCCGCACTCGCTGTCTTTGCACTCGATGCCTTCGGCGCACGCGCTCTCACACCCGCCGCAGTGCCCGGGGTCGCTCCGCGTGTCGATGCACGCGCCGTCACAGTCGGTGTGGCTGTCGTCGCACGCGTCGGCGCACTCGCCCTCGGAGCACACTTTGCCCTGCGCGCACGCGTGGCCGCACGCGCCGCAGTGCGCGGGATCGCTCGTCACGGAGACGCACCGCTCGCCGCAAAAGAGCTCGCCATGATGGCAGACGCCGCCGTCGGGCAGCACGACACCGTCGATGTACGAGGGGTCGCACGCTGGGAGGATCAGGGCGCCGAGCGCGGCGGAGACGAAGAGCAACGAGGCGGCGGCGCGCAGGCGGGTCATGGTCTCACCTCTACACCGAATGAGGCAAAGGCGGCAGGTTGACCGAGCGAAGCTACGTCTTGCCCGGCGATCCTCACCACCGGAGGCGGCCGGAACAAGGCGCCGGTGAGGTCGAGGCGGAGCGCGACGCGCGGGTGAAGGCGATATCCCGCGCTCGCGCTGAGGTACGGCGCCGCGACCCAACGCGTGCCCTCGACGCCCACGAACGGTGGATTGGCGACGCCCGAGAAGAGCACGAGCACCGCGGACAGGCCGAGCCCGAGCGAGGCGGTGAGGCGCGACGAAGGATCGGTGAAGAGCCCGCGGATCCCGCCGCCGAGCCCGAGCATGCGGAGCGACACCATCCCTTCAGGTGCCTTTGCGTTCGCGGCGGTGGTGGGCAGATACGACATCACCTCGACACCGATCCTCGGCACCGGGTTGTACTCGACGCCCGCGCGCACGACCGGCATGGGCCCGACGCCCCCGGATCCGAAGAGCACCGCAGGCGCGATGGAGAGCCCGACAGGACCCGCGGGGGGAAACGTGCCCGGCGGCGCGCTCGACGCCGCGCCGATCGGCGGTGGCGTAGCGTCACGCGGAGGAGGCGCGGCGCCGTCGCGTGAACCGGCGTCGATCGGCGCGGCGTCGAGCGCTCCGCCGTCGGTGTGATCGACGCTCCTCGCCGCGAGCTTGCCGCGCAGGAGCTCGACCGCGCGCAGGGCGAGGAGCGACGGATCTTCGCCGGGGCTCTGCGCGCGCACCTCGATCTCGTCGCCCGTGACCCACAACGTGACGGCGTCTTGACGCGCGCGCGCGGCCGCCGCGGCGCCGCGATCGTTCGCGAGGATGGAGAGCGGCGCGTCGCTCGCGACGACCTGCACGCTGTAGCCGAGCACGCGCAGCTCCTCGCGCATGCGCGCGATCGCGGGATCGTTCGGGTGCCCCGCGAGGACGATCGCAGGGTCGCCCGCGAGCACCAACGATCCCGACGTGAGCGAGAGGATCATCATGATCGACGACAACCACAGAGAGGCCGAGACGATCCGCTTCAAGGCGACGTGATCGATCGCGCGATCGGCGCGTACGCGCCCGATGGATACCGAGCGAGGTAACGCGCGGCGAGATCCTTGTCGCGACGCAGCTCGACGAGGCGGCCGAGCGCCTGCTCTTCGAGCGGGCCGCCGGGCTCATCCGCCACGCACGCTTCGAACCACCGCGCGGCGGACGCGGCGTCGCGCTCTTGATCCGCCGCGATTTTCCCGAGCAAGAACGCGCTCCGCCCGCGCTGGCCCGCGCGCGATCGGGCCGCGACGAGCGCCTGCTTCGCGCGATCGATCCGCCCCGCGAAGCGCGCCGCGTCGGCGAGCAAGAACAAATCCGAGGACGACGCGCGCGCGATCTCGCCGTCGAAGCCCGCGTGCTCCGCGGCCTCGATCGCCTCGCGGTGACGGCCCTTCGCGGCGAGCGCGCGCCACGACGAGGCCGGCGTCGCGCTCGCGCTCGCGCTCGGCGAAGGCGGCGCGGACGCGACGGGCTTCGCGCTGTCGATCGCGGGAGGAGCCTCGATCGAAGGACGCGCGTCGATCGGCGCGCTCGCGATCGAAGATGAAACCGGCGCGACGTTGGTGAGCTCCATGCGGCCGTCGCGCACCGAGATCGCGAGGTGCTCGCCCGCGACCACCACGCGACCCGCGGGCACGAACGGGCCGGTCACGCGGACCGATCCCTTGATCATCGACAGCTCGAAGCGCTCGCTCGACGGATCCCACGCCGCGTGGAACGACGTGCCCGTCACGATCACCTCGAAGGGCCCCGCGTGGATCGCCCACCGCGTCCCCTCGGCCGCGTGGATCACGTCGGCCCGCACGCCGCCGCGCTCGATGAGCACCTCGGCGCCGCGCGCGCTCACGCGGGTCACGCGAGCGCGCGCCCCGGCGTCGACCGCGATCGTCGTTCCATCCGAGAAACGAAGGTCGATCGGCGCGCTCGCGGGCGCCGCGACCCACTCCCCGATCGCGCCCTTGGCCTCGCGCCCTTCGCGCGCGACCACGAACGAGAGCGCGCGTGACGGCGCGACGACGAGCCCGATCACGACGAGCCCGATCACGGCGAGCGCCGCGGCCATGGCCATCGCGAGCCGCCGCGCCGAACCGGACGGCGCCGCGGGCGCGAGGAGCTTCCTGCGCGCGCGCTCGATCGACGCGGATCGCGGCTCCGCATTTGCGGCGCCGCTCGCGGCGTCGTCTTGGTGCTCGGCGACGGCGCGGCCGAGCGTGGCGAGCCTCTGCTTCAGGTCGTCCATCGCCCTCCTCCTTCGAGCCACGGCCGGAGCGCCTCGTCGCGCCGCGCGAGCGCGACGAAGCGCGCCTCCGCCTTCGCGAGCTTGCGCTTCACCGTCGCGAGCGAGACGTCGCACGCCTCGGCCACGCGATCGAGCTCCATGCCCTCGACGTAGCGGAGCGCGAACGCGACGCGCTCGTCGGCGGGCATGCGATCGAGGAGCGCGTAGACGCGCGCGTGCGCCTCGACCACGTCGGGGCCCGCGCTCGGCGCGACCTGCTCGGGCACCTCGGAGGGCTCCCAAAAGAAGAGCCACCGTCGCGCGCGCCGCGCGCGGATCGCGCGGTACGCCGTGCGCGCCGCGATGGTCGTCATCCACGACGGCAGCGCCGCGGCGTCGCGGATGGAGTCGATCGACGAGAGCGCGCTGACGAACGTGTCGTGGATCAGATCGGCCATGTCGTTGTGCTTCTCGTGGCCGAGCACGCGCCGGAGGATGCGCTCGACCTGCGGCGCGTAGCGATCGAAGAGCGCGGCGCGCGCCCACGGCTCCCCGGCGCGGAGCCCCGCGATGAGCGCCGCGTCGTCGCGCGTGACGGGCAGCGCGACGACGTCGCCCGCCGCGCCCGATCGGGGAGCGGGCGCCGGTGATCGCGGCCGTGGTGCGGGGGGAGCGGGCATCTCGATCCAACGGGGAGGTGCCCTGAGCTCGGTCATTTCGGCTCATGATCATCGCACGACCCTCTCGTTTTTTTGCGCTGTTCATTTTTGTTGAGCCGCCACGGATCCCATCAAGGCACCTCCCCCAAAGAAGCCCTCTCGTCCCTCGGGCTCGTGATGGCGTTACGTCACAACATGGTGCTTTTGGCCGCGGCGCGGTCCAAACAATCTTGCCTGTTCATCCCACCTCCGCTCGGCGGAGGAGCGGAGGTAACATGAGCGTTCGGTCTCTCTTCGTGCCTTTGGCGGCCGCCTTCGCCGCCGCGATGTTCGGTTTGGCGAGCGGGCCTTTGGGCTGCGGCAGCGATCCCTCCACGGGGGGAAACAGCTCTTCGAGCAGCGGCTCGGGCGGCGGGGGCGCGTGCTCCGCGGGGACGGAGCTCTGCGGGAGCGCGTGCGTCGACACGAGCGCGGACCCTCAAAACTGCGGGAGCTGCGGGACGGACTGCGCGGGCGGGACGTGCGTGAGCGGGGCGTGCGCCTGCGGGAACAACGGCCCTTGCAACCCGGGCGCGACCTGCCAAAACGGTAATTGCGTATGTGACCCCGGCCTCGTCACGTGCCAATCGGGCTGCTCCGACGTCTCCACCGATCCCAAGAACTGCGGCGGCTGCGAGCAGCCGTGTTTGACCGGCCAAATGTGCATCTCGGGCATGTGCGGTGAGTGCCCGATGGGGACGGTGGCGTGCGTGGGACAGGGCGCGTGCGCGGATCTGTCGAGCGACGCCGCCAACTGCGGCGCGTGCGGCGTCTCGTGCGGGCCCGCGGGCACGTGCGTGTCGGGTCAATGCACCTGCAACATGGGCGCTGTGTATTGCGGCGGCGCGGTCGGCTGCGTGGACACGTCGAGCGACCCGAACAACTGCGGCGGGTGCGGCAACGACTGCTTCGTCGACGCGACGTGCACGAACGGTGTTTGCGTGTGCCCGATGGGCAAGGTCACGTGTCCTTCGGGGTGCTCCGACGTCTCGACCGATCCTCAGAACTGCGGCGGGTGCGGCAACGACTGCGGCCCCGGCGAGAGCTGCGTTTCGGGCAACTGCGTCTGCGGCGCCGGCAAGGTCAATTGCTTTGGCCAGTGCGTCGACACGGCCGTCGATCCGAACCACTGCGGCGGGTGCAACATGGGTTGCCCCAACGGCGCGGCGTGCGTCAACGCGATGTGCATGTGCCAAGGCGGCGGCCAGCAGTGCGGCGGATCGTGCGTGAGCACCCAGACGAGCCCCACCGACTGCGGGCAGTGCGGCAACGGCTGCAACGATC
This sequence comes from uncultured Polyangiaceae bacterium, assembly GCA_964437785.1. Lineage (GTDB taxonomy): Bacteria > Myxococcota_A > Polyangia > Polyangiales > Polyangiaceae > CAYTJL01. The sequence continues at coordinate 14,672 of CAYTJL010000074.1, forward strand.
GCGAGGTCTGCCAAGGTGGCAATTGCGTCTGCCGCCCCGGCCTCACGCTCTGCAACGGCAACTGCATCGACCTCCTGAACAGCGGGAACAACTGCGGCGCGTGCGGCAACGCGTGCTCCGCCATGGGCCAAGGATTCGTGTGCGTGGACGGCGCGTGCCAGATGCTCCAGTGCGGGGACATCAACCAACAGTTCTGCAACGGCGCGTGCCTCACCAACGCCGAGCTCAAGAATAGCCCCATCAACTGCGGCGGCTGCGGCGACGCCTGCGCGGTCGACGAGCTGTGCGCCAACGGCAACTGCCGCAACTACTTCGCGCCTCCGGGGTGCAACGCGTGCCCGTGCCCGCAGTGCTCGGTCAACGAGACCTGCTGCACGTACAACAACGTGCCTGTGTGCGTCGAGGGCTCGCACTGCCCGATGTGAGCTCACTCCCACACTCCTCGAACATCGAAAGGGACCTCTCATGAACGCTCATTCCTCCACGGCGAGGGCCGTGATGATCGCGCTCGGCCTCGGGGCGCTGCTCGGGCTCTCGATCAGCGTGGGCTGCGGCGGCACCGGCAATCCATTCCAGACCTCCGGCACCGGCGGCGGCGTGCCGTGCGGAGATACGGTGTGTAACCCGGGCGCGATCTGCGACAACGGGACGTGCGTCTGCGACACGGGGCTCGTCACCTGCCAAGACGGCTGCGTCGACCTGTCGAGCGACCCGAAGAACTGCGGCGCGTGCGGCGACGCGTGCCTCGACGGGCAGCCGTGCGTCTCGGGCAACTGCGGCGCGTGCCCGCAGGGGACCGTGGAGTGCCCGGGCGCGTGCGCGGATCTGTCGAACGATCCCAAGCACTGCGGCCAGTGCAACCGCGACTGCGGCAACGGCACGTGTACGTCGGGCCAGTGCGTCTGCCCGCAGGGACAGACCTTCTGCAACGGCGGCGTCGGCTGCGTGGATCTGTCGAGCGACCCCAAGGCATGTGGCCAGTGCGACGTGACGTGCGGCGCGGGCAACTGCCTCTCTGGACAGTGCCAGTGCTTGAACAACCAGGTGGACTGCGGGCCCGAGATCGGCTGCCACGATCTCTCGAACGATCCGTTGAGCTGCGGCCAGTGCGGCGACATCTGCGGCCTCGGGACGTGCGTCTCGGGCCAGTGCACGTGCAACCAAGGCACGGTGTATTGCGGGCCCAACGCGGGCTGCGTCGACCTCTCGTCGGACCGGAAGCACTGCGGCGAGTGCGGCAAAGACTGCGACAACAACCAGACCTGCGTCAACGGTAACTGCCAAGGCTGATTTCTCTCCCCTCCCCTTCTCCTCCCCTCCCCTCGCTCTTCTCCCGCGCGCGCCGCGCTGGTATGGTGGTTGCCAACGTCTCCCCGAAGACCCGGCGCCCCCCTTCCTTGTGCGTCACGTTGTGCCGGAACCCGAGAGCGAGATCATGACCAAGACCAAAAAGAGCAAAAAGACCCTGGCCGCCCCGTTCCTCATCACCGTCGCGGGGGCCGCGGCGATCGCGCTGCCCGCGTGCGGGAGCACCGTCGACACCATCACCAACCCTCCTCCGCCGCCGGCGTGCCCCGACCTCGCGCCCGCGCAGGGCGAGCCGTGCGAGGAGGCGGGCCAGGTCTGCGATTACCCCGACGAGTGCAGCGGCACCTACACGGCGACGTGCATCGCCGGTCCGTCGGGGGCCGCGTGGGCGACGTCGGTCAATGGGCCTCCGTGCAACCCCCCTCCGCCCGAATTCTGCCTCAATTACACGACCTCGGATCAATGCGAGGCAGACTCCTTTTGCCGTTGGATGGTGCCCGGCTGCGGCGACGCGCCGCTCGCGGCGCCCGGTTGTTACCCCGCGATGGGGTGTGACGTCGACACGGACTGCCTGAACGGCGGGACGTGCCAGAAGGTGAGCGTGGTCCCCGAGTGCGCGCAGGCCAATTGCAACCCGTGCTGCGACTCGTGTGGTGAGACCGTCGGTATCTGCATGTGAGAGGAGTCAACATGGCCAAGCGAGCTTCCAAGAGAGCCCTGAGCGCGCCTTTCCTGATCACGCTCGCGGGCGCTGCCGCCCTCGTCGCGCCCGCGTGCGGCAGCGAGGTCATCACCAATCCACCCTTCCCAGACTGCCCCACACAAGCGCCGGAGCAGGGCTCGGCGTGCTCGGATGAGGGCCTGAGCTGCGACTACACCGGCTCGTGCGGTCAAACGATCACGGCCATCTGCGGCAACGGGGATTGGGCCGTTTCGGACCTCGATCCTTCGTGCCTCCCCGACTGCCCCGTCGATCCGCCCGCGCCGAGCTCGGCGTGCACCGCGGACGAGGTGGGCCTCGTCTGCGAATACCCCGACGCGTGCGTGGGCACGTACACCGTCCAGTGCGTCGCCGCTGAGATGAGCGCGTTTTGGAACGACACGAGCCCTCCGTGCAACCCCCCTCCGCCCCAGCCCTGCTCTACGCTCACCACGCAAACGGACTGCTCGTTCGGCCTCAACTGTCGTTGGCTGGAGCCGGGCTGCGGGATGTCCCCCATCGCGGAGCCCCGGTGCGTCGACGACGTTCAATGCACGACCGACGCCGACTGCGCGCCGGGCGAAGCGTGCAAGACCGTGGACGTGCTGCCCGAATGCGCGCAATCGGGCTGTAACCCCTGCTGCAACTCGTGCAGCGAACAATACATGACCTGTATGTAAAGGCCCTCAGTACACGTCCGCGCAACTCCGTTACCCATTCGTCATTCAGAATTTTAACGCAAAGACGCAAAGACGCTAAGAGAGAGGGAGAGTGGTGGGTTCACTGCTCTTCTTGTCATTGTCGGTTCTCTCTTGCGTCGACCGTGGACGGCGGAGCGCGCCCTCTTCCATACCCTCCCACTCTCTTTGCGTCTTTGCGCCTTTGCGTTCCTCTCTCCTCTCTCTACACCTCTTGATTTTGCAACTGTCCCAAGGGGTGCAGCGGAGGCACAAATAGGCAACGAACTTCTGCGGGGCTGTACTCAGGGCTTTTGCACGAGCAAGAGCCACCGCGAGCCGCCCGTCCCTTCCGAATACTCCG